>CACYZW010000001.1 GCA_902778995.1 uncultured Eubacteriales bacterium
CAAATCGAAGATTTGGGATGCGGCACCGCGAAAAGCGCCTTGAAATGCAGTCAAATCCACTCGAAACTGCATCTCCTTCCATTTAGAAACACACTCTAGAATCTGTTTCAGCGCCTTCAGGGCTTCTCCACTTTTACCTTCAAATTCTCCGGACCGAAGGAATTGGGCAGGAGCTCGCCCAGGGTCATAACGGAAAAGTCCTTGCCGCACTGGCCGACGATCACGGGCAGGCTGAGGTCGGAAAATTCCCGCAATACCTGGCGGCAGATGCCGCAGGGCCAGGCCGGGGCGTCGGAGCTCGCGATGGCGATGGCGGCAAACTGTCGCGCCCCAGCTGCGATGGCGCAGGCCGCGGCGCATCGCTCGGCGCAGATCGACGCGCCGTAGGAGGCGTTTTCAAAATTGCAGCCCTGGAAGGTCCGTCCGTCCGTCGTGAGTATGCACGCGCCCACCTTGAAGTGGGAATAGGGGCTGTAGCTGTTGTGCATGGCCTCGCAGGCCAGCTCAAACAGCTGCTCGTGGGAAGGGACCTCGCCCTCCCGGGTGATGCCGACGGCGTTCAGCGCGCGCTCCTCCATATTGCGCATCATGCCTCTCTCCTCCTCGTTCATGTGGTCGTAGCCCATCAGATGAAAGGCGGAATGGGCGGTGAGATAGCTCAGCTCCCGCGTGAGGGAATGGCCGTACTCCGCCGCCTGGGCGCGGGCGCGCGCCAGGTTGATCACGCAGTCGCCCAGGTTGGCACATCCCATGGAGGGGTCGTATTCCCGGCCTACGCGCTTCGGGCAGTCCCGGGCGGTCTTACCATGGGGATAGGCGACGGTGGGGAAGGAGAGCACGTCGGTGGGACTGTCGATGCCCCGGTGGTCCAGGTTCAGCGCCCGAATCTGTTCGTCGTCCACGATGCGAATGCAAAAGCCGGCGTTCTCAACGCCCTCCGCGCGGAAACAGGCCTCCGCCACGCGCCCAAGCAGCCCTTCCAGCGCCCCCATGCCCTCGGGCACGGGGATGTCCCATTGCAACTCTATGGACATGGCCGTCCCTCCTGCTTTCATAATGGATAATCGAAAAATGCGAATGGATCATTGAATACTGATAATGAATGCTACTGTTCGGCCCTGAACGGGCGAACGCCCTCAGTCCGGCCCGACAGCCATCCAGTGCCTCCGTGAGGGAGCGCAGGATAATTTTCCATTTTCAATTCTCAACCTGCGACGCCTCGCCGTTCTCCTGGCCTTCGGCCTTTGTGTCGCCGTCGCCGCTCTTTTCCTCTGTCCCTTCCACCCGTGGCGGTATGGCCACGTCCGGGTATTCGATGCGTTCGTGGAACACGCCGGTGAGCACCGTGGAAAAGGCGCTGCAAATGCGCTCCAGGTCGTTGAAGGTCAGGTCGGATTCGTCCAGCTGGCCATCGTCCAGCTTGGCCTTCACCAGCTTGCGAATCAGCGCCTCCACCTTTTCCGTGGTGGGCTCGGGGATGGTGCGGGCTGCGGCCTCGATGGTGTCGGCCAGCATCACACAGGCGGCTTCCTTCGTGCGGGGACGGGGCCCCTCGTAGCGGAAGGCGTTGATGTCCACGTTTTCGCTGCCGTACAGCTTGACCGCCTTGTCATAGAAGAACAGAACCACGCCGTCGCCGTGATGCTGGCGAATGATGTCCAGCACCGGAACGGGGATGTGGGCCTTTTGGGCCATGGCCACGCCGTCCCTGGGGTGCGCGGTGAGGATTGCGACGGAGACCCGGGGATCGGTGCGGTCGTGGGGATTGTCGCCCATCTGGTTTTCCTTGAAGTAGCCGGGCCGCTTGAGCTTGCCGACATCGTGGTAGTACGCGCCCACCCGGGCCAGCAGCGGGTTTGCGCCTACTGCGTTGGCGGCGGCTTCGGCCAGGTTGGCCACGATGATGGAGTGGTGATAGGTGCCCGGCGCTTCCAACAGCAGTCGGCGCAGCAGCGGCTGGTTGGGATTGGACAGCTCGATCAGCTTGCTGTTGGTGGCGAGGTTGAATATGGATTCCAGCACCGGCTGCAGCCCGATGCACAGTATGCTGCTGATGATGCCGCTGCTCATGGCCCACAGCGCGTTGGCCAGCACGTTGGGCAGATCGGCGCTGTTCACAAGGCCCACGGCCAGCGTGCACAGGAAGTTGGATGCGCCCACGATGACTCCGGCGAGCAGCGTGGTCAGGCGCTGGCCCCGCTTGCCGAGCACCGAGAGTATGATCGGGCCGGAGACCATGCTCATCAGCAGCACCGAGAACATCGTCACCGAGAACAGGCCGCTGCTGGCGTTGGTCAGCAGCGAGGCGATGAAGGCCAGGCCGATGTTCATATACAGCGCGGCGCGCTGGTCGAACAGCAGGGCCACCAGCATCAGCCCCAGGGCGATGGGCATCATGTAGGCGTCCCAGCGGCTGAAGGCGAGGCACAGCCCGGTGACCAGCACCGCTATCAACCCCAGCAGCAACAGCGCCTGCGTGTTCATGCGGTCGCCCAGGTACCGGTGCAGATACAGCAGCATGCAGCCCATGATGAGCAGCAGGATCAGCGCGATGCCCGCCAGCAGGGGCACGTCCAGGGAATCCTCCTTCAACAGGCCCAGGGAGGAGAGCATCGCGTACTGCGCCTGCGTCACGATTTCGCCCCGGCGCACGATGACCTCGCCCTTGACGCAGGTCACGGTCTCCACCTCGTCGCGGGCTTTTTGCCGGTTGGCTTCGGTGGTCTCCTCGTCGATGAGCATGTTGGGGCGAATGCAGTTGCGGATGACGTTCATGGCGATGGACACCAGCTCCGCGGAATAGCCGTTTCCGGCCAGCGAACGGGAAAGCCGGCTCAGCGCCGTGGCCTCCTGGCCCTCCAGAAGGGTGGAGTTCAGCGTTTCACGAACGTCGATGATGGCGTCCTCGAACAGATGGCGCAGATTGTCCTCGTCGGAGGTCCTCAGAGCGCGGTATTCCTCCGGACTCAGCTTTACCGGCAGGGAGGCGTTCAGCGCCGTCAGCTCCTGCTCCGTGATGGCGTCCGGCTTGGGCCAATCGCTGCCGCGCAGGGCGAACAGCGTGTCAAACGTCGCCTGCATATCCGAGGAAACGTTGCCCACCACGGAAAAATCGATGCTCTTGTAGCTGGGCTCGACGGCGGCCGCGGCGGCGGCCCTGCGCTCCTCGGTGGTGACGGCGTCGTTGACATCCTTGGTGGCGAGTATATCCAGCGGCGCGGGGGCTCCGACCTGTATGTCGTGCTGCTCCGGCGTGATGCCGATCACCAGCATGCACGCCAGCAGCAGATAGGTGGCGACGATGATCAGCGCCTTTTTGACCACCGGCCCCAGCCGCGACATGCCCGCCTTGCTGAGCTTGTTCATAGCTTCCTCCTGTTACGGACGGTATACGCGCCTCTGGCGCTCGCTTCGTTCGTTCTTTTGAGCGTGCTTTTCGTAGGCGCGGACGATGGCCTGCACCAGCTCGTGGCGCACCACGTCCCGGTGCGTCAGCTGCACGATGCCGATGTCCGGCACGCCCCTGAGCACCTCCAGCGCCTCCACCAGGCCCGAGCGCTTGCCGATGGGCAGGTCGATCTGTGTGACATCGCCGGTGATGACCATCTTCGATCCCATGCCCATGCGGGTCAGGAACATCTTCATCTGTTCCGAGGTGGTGTTCTGGGCCTCGTCGAGTATGATAAAGGCGTCGTTGAGGGTGCGGCCGCGCATGTAGGCCAGCGGAGCCACCTCCACTGCGCCGCGCTCCAGCAGCCGCTGATAGGCGTCCACGCCAAGCATCTCGTGCAGCGCGTCGTACAGCGGGCGCAGATAGGGATCCACCTTCTGCGCGAGGTCGCCGGGCAGGAAGCCCAGCTTTTCACCGGCCTCCACAGCGGGTCGGGTGAGTATGATGCGCTCGATCTCCTTGTTCTTCAGGGCAACGACGGCCATGGCGATGGCGAGGTAGGTCTTGCCCGTGCCGGCGGGTCCCACGGCGAAGGTGGCGGTGTTGGCCTTGATGGCGTCCACATACTGCTTCTGCCCCAGGGTCTTGCACTTGACCTGCCGCCCGCGGTAGGTGATGGCGATGACATCCCGCATGATCTCGGCGATGCGGTCGGCCTTGCCCTCGGAGGCCAGGCCGATGGCGTAGCGTATGCGCGTGCGATCCACGGTTTCGCCGCGCTGCACGATCTCGCCCAGCTTTTCCAGGGTTTCCCTGGCCAGCGCCACCTTGTCGGGATCGCCCGACAGGGTGATTTCACTGCCGTGGGCGTAGATTTCAACCCCCAATTCCTCCCGGAACAGGGGAATGTTTTCCTCGCGGATGCCGAACATGCCGATGAACTGCTCGGGCGATTCCACCCGCATGTGCTCGGCGTGGGACTGTTCCTTGCTTTCCAATGTGTCTATCCTCCCCGTAATGCCTCCCGCGTTGCCGCGGCGTCGGATTGTATCTCGATCACGGCCCGCGCCAAAAGCGCATCGCCGTCGTTGCCGTAATCCACCCAGCTTCGGCTGAGCGCGTACCGGGCCGGCCCCGTGCGGCGCAGGGCCGTCCGGGCGTCGGCCAGGGCGAGCGCGCCGGCCCGCTGCATGAGGATGTCCGCAGGAAGCCTTGATTCCCGTCGGCGGGTTTCCACATGGGTGAGCCGCTCGATCTCCAACGGTACGAACATCCCGCCGATGGGCAGGTATTCCCGCTCCGTCCGCTGGGCAGGAAAATCCCTGGCCGGGACGATGGGCCATTCCAGGCCGAAGGCCCTGAGCCTGGCCCCGGTGGCGCGCCGCCCGGTATCGACGGTGCGCGCCTCTGTCCTCGACAGGCGGGCTTCCCCGGAAAACCAGCTGCGCACGATGACCTTGCCCAGCGCGGCGATGGGGCGCGTCTCCTCCGCTGAAGCCTGCTCCTCGCCCCGGATGAGCACCTGTCCCCGGCGCACGGCGTCGCCGGGCTTGACGCAGAGCATGCCCGAGCGGACCACGGCGCTGACGACGATGCCGTCCCGGGCGCAGACCAGATCCCGGGCCGCGTCGACGTCGTACAGCGGCGGCGCGGGCGCTTCCGGCACGGCCTCCACCAGCAGGCGCACACCCTGAAGCCGCGCGCCCACGTAGCTGTAGCGCCTGTCCTCCGCCTGCAGGCGCTGGGCGAGCAGCGCGGTGTCGATGTTCCGCGCGATGCCGGGCCGTATGTTCCAGGCCTCCAACGACCGCGCAAGGGCGGCGGCGTCCCCCAGGGCCGCGTTATCACCGGTGAAGGCGATATCCACGATCCACAGGCGGCTCAGAAACAGCGCGCACAGCGCCAGCGCGCAGGCGATGCCCGGGATCAGCGTCGCCCTGCGCCGGATAAAGCGCCTCAATGCGCTGCCGCCCCTCAGGTGTGTGACGGACGCGGCGAGATTGAAGCGCTGGCAGAGGGCCAGCAGCAGTCTCGCGGAGTCCGCGTCGCAGTCGACGACGAGGGTATTGTTCCCGGCCAGGCGCACGCTGTCGAAGCGCGCCCCCTGTTTCACGGCGCGGTCGATCAGCCTTTCGGGCATCAGGCAGCGCGCCCGGACGGTGACTTCATTCCTCATCGGGCGCGTCACCTCCCGTACAGGGCAGCTCGACGCGCCGTATGTCGCCGCGGATGATCACGGCGCCCGCCCGTGCGCAGCTGAGGGTCAGGCCGCTGCCCGTGGCGCAAACCAGGCCCGCACGGCTGTTCAGCAGCACCCGGGAATCGGTAAATGCCTCGATGCCGGTGTGGTTTTCCACCAGCAGGCTGTGGCCGCCCACGGCGGTGATCCTCGGGCAGCGCCCGGTCATATCCTCCGCCCATTCCAGCGCCTCCGGATAGGCGCGATCGTGCCGGGGCGGGCGCGGCCTGTGCTCTGCGGCCCTTGCGCGCCGGACAAAGCCCGAGTGCTTCATGTTCACATCCCCCCGCAATCGGTAATGGATTCCCCATTACCCTATGCGGCGGGACGACGCTTCATACAATATGAAAATTATCCCAATTACTATTATACACGATGATACACCGAAAATGCAAGCGCAACCACATAATTGCCAAAATCGGGCCGAATGTGGGGTTTTGTTTGACAGGACGGGAGGGGGATTGATATAATCAACGGGGAATGAAAGTGTGATAATTGAGAATGGATACCCGGGGGATTTGCCATGTCTTTTCGTATCGTGGATATGCTGACCGGCGGCGCGGGGCTCGCGCCGATGGCGGGGGTGACGGACGCGGCCATGCGCCTGCTCTGCCACGAGCAGGGCGCGGCCTGGGCGGTGAGCGAGATGCTTTCGGCCAAGGGCTGGGTGTTTTCGGGCGGGAAAAACCGCAACGCCCAGGATATTCTGGCGCGCCTGCCCGGCGAGGGTCCGGCGGGCCTGCAGCTGTTCGGCAGCGAACCGGAGTACATTGCCGAGGCGGCGCGGCGCCTGCAGGACTGCGGCTTTCAGTTCTTCGACCTGAACTTCGGTTGTCCGGCGCCCAAGATCACCGGAAACGGAGAGGGCAGCGCCATGATGCGCACGCCGAAAAGGATTGCCGCAGTGGTGCGCGCGCTGGCGGAGGCCACGCCCCTGCCGGTGACGGTAAAGATACGCTCCGGCTGGGACGACGACAGCGTCAACGCCCCGGAGGTCGCCCGAATCTGTGAGGACAGCGGGGCCGTCGCCGTCGCCGTCCACGCCCGGACCCGTCAGCAGCAGTATGCGGGCCGCGCGGACTGGCGCGTGATACGGGCGGTGAAGCGGGCGGTGTCGGTGCCCGTGTTCGGCAACGGGGACGTGCGAAGCGGCGCGGACGCCCTGCGGATGCTGGAGGAGACCGGCTGCGACGCGGTGATCGTGGGCCGCGCCGCCCAGGGCAACCCTTGGATATTCCGGGAGATCGCCGCAGCGGTGCGCGGGGAGGAAGCTCCGCCGCCGACGCCCGCCGAGCGCGTGGCCATGGCCGCGCGCCACTTCGAGCTGGAGGCCGGGCTGTACGGCGAAAAGCTGGCGGTGCTGCAAATGCGCAAGCACATCGCCTGGTACGTGCACGGCATGAAGGGCGCGTCCCGCTTCCGCGAGCGCATCAATCAAATGAACAGCGCCGCGGAGGTCCTCGCGGCGCTGAGAGATTATGCCCTGGAGTGAGAAATACCGGTTATCCGAACACGTTCTTGCTGTTGATCTTCTGGAGAATGCGATTGAATCGCACGCTGACGTAGAATTTGTCGCTGGTGGCGATATTGCCGAAGCCCTCCAGTTCATCCGTCTGCCGGTCGACATAGTACACGGGGGCGTTGGTCTTCGCGTCGTAGAGCAATATGTCGCTGACGGCGTCGTAGACGGTGATGCCGTTGTTGACCCCGGCTTCCTCGTAATGGGTTTGTACCGCCAGGTAGTAGTCCGCCTCCCCGGGCGTGTCGGGAATGCATGCCTCCGGTAAACCGCACTGCAGGCTCGAGGGGAGCCGCCCCCGGATCTCCTTTTCGGAATTGACGTAGAGCGCAAGCACCTTGTCGCCGGGCTGGAGGGGATTGTCGGCGAGGGCGGTGAAATCCCCGGGCAGCGTCAGCTCGGGCGCGCCCTCCCATTCGGTACTGCCTGCGTTGATGACGTGGCTCTCGTGCCACTTCCTGCCGTCCGGGTCCAGCCATTCCACAGCGCTGTCGAAGGGACCGCTGATGAACTTGCACAGGGCCAGCAGCTGCTCCGGCGTGTCGTGGGGCTGACTGTACAGATACTGTTCCGCCGTTTCGCTGGCGATCAGCTTCGGTTCGATAAAACCGCAGGCGTACAGCTGGGGAAGGATGAGCAGGATCGCATCCTCCGACGACGTCATGGAGGTCAGGAAGCTGCTCCGGAAGTAGTCCGCGCTGTTGAAGGATTCGGGATCGGCGTCCCTGAGCGGGGCCATCGCTGCCGCGTCGGCATAGACGCTGCAGCGGGCGTCCTTCAGCCCCAGAGCGGCCAGCGTCTGCGCCACATACGCCGCGCCGAAGCCCTTGAGCACCGAGGGAGCGCTGAGCAGGAACAGGCCCTGCTCCGAATCCCCGGCGACCAGCACCAGGCTGATGTCGTTCTCATACACCAGCATCGCAGCGACGCAGTTCTCCGTCTCCAGCTTCAGCGCTTCGCTGGGCCTTTGGGAATAGGCGATCTGTCCGGCGGCCTGGGTGTAGGGCGCGCTGAACTGGCTGTTGATCTTCTGGTTGAGCGCCTTGGCCAGATTGTCCTTGCTGCACTGGAGGGCGGTGCAGAGGGACTGGAACTGGTCTGTGGAGACCTCGATCAGAGCGGCCGCCCTGGGATTTCCGAAGTCCACGGCCCTGAAGCGCTCCCGCATGGCGCCATCGCCGAGGGCGCCGCCCAGGGTGACGGCGTCGGCGATCATCTGCGCCGTGCCGAAGACCGCCTCGCGGTACAGGCTGACGCATGCCTCGGGCTGGAGGCTGACCGGCCCGGCCGTCGCGGGCGCGTCCGCCGGGGCGTCGGCTTCGGCCGGGACATCCTCCGCTGCCGGAGGCTCGCCTGCGCCGCCGTTCAGCGCCGCGCCGCAGCCCGGGCAGAAGGCGTAGCCCAGATCACGGGCCCATGTCTTTCCGCATTCCGGACAGGTGATATCCTCGGTTGGCTTCGCCGCGCCGCACCAGGGGCAGAAATTCCCCACGGCATCCTTGCCGCAGGCCGCGCAGACCCATGTGTCCTCGGCACAGGCCGCGAAGCATCCGGCCACCAGGAGGACGCACAGCAATGTTGCAAGAAATCTCTTCATACGTTTCCCTCTTTCTGTGGAAGCCTCAGCCATAAAAGAATGGACATCAGAAGATGTCCATTCTTTTATGGCAGGTCGTCAATACCCCAGCTCCGCGCTCTTGTCGTAAACGGGCTTGAGGGCGTGATACAGCATTTCGTAGATCTGGAAGGTCTTTTCGTAGGCGGGCTGGTTTTCGGGATTGGGGAGGGTCTCGGTCTCGGCCTTGATGACCTTGACGGCCTCGCCCAGGTTCTCCCAGACGCCCGCGCCGACGCCGGCGACCATCACCGCGCCGTAGGCGCCGCCCTCGTTGGCCGCGGACATGGTGTACACGGGCAGATTGAAGATGTCCGCCTGCATCTGCCGCCACAGCTCGCTGACGCTGCCGCCGCCGGAGGTGTAGACCTTCTCATTTTGCGCAAAGTTGCCGAAGATGTCCACCAGCTGCCTGAGGGAATAGGTGACGCCCTCCATGACGCTGCGGGTGATGTCGGCCTTCTTCGTGCCCAGGGTCAGGCCGTAGAAGCTGCCGCGGGCGTTGGGATCGGGGTAGGGGCAGCGCTCGCCGGTCAGGTAGGGGGTGAACACCACGCCGTTCGCGCCGGGCTTGGACAGGCGGGCGACCCTGTTCATCAGGCGGAACACGTTGTGGCCCTCGGCTTTGGCCCGCGCGGCTTCCTCGCCGCACAGCTCGTCCTTGAACCAGCGATACGCGCCGCCGGCGGTCAGCGTGCAGCCGAAGGCCAGCCACAGGCCGGGCTCGTTGCCGCAGAACATCTGCAGATCGCCGTTGGGGTTCGGCTCATAGTGATCCAGCGCCATGGAGACGTTGCCGGAGGTGCCGATGACCACGCCGAGGATGCCCTGCTTCACCAGGCCCGCGCCGGTGGTCTGTATGACCGCGTCGCCGCCTCCGTAATAGCAGTTCAGGCCTTCGCGCAGCCCGGTGAGCGCGGACACTTCCTTTGTCACCGTGCCCGCCAGCTCCGTGGATTCGTGGGCCTCGGGGAAGATGGCCTTGTCAAGGCCGGCGATGGCGATCAGCTCGTCGCTCCAGCGGCGGTTTTTGGTGTCATAGAAGCCGGTGCCGGAGGCGTCGGACACGTCGATGCCCAGCTTGCCAGTCATCTTGAAGCGGATGTAATCCTTCGGGCAGACGAAGATCTTCATCTTTTTGAAGTTTTCGGGTTCCTCGTCCCGCAGCCACAGGATCTTGCCGCCGGTGTAGCCGGTGAGCATGCGGTTGTTGGTGTAGCCCAGCAGCTTCTTGAGCCCGCCGGCCTTTTCGGTGATCCAGTCGCACTGGGCCTGGGTGCGCTGGTCGCACCAGAGGATGGCGGGGCGGATGACTTCGTTGTTCTCGTCCAGGGCCACCAGGCCGTGCATCTGACCGGAGTAGCTGATGCCGACGATGTCGGCGGGGTCGGCGGCGGCCTTCTGGAGGATGACCCTCAGGCCGCGCACGACGGCGTCCCACCAGTCCTGGGGGTTCTGCTCGGCCCAGCCGGGCTTGGGGGTGTACAGCGGGTATTCCTGGGTGGAGGACGCGATGACGGCGCCATCGCTGTCGGCGATGATGCACTTCGCCCCGGACGTGCCCACGTCCAGGCCGATCAGGTACTTCTTGCTCATGGGGATCGACTTCCTTTCTGTTTTATATCATTGAGTTTGTTCAACTGTGTCGGGCATTGTGGCGGCGGATGGCCGCCGCAGTGAAGCATGATGTTACTGTTTTTTATTCGTTTTGTCCATTACTTTTTTGGACACCTGCGAAATTTTGGCAAAGTCCAGCCGGTTTTCCTCGTGCCTGATCAGGCGCTGGATGTTGCCGCGATGGCCGAACAGCGACAGCGCCGAGGCAATGCAGGCCGCGCCCAGAAACAGCGGGAAGTTCTCCCGGTTCCGCTCCAAAATGGCCACCAGCACCGGAAAGGCCACGGTGGTGATCAGGGAGGCCACGGACATGTAGCGCGTCAGCGCCACGGCGACGATCTGTATGACAAATTCCCACAGGGCGATCCAGGGATTGATGGCGATGATCAGCCCCAAGGACGTGGCGATGCCCTTGCCGCCCTTGAAGCCCATAAAGACCGGGAAGTCGTGGCCCAGTATGGCGCAGATGCCCCCGGTCAGCATGCCAAGGTCGCCGCCCAAATGCTTGCCGATCAGGCAGGCGACATAGCCCTTCAGACAGTCGCAAACCAGCGTCAGCACGCTGGGCAGCCAGCCCAGGGTGCGCAGCACGTTGGTCGTGCCGCTGTTGCCGCTGCCGTGCTTGCGGATGTCGCCGACGCCGTAGAGCCTGCCGATCAGCACCCCCGAGGGAATGCAGCCGAGCAGATAGCCGATGACGGCGGCGAGGATCGTTTTCCAGATCATGCGTATCACCTCCGAATTGACGAATCGACAGCTGAAAAATCAGAATGGCGGTTCAGATCCCTGCGGACTTGTCCGACGCGATATATCCGCGCGTCAGCGCGAGATTGAAGCATTCAATTCTCCGTTTTCAATTCTGTTCGTCCTTTTTCTTTCTTTCCCTGAGCACGAACTTCAGCGGGGTGCCCTCAAACCCGAAGGCCTTGCGGAACTGCTTTTCCAGGTAGCGCTCGTAGGAGAAGTGCATCAGGGTCTGGTCGTTGACGAACATCACGAAGGTCGGCGGCTGCACCGCCTGCTGGGTGGCGTAGTAGATCTTGAGCCGCCGCCCGGAGGTGGCGGGCGGCTGGAGCGCGGCCTGGGCGTCGGTGAGTATGTCGTTCAGCAGGCCGGTGGTCACGCGCCGGGTCGATTCCCCGTAGGCGGCGCGCACGGCGTCCAGCACCCGGTTGACCCGCTGGCCCGTCAGCGCCGAGATGAACAGTATCGGGGCGTATGCCATGAATTTCAGGTTTTCCCGGACCTCCGCGACGAATTTATCCATCGTCCTGGTGTCCTTCTCCACGGCGTCCCACTTGTTGATGACGATGATGGCGGCCTTGCCCTTCTCGTCCACATAGCCGGCGATCTTGCTGTCCTGCTCGGTGACGCCCTGGGTGGCGTCGATCAGCAGCAGCGCCACGTCGCAGCGGTCGATGGCGGCCAGGGCCCGAACGATGGAGAAACGCTCCAGCGACTGGTATTCGATGGCCCGCTTGCGGCGGATACCGGCGGTGTCGATGATGACAAAGTCCTGGCCGCCGTCGGTAAAGCGGGTGTCGATGGCGTCCCGGGTGGTGCCGGCGATGTCGGAGACCATCACGCGCTCCTCGCCGAGTATGCGGTTCACCAGGCTGGACTTTCCCACGTTGGGCTTGCCCACCACGGCGATCTGTATCGCGCCGACGTCCTCCTCCTCGGCGTCCGGGTCGGGGAACAGCTTGCACAGCTCCTCCAGCAGGTCGCCGAAGTTCAGCAGGTTCACACTGCTCACGCCGATGGGGTCGCCGATGCCCAGGTTGTAGAACTCATAGATGTTGTCCATCGACTTGACGCTGTCGATCTTATTGACGACCAGCATCACCGGCTTGCCGCTCTTGCGCAGCAGGTCGGCCACGTCCTCGTCGTCGGCGGTCATGCCGGTCTTGCCGTCCACGAAGAACAGTATCACGTCGCAGGTCTCGATGGCGATTTCCGCCTGGCGGCGCATCTGGGAGAGCAGCGGGTCGTCGGAATTGGGGTCGATGCCGCCGGTGTCGATCAATGTGAATTTATAATTCTGCCATTCGCAGTCGGCATACACGCGGTCGCGGGTCACCCCGGGGGTGTCCTCCACGATGGCGATGCGTCGGCCCACCATCTGGTTGAAGAAGGTGGATTTGCCGACGTTCGGCCTGCCGACGATGGCGACGAGGGGCTTGGACATGGTTGTTATCCTCCTGCCGTTAACAATCGTTTGTAATGAATGGGGAATGGGAAATCAGGAATGGGGAATGGGGAATCAGGAATGGGGAATGGCGGTGCAAATCCTGACGGATTTGTTTGATTACAATGCAGAGCCAATCCAATATGATTCAGAGAGAAAGCCAGGGACAGACGTCCCTTCACTATTCATTCCCCATTCCCAATTCCTCATTCATCTCCTCGAGCGTTTCGCTCAGTTTCAATATCGCATCCAAAAGATCCTCCCCCTGCCGTCCCACGGGCACGACGGGCTTGCCGAGGGCATCAATCGCCTGGGGAAGGGTCATATCATCCAGGAAGAGATTGCCATCCCGAAGCATGACTTCGGTGATCAGTATGGCGTCGCATTCGACACCGGCCATCTGCCGCGTCAGGTCGCCGCCGGTGATCAGGCCGGAGACGGTGACGGTCGGGCCGAACCAGGTGTTTTCCAGCGCGTATACGGTGATATTCGCCCCGGCCACGGGATAATCCTGCAACATCCGGCGAATAAATGGCGCGGCGGACTTGCCGCAGGCGATGGCCAGAGGCCTGCCCCCCGGCGTCGCGCGGCGCTGCGCCTTGGGAAGCTCGTCCCAGGCTTCCCGGTATTCGGTTTCCAGCAGGCGCAGCAGGCCCACGCCGTCGTCGATCTGCGCGTAACCCTCGTAGGCCTCGTCCGGGGGGATGGGCGCGCCGGCCTGGAGATAGAACTCGTCGGAGGGGAACACGAAGCGGGTATCCCGCTCCCGAAGCAGCCTTTCGCGCCAGCGCTCCGCCAGGGCGATCACAGCCTGCGCCTCCGCTTGCGTGTAGACGCGAAGGGCGGACAGACCCGCCCGATGGCCGGTCAGCCCCACGGGCACCAGGGCCAGCGAGCGCGCCCCCGGCAGCGCGGCCAGGGCGCGGATGGTCTCGTCCAGGGCGTCGCCGTCGTTGATGCCGGGACACAGCACGCACTGGCAGTGAAACGCTATGCCGCCGTCGGACAGCCTCTTGAGCTGATTCATCAGCCGCCTTGCCCGGGGCGTGCCCAGCAGGTGGGCGCGCAGATCGGGGTCCGTCGCGTGCACTGAAATATACAGCGGCGAGCAGTGGCGCTCGATAATCCGGTCGAGCTCGGTGTCGGAGACGTTGGTCAGGGTCACATAATTGCCCATCATCAGGCTCATGCGCCAGTCGTCGTCCTTGACCCGCATGCTCTGGCGGGCATCGGCGGGCAGCTGATCCACGAAGCAGAACAGGCATTTGTTGCAGCACAGCCGCGTTCCGGACATCATCGGCGTCTCGAAATTCAGGCCCAGGGGGACGTATTCGCCCTTGCGGAGGGCGAAGTCCAGCGGCACGCCCTCGCGCATCACCTGGACCGTCAGGCGGCATTGGGCGGTCAGCGCCTGGTAGTCGATGAAGTCGATAACGGTGACGCCGCCGATCCGGGTCAACCGGTCGCCGGGGCGTATGCCGGCGCGGGCGGCAGGACTGTGGGGATCTACCGAGACGATGAGGTGGGACATGGCTGCCTCCGTTTACAAACTTTTCCAATATCTATTATGCCTTATTTTTGTCGTTTCGTCAATGGCAAATGCACGTATAGAGGCAATGAATAATCGCATAATAATGGTTAATATTAACTGAAAGCCCCTTGTCAAAAGTGGGTAAATCGTTTATAATGAAAGGACACAAAGGGTTAACATTGGGATTAATATAAGATTCGGGAGGATGAACAATCATGCATAAGTATGTTTACCTTTTCAGCGAAGGTAACGCCACCATGAGGAATCTGCTGGGCGGCAAGGGCGCCAACCTGGCGGAGATGACCTCGCTGGGCATGCCCGTGCCCCAGGGCTTCACCATTACCACCGAGGCTTGCACCCGTTATTATGAGGACGGCAAGACCATCGGCGCCGACATTCAGAAGCAGATCGACGAGGCCCTGGCCAAGATCGAAGCGATCAACGAAAAGAAATTCGGCGACGCCAGGAACCCGTTGCTGGTGTCCGTGCGCTCCGGCGCGCGCGCTTCCATGCCCGGCATGATGGATACCATCCTGAACCTGGGCATCAACGACGAGGTTGCCGCCGGTCTGATCGCCGGCAATCCTGACCCCAAGTTTGAACGCTTCGTGTACGATTCCTATCGTCGCTTCATCCAGATGTTCTCCGATGTCGTTATGGAGATCCCCAAGAAGACCTTTGAAGTGATCATCGACGAGGTCAAGGAAGCCAAGGGCGTCAAGAACGACATCGACCTGGACGTCAACGACATGAAGGAGCTGGTCGCCCGCTTCAAGGCCTATTACAAGGCGCAGAAGGGCGAGGACTTCCCCAGCGATCCCTATTTGCAGATGATGGAGGCCGTCAAGGCCGTGTTCCGCAGCTGGGATAACCCCCGCGCCAACGTCTATCGCCGCATGAACGACATCCCCTATTCCTGGGGCACTGCCGTCAACGTGATGCCCATGGTGTTCGGCAACCTGAACAACCAGTCCGGCACCGGCGGCGAAAAGAAGCTGTTCGGCGAATATCTGATCAACGCCCAGGGCGAGGACGTCGTGGCCGGCATCCGCACCCCCAGCAAGATCGAGCAGCTCAAGGAAGAGATGCCTGCGGTCTACGAGCAGTTCCAGAAGATCGCCACCAATCTGGAAAATCACTACAAGGATATGCAGGACATGGAGTACACCATCGAGAATGGCAAGCTCTACATGCTGCAAACCCGCAACGGCAAGCGCACCGCCGCCGCCGCCCTGAAGATCGCCGTCGATCTGGTGGACGAGGGCATGATTACCCAGCGCGAGGCCGTGATGCGCGTGGAGCCCAAGCAGCTGGATTCTCTGCTGCATCCCACCTTCAACGCCAAGGCGCTGAAGAAGGCGACCCCCATCGGCGAGGGCCTTGCGGCCTCTCCCGGCGCGGCCTGCGGACAGATCGTCTTCTCCGCCGAGGACGCCAAGCGCTGGGCTGAGCACGGCCATCGGGTGGTGCTGGTGCGCCTGGAGACCAGCCCCGAGGATATCGAGGGCATGGTGGCCTCCCAGGGCATCCTGACGGTGCGCGGCGGCATGACCTCCCACGCGGCGGTCGTGGCCCGCGGCATGGGCACCTGCTGCGTCTCCGGCTGCTCCGAGATCAAGATGCGCGAGAACGAGTTCGAGCTGGGCGGCAGGGTGTTCAAGGAGGGCGACTGGATCTCCGTGGACGGCTCCACCGGCAAGATCTACGGCGAAGCGATTCCCACCGCCGAGGCGACCATATCCGGCGACTTCGGTCGGTTTATGGCCTGGGCGGACGCCGAGCGCAAGCTGGCCATCCGCACCAACGCCGACAACCCCCGCGACGCCATGCAGGCGGTGAAGTTCGGCGCGGAGGGCATCGGCCTGTGCCGTACCGAGCACATGTTCTTCGAGGGCGACCGCATCAAGGCCGTGCGCGAGATGATCGTGGCCAAGGACGTGGAATCCCGCAAGAAGGCGCTGGCCAAGCTGCGCCCCTATCAGCAGGGCGACTTTGAAGCCATGTACGAGGTTCTGCAGGGCCGTCCGATGACCGTCCGCTACCTCGATCCGCCGCTGCACGAGTTCCTGCCCAGCAAGGACGAGGAAATCGCCGAGCTGGCCGAGGAATTGAAGATTTCCGTCGACGAATTGAAGGAGACGGTTTCCTCGCTGCACGAGTTCAACCCGATGATGGGCCATCGCGGCTGCCGTCTGGCCGTCACCTATCCTGAGATCGCCGAGATGCAGACCGAGGCCGTCATCTCCGCCGCCATCAACGTGAATCGCAAGCATCCCGAGTACAATATCGTGCCCGAGATCATGATCCCGCTGGTGGGCGAGGTCAAGGAGCTCAAGTTCGTCAAGGACGTGGTGGTCGAGACCGCGGACCGCCTGATCAAGGAAGCCGGCGTGGACATGAAGTACCATGTGGGCACCATGATCGAGATTCCGCGCGCGGCTGTCACCGCCGGCGAAATCGCCAAGGAGGCCGAATTCTTCTCCTTTGGCACCAACGACCTGACCCAGATGACCTTCGGCTTCAGCCGCGACGACGCAGCCAAGTTCCTGGGCGCGTACTACGAGCACAAGATCTACGAGTTCGATCCCTTTGCCAAGCTGGACCAGACCGGAGTCGGCGCGCTGGTGAGGATGGCTGCCGAGCAGGGCCGCAAGACCCGCCCCGAAATCCACCTGGGCATCTGCGGCGAGCACGGCGGCGACCCGTCGTCCATCGAGTTCTGCCACAGGATCGGCCTGGACTATGTGTCCTGCTCGCCGTTCCGCGTGCCCATCGCCCGCCTTGCCGCCGCGCAGGCTGCAATTCAGAACAGCTGACAGAAGAAAACAGAATTAAGTCGATTTTATAGATGACAGCCGGTCCGGCCCCATTATAAGTGAGCCGGGCCGGATTTATATTTGAACCTGCTCAGGGTATTTCAAAACCGGCATCCCGCAGGCAGGTATGCCATAAATGAAGACAAGGTCGATTGCAGCGGCGGCTGACAGCCGCCGCTGGGGCGACAAGCTGCCGGCGATACAGCGGTTGCACCATGACGATACCCGTTTTGCGAAAGAGCGGCATATTTGAATATGGCAAACATTTCTACACCAATTTTTCTTATTTATAGCGTTTGAGATGTTGACATCGGAATATTGTAATGTTATTATTAAATTTGGCTGGAGTGCATCTTTTTCTTCGGTCAGGCGGTCTAAAAAAATGTATTGGACGGAACGGTACCCGCATCGCTCAATATTCTTGAAAAGGAGCATACGTACAATGAAGAAGCTGGCTTATCTGCTGATTCTGAGCCTTTGTTTGAACGGGTTGACAGGGGTGGCTTCCGCATGGCTGCCATCCGCCGGGGCGGAGCAAAAATCTGCGGCGAAATCGGGTTATAAGACGGAGGCGAAGTCGTCCAAAAAGAAAGCGGCGAAGGATGATTCCGAAAGCGACGAGGCCGATGCAAAGGCGGACAAGCAGAAAAAAGAGAAAAAGAAGTCCTCCGAGGACAAGACTCAGGAGAGCGATCAGAAAAAGAGCGATAAGGAAAAGACCGATAAGGAAAAGGACAAGAACGCAAAGGCGGAAAAGGAATACAGCCTTGATCTGCAGAAGAACAGCGAGTTTCTGCTCAGCATGGTGCTGGAATACGCAAAGCTCGGCATCAAGCTCGAACAGGTCAAGGCGATAGAGCTGGAAGATAAAGAGGATAAAAAGCGCATTGCCTGGGAAAAGGACGAGGAAAACGAAAAGGACTATGTCATTACCGTTCTCAAGAGCTTTAAGAAGCTGAAGCTGCGCATTGTCACAAAGAAGGGCAGCAAGCTCATTGTGCTGTTGAACGGCGAAAAGGCCAAAAAGAATAAAACGAAGGAAAAGGATCAAAAGCAGCAGGATGCTGAAGCCGTCGACCCAAAGGACCAGGAGGATCGTGCGCCTGAGGAGAGTGCGGCGGAAACCGAAAATAAGACGACTGATGAAGCGTCCGCCGAGGTTGAGGGCGGAAAGAAGAAGGGAAAGAAAGACGACGGGCAAAAACAGACTGACGTCGAAAACAGCGGGCCGGAAGCGGGAATCGTATCAGATGAGATGAGCGCAGCGCTGAACGACGAGGCGTTGGCGATCATTAACACTCAGGCCGAACCCACAGACGGCACGGTAGAAATCACTGATACCACGGATGCGGAGGCCGCAGACCAGGCGATTGGGGAGGACAAAAAACCGGAAGAGGCTTCGAGCGATACCGGCGAGACGCAGGATGTGCCCACGGACGGCCAGGACAAAGGAAGCGGGGATCAGGGCGGCAGCCCCAAAGCAGAGGAGGAACCGCCCAGGGACGGTCCGGACGCAGCCACAGAAACCGGGAGCGATACTTCCCCTGAGTTGGACGACAGTCTTGCCTCTCAGGATCCTGCCAACGAGGGCCAGGGCGACGTTCCCGAAGGCCAGACCGAAGTGGGCGAAGGCCAGACCGAAGTGGGCGAAGGCCAGACCGAAGTGCCCGAGGGTAAGACCGAAGACCCCGAGGGCAAGACCGAAGACCCCGAGGGCAAGACCGAAGATCCCGAGGCTAAGACCGAAGACCCTGAGGATAAGACCGAAGACCCCGAGGCTAAGACCGAAGACCCGGAGGGTAAGACGGAAGACCCCGAGGGCAAGACCGAAGACCCCGAGGGCAAGACCGAAGACCCCGAGGGCAAGACCGAAGACCCCGAGGGCAAGACCGAAGATCCCGAGGGCAAGACCGAAGACCCCGAGGGTAAGACCGAAGACCCCGAGGGCAAGACCGAAGACCCCGAGGGCAAGACGGAAGACCCCGAGGGCAAGACCGAAGATCCCGAGGCTAAGACTGAAGATCCCGAGACTAAGACCGAAGATCCCGAGGGAAAGACCGAAGATCCCGAGGCTAAGACCGAAGACCCTGAGGATAAGACTGAAGATCCCGAGGGCAAGACCGAAGATCCCGAGGGCAAGACGGAAGACCCCGAGGGCAAGACCGAAGATCCCGAGGGCAAGACGGAAGACCCCGAGGGTAAGACCGAAGATCCCGAGGGTAGTGTCGAAGATCCCGAGGGCCAGGGCGATGCCGGCACGGTGATCCCGGCGGAAGCCGAGGCCTGGTTCAAGAGGGACAGCGAGCTGTTCTGGGGTACGCTCGAGGCGGTCATCGGCAAATTGACCGGTGGCGAGACGGTTTACATTCAATCCGCAGACGTCATGCTCATTGAGGAAGCGCCGCTGCAACTGTTGTCGACCGTGACGCTCCTTCCCGACGAAAGCGTCTTCAAGGGAAGCTATCGCGTCTGTATCTCCACGGAGGATCCGGCGGTCGTCAGCGAACCGGCTTTGATAGAGACGTCGCAGTTCGCCGAAATGGGCGAAAAAGCAAATCTGTACGTCTGGGTTGGACAGTCTCCCTCGACGCCGGAGGATGATACGCCGGAAGAGGAAGAGGAAGAGGACAAGCCTGAACTGGTCGTGGAGGTGACGGGCCTCCCGGAATCGGGATGGAGCAGCACGCAGCCCCAGTTCACGCTTTCGGGAATCCCGGAAGGCAAGGATTGGTCCTACGCCGCGATCATTTACGATGAGCGGATCGTGCCGATCACAGCCAATACTTATGCGCCCGACCTGGAAGGCATCTATACCCTTCGGTTCGCCATGCTGGATGAGCTGGGAGACATCATGAGCGCTTCGGATCAGTATACGCTGCAGCTGGACTGGACGGCGCCGGAGGTTTCCATAGAAGCGGATGAAGAGACGAGCTTTACCCTGAACATCACCGCCTCCGATACTGCCAGCGGTGTGGACGCGGTGTCCGTGGATGCCGGCAAAAAATGGCACAAGATGGAGGATGGCAGTTATACCGTAACCGAGAAAGAGGAGACGACCTTCGCAGAGGGCGATATCATGGTTCGTGATAATGCCGGCAATGTGTTTGTCTCCGATGAGGAATACACCGTTTCCGAAGCCGAGAATGAAGAAGAAGAGGGCGAAGAAGAGGGCGAAGAAGAGGCCGAAGAAGGCGGCGGAGGCGGCGGCGGTGGCGGCGGCGGTTCCGGCACGCCCGCGCTGCCCCACGCCAGCGGTGACGGCGAAGAGGGATCGGAGTATGACGCCGTGACGCTGGATTTGCCCGACGAGCCGATGAAGCAGCTCATGGTGGGCGGCGAGCCCATGGCGCTGACCCTGGTGCTGGCCTCCGCCCAGGAAAAAGACGCACCGGTGGGCGCCAACCAGCCGTTCACGGCGCAGCTGAGATACTGGGAGGACGCCTCGGACAGCGACACCGATAATACGCTGGTTCTGACCGCGGAAATGGATCACGATCTGGGCGACGCCTTCGCCTACGAGTGGCGTTTCAACGGCGAGGTTTACAGAATACTTGCCAACAGCGGCATACGGTATGTCGCACTGAAGGTGGGCGACGCTGTGGTCGCGTTCCCGACCGAGGGCTTTACCGGCGGCACCCGCTATACGGAGCTCAAGATGCAGGGCGTATCCACCCGAAGGTTTAACTACACGCTGACGATGCGGCTGAACCTGGATCCAAGCCATATCTCCGCGATGACCGAAAGCGATTTCTCCCAGGAATGCGATCTGTCGATCCATGCCGAGGTGGAAGACAAGAACTATGAGCTGAGTAGTTCGCCCCAGAGCATGATGTACTTCTATGATGTCTTCGTAGGCCCCGAGGACATGATGGATCAGCCCTTCGGCGAGTATCGGGCGGATGCGTAAAAGAGGCAAAACGAGGCACAACGACATTCAGGGGAGGCTGAATCCATGAGCAGAGACAAGCTTCGCATAAGCGCGTTCATTGTGGCGCTGGCTGTGCTGACGGGTATACCGGCGCTGGCGCAAGTGACCTTTCAGGGCACGGTCGTCTCCAGCAAGACGATCTCGGTCAACGCGCCCTTTGGCGGCCTGGTGGATGCGATAGACCTGCGCAAGGGCGATCCCGTGCGCATTGGCGATCCCGTGGCCACCATAAGGACCACCAAGGTGTTCGCGGAGATGGACGGAACCGTCAGCGGCATCTTCGCCCGGGAGGGCGATCAGACCGAGGGCATCACCGAGCGCTACGGCGCGGTGATGTACATAGAGCCCGTGAACCGCTATGTGGTTTCGGCCACCACCGAGAAGGCCTATAACAGCAGCGAGACCCGCTATATCCACATCGGCGAGCGCGTTTACCTGGCCTGTACCAAGGACGGCACCCATGTGGGCACCGCGGTGGTTACCAACATAGGCGGCGAATCCTCCAGCGGCAGCAGCTCGGGCGAGAGTTCCTCCGGCAGCAGCGCCAACTATACCAGCTACAAGCTGGAGGTGACCAGCGGCGATTTCTACATGGGCGAGACGGTGGGCATCTACCGTGACAGCGCGCACTCCTCCAATATGCGCATCGGCAGGGGCACGATCCAGCAGAATTCCGCCGTGGCGGTCAAGGGCACCGGCAGCGTGTTGAAGATGCACGTGCAGGTGGGAGACACGGTTGAGCGCGGCGAAGTGCTGTTTGAAACGGTGGAGGGCGTGCTGGACGGCCTGTATGCCATGGACAATGTCATCTATGCCCCGATGAACGGCATCGTCGCCACCGTGGAGGCGACCCAGGGCAGCGCGGTGGAGAAAAACGGGAAGCTCATCACAATCTACCCCGAGGAGGCTCTCCAGATCGCCGTCAAGGTTTCGGAGCTGGATCTGAAGGAGATCCACGAGGGCGACAGGGTGTCCATAGAATTTGAATGGGATATGGATGGTACGCGGCAGGTACCGGGCGTGGTTTCCAGCATATCCCGCGTGGGCGAAGAGCGGACCGACAAGAACAGCGACGCGGAGTATACCGCCTATGTGGACTTTGCCCCGGACGATACCGTCCGCCTGGATATGACCGTAAGCGTCTATACCAAGGGGGACGGTACGGATGAGGAAGCCGATGAAGAGAACCTCGCGGATGACGCAAAATGACAACGATCAAGGAGAATAACGCTATGAAGAAAATCTGCATGCTGCTGGCGCTCGTGCTGGCCCTGGCCTGCGTACCCGCTTTCGCCGCTGAGGGCGACGCGATACTGGGTCTGTCCAATGAGAACACACTCAATTTCAGCTATTGCTTCTCCCAGGCGGATACGCTGTATCTCGTCAGCTACGGCACATTGTACACCTATCATGTGGGTGATTCCGATCTCAAGGAGTACAGCATCAGCCTACCCAAGGACCTGGTCGTCGAGAGCGGCAGCTTTGAGTACGCCTCGCTGCCCTTTACCGCCGACGGCAAGCTCTATTCCCTCAATCTGATCACAGAATACGGCGAGGACACGGAGTTCAAGGGCGCCACTGTGACGGAGCTGACGCTTCAGGACAATGGAGACGCGGAATCCACCGTGGTTTGCAATGTCGACTGGAACGACATGGTGGAATTCTACGACAACAGCTCCTATCCCATTCAGCCCGACATCATCATCGGCATGGGTTCGCTGGCGTTCGCCCGATATTACGACAATCAGGGCGACTACAGGACGCTGTCGATCGATCTGGCCACCGGCGCGATCCGGGACATCGACGAGCTGTCCGGCGCTTATACCATTGCGCCGTATAAGGACGGCACGCTGCTGGCGGAAATATACAACCCTGAGCAGGACACCACTGTGAAGCTCGCCAGCTACAATCCCGGCGACGGAAGCCTCCAGCAGATTTGCGAGGTGCCGATTGAAAACTATACCCCCCTGCAGGGGCTGGCCTACGACGCCGCGACGGATACCGTGTATTGCATCTTGGGCGGCGAGGTCTGCCCGGTCGATCTCACAGCCGGCGCGGTTGGCGAGGGCGTTACCGAAATGCCCCTTGAAGCCTTCAACGCGGCCCCCGGCTGCATCATTGACGGCGGATACTATGCCTTCTGCAGCGAGGGCGCGGCCATCCGCAACCTGGACCCCGCACAGAAGGCGCAGGCCAAGCTGAGGATCAGCGACAGCTTCTGGAACGACAGCGTCAACGCGGCCTACTATCGCTTTGCCAATACCCATGGCGACGTCAGCGTCGTTCTCACCCGCGACTATTATGAGGTCGAAAACCTGATCGACAACATGATGAACCGGGAAGACCGGATCGACGTGTATGTGCTCTCCACCTCCAATTCGGTCTATGAGGCGCTGCACAACCGCGGTTACCTGATGGAGCTGGACAGCAACGAGCAGGTCAAGGCGCTGGCCGAGGGCATGTATCCCTCCATCCGGGAGAATCTCTCCACCGACGGCCATCTGGTGGCGCTTCCGCTTTCCACCTACAGCTGGTCTGTGGGCATCAATGAAGAAGCGCTTGCCAAGCTGGGCATGAAGCTTGAGGACGTGCCGGACGACTGGTCGGGTTTCCTGGATTTCCTGGCCGGCCTGGAGGGCAAGCTGACCCCCGAGACCGGACTGCACCTGGTTTACAGCGGCTATACCGATTCGGATGTGCGCTATGAGCTGCTCAATATGATCCTCACCGATTACCAGTATTATGTCAATGCCACCAATCCCGATCTGGGCTATGACAATCCTTTGGTGCACGAACTGCTCGACAAGCTGGAGAAGATCGATTTCGTGGCGCTGGGCGTGCCCTCGGATTCGGAGGATCAGGAATTAATGATGGATTCCTATAGCGAGGAATCGGTTCTGCTGCAGACGAGCACCGGCTGCTGCATCGGCAATTTCTACGGCGTTTCCACGCCGATACTGCTGCACATTACCCCTGACGAGCCCGCCCGCCTGATTCTGGATACCACGGTGCTCGTCGTGAACCCGTTCACGAAGAACGCCGAGGCCGCTCTGGATTTCGTCGGCGAGGTGGCGGGCAACCTGACCGCGCAGACGCGATACTGCATAAGCCCCGACCTGAACGAGCCCATCCGTGGCGATCAGAACAATGCTACGCTGGCCGAGCTCAAGGAAGAGCTCGAGGCGCTGCGCAAGGAATATGAAAACGCGCCCGCCGATGAGAAGCAGAGCCTGGAAGAGGACATCAAGGATTCCGAAAAGACCTACGAGGACGCCGAGAAGAATAATTGGGATGTTTCGCCCAGGGAACTCGAATGGTACCGCGCCAACGACGACAATATCGTGGTCTCCGTCTATAACTGGCTGTATCCCGACACGGTCAGTGAAGAGGATGAAGGGGGCGTCACCCAGTCCGCCGAGGCCAGCGATCTGATGGATCAATATCTCAACGGACAGATCAGCCTGAACGATATGCTTGCCGGAATCGACAGAAAGGTGCAGATGCGTCGGCTGGAGGGCAATTGATCGAAGCGGGGCGACCCGCGACAGATGTTAAGGAAACACCGCACAATGCTCATGGCGCATTAACGGTTGAATTTCAGCCGCCTGCTTCCTGCTGATTTCTTGACTTGCTGCCAGCAAGCCTTCGAAATCTGCAGTTTGCAATCGTCTAAAATTCATCTCGTTACTGCACGACTCGATTATGCGGTATTTCCTTAATTACAGATACGATATGGATGATCTCCATTGCGGCGGGGATGGGCGTTCGCCCGTTCCCGCCGGTCATGGGAGGACAATGTGTTTATTCGCAAAAAATCCGTTTGGCTGTTTTTGCTGCCCGGCTTGCTGGGACTTTTGCTGTTCTATGTCGTGCCTTTTTTCGGCGGCATATATTACAGCCTGACAGACGGCACCTATCGGAACGCCTTTGTGGGCATAAGCAACTATACCGGCATGTGGCAAAACCAGATGTTCCTGCTGGGGCTCAAAAACACGCTTGAGCTCTCGCTGATCTGCGCTCCGCTGGTATGGGTGTTTTCTTTTTTCATCGCTTCGCTGTTGAACCGGCTGAGGCCCAGAGGCGCTTTTTTTCGCAACAGCGTGCTTCTGCCCTATCTGATGCCGTCCTCGGCCATGCTTCTGTTTTGGCTGGTGATCTTTGATTTCGGCGGCGTCATCAACCGTCTCGTGACAGCCCTTGGCTTTGACAGAGTTATGTGGCTGCAGGGCACAGAAATGCGCGTTCCGATCATATTGCTGTTCGTGTGGAAGAATCTGGGCTTTGCGGTGATTATCTTCCTTTCGGCGATACAGGCGGTCCCTGAGCCGCTGTATGAATATGCCACGCTGGAGGGCGCGGGCTTCCTGCGGCAGACCTTCGGCATCACGTTGCCCATGATCGTGCCCACGGCGTTTCTCGTGATCATACTGGAATGGATCAACGCGTTTAAAATATTCAAAGAGGTCTACTTTATCAGCGGCTCCTATCCCGACGAATCGGTCTATACGCTGCAACACTATATGAACAACATGTACAACAAGCTGAATTACCAGAACGTGACCACGGCGGCCTACAGCTTCGCGGTGATTGTGTTCGCGTTGTTCGGCGTGTTGTTCCTGACCCAACGCCGCCTTCTGAAGCGGTTGAGCTGACCGGGGGTGTCTGAAGCGTGGAAAACATGGAATTTCGACAGCCCGGCGGCAGGAAGCTGTTTACGCGAGCGATATTGGGCGTTCTGGCGATCGTCATGCTCGTGCCCGTGATCGTGACCTTCCTGTATTCCTTCTGTTCGCCCCAGGAAATCGAAGCGTTTATGAAGACCCGCGGCAACTACGATACTTCCGTGTGGATGGAAGTCAAGCTGTCGCCGAAGATCTTCTCACTGGGCCAGTACTATGAGATACTGGTTCTGGATATGTCCATACTCCGCATGTTCGTCAATTCTGCCTTGTACGCGGTGATGATACTGCTGGGCCAGGCAGTGGTGGTTCCGATGATGGCCTATGCGTTGAGCCGCTTCAGGTTCAAGGGACGCGAAGCCATATTCTTCGGCATCATCATGCTGATGCTGCTGCCGTTCCAGGTGACGATGGTGCCGAACGTGCTGACGCTGCGAACCATCGGTCTTTTGAACACGGTTTGGGCGGTGATCATCCCCATGTGGTTTTCGCCGTTTTACATCTTCCTGATTCGCCAGTTCATGCTGGGCCTGCCCAACGAGCTCCTGGAGGCCGCCCAGGTGGACGGCGCGGGGACGCTGCGCTGCTACGCCTACGTGGTCATGCCGGTGTGCCGCCCGGTCATCGGCGCGGCGGTGGCGCTGTCCTTTGCGGATTGCTGGAATTTGGTGGAGCAGCCCATGACCTATCTCAGCCAGCGCATGGATCTTTATCCGCTGTCCGTTGAATTCAACCGGCTGGCGGGCTCCAACGCCAAGATCGTGTTCGCAGGCGCGGCGCTTTACATACTGCCGGCTTTGTTCATATATCTGTATTTCCTGGACGATATACTGTCGGGCGTGCAGCTGACGGAGCTGAAATAGCAAAACCGGATTCCTTAGACCGATTGACTGACAAAGAGGGTATCTGCGATGAATTTGAAGAAATTTGCCATACGGGGCATCGTGTTTCTGGCGGTTTTTGTGGCGCTGTGCATGTTCTTTTCGGGCACTGTGCGCACGATTACGACGCCGAAGGTGCGGCTGACCACGCCCAAGAAGGGCAAGCTGGAGGAACGGATCAGGCTCACCTGCAAGCCGGCGTTCAATACCGTTGAGCCGGTGAGCGTCGCCTTGAACGATGGCCTGACGCTGACCATCGTCAAGGTCAATTCCCGCGCGGGCTATACCGTGAAGGCGGGGGAGGTCATCGTCGAAGCGAAGGTGGCGGATTACGATGCGAAGTACAAGCAATATCAGCAGGATTATGATAGCGCCGCAGCGCAACTGCTTTCCATAGAAAACAAAAACAGGAAGACGCGCATCAGTTCGCGGGATCAGGCCTATGCCGACGCCTATTACGGTGTACAGGAGGCCAGGCACAACGCCGTGGCAAGGGAGCTGGAGATGGACGCGCAAATGTCCAGGGAAAAACTGACCCGGACGGAGACAGGCTATCCCGAGGGCGCCAGCGATGCGCTGAAAAAGCTCATCGACGACTGGCGCGAGGCTTGCGAGGCGCTGGACAAGGCCCAACAGACCATGGACGAGGCGGCCCGCTACAACATCGAAGATACCGTGTGGTCATACATTACCGAGCGCCGGGAGCAGCAGGAAAAGCTGGAGGAGGCGGAGAAGTCGCTTCGCGCGCTGGTAGCCCTCAACGACAGCGCCAAGGCCGTCACCGCGCCGCACGACGGCTATCTGGCAGAGCTGAAGGTAAACGCCGGAGACAACTACGACGGATCACAGCCGATGTTCAGCGTCACACCCGAGGACGTTCTGCCTGTGCTGCGCGCCGACCTGACCAATGTGGAGCGCACCGTTACCGAGGGCATGAGCGTGGTCATGGAAAACGACAGCAGCATCTCCAGCAAGGTCCTGGGCATCGGCACCGACAGCGAAAACAAGAAATACGCGGATATAGAGATGACCAAGGCGATACTCAACGCGGTCGGCAGTGTTTACGGCATCATGGAAAGCGGCACGAACATGATATTGGTCTACAATGCCCGGGAAAATACCACGCTGCTGGACACCAATGCGGTTCGGGGAAGCAAGCCCGATTTTTATGTGTACATCGCCAAGAGGAATGAGGGGGCGTTCTCGGGAGACACCTACAAGATCGAGGAAAAGAAGATCAAGGTGCTGGCCATGACTTCGGAAAAGGTGTCCGTGCAGGACGATTTGTCCGCGTATACCATTGCCTATGGCGAGGATCGCAACATAAGCAACGGCGACACAGTCATGGAATATGTACAGTCGGCGTCGCAGGATGATGAAGCGGAATGATCGGGGGCGCATAGGATGGAGTATCGCAGGCGCGTTATGCCTTGGGCGCTGATGATCCTGGGCGCGGTGATGGCACTGTCGGCCATGGTCATGCTGGGCCAAACCCCCAATGTGCTTCAGTACACGGCGCTGGCCCCGGAGGCGGGCGAGGGCAACGCGAATATCAACGAGACGATGGACAAGGCCCAGGCGGTTTTGGAGAGCCAACGCGCCAATTATGCCTGGATGACGTTTGGCGGTGGCAACAACAGGGCGAAAATAACCGGCGGCGTGACTTCTGTCGATGTCAACCTGGTCGCCATGGGCGAGGCATGGCTGGAGGTCTATCCCCGCTTTTTGAAGGCCGGCCGGCGCATCAGCGAGCTTGAGCTGCAACACGGCACTGCGGTCGTCATGCTGGATGAGGGCCTGATCGTCAAGCTGTTCGGCTCCGAACTGCCGGAATCGGCCACTGTGACGATCAACAATGTGGAATTTCGCGTGGTCGGCGCCGTCAGGCACGGCGGCAGCGTGTTCGGCGGCCGCGGTGTGGGCGATGTCGTGCCCTACGACGTCTATATACCGCTCAAGGCTGCGGTGACGAACGGCATTTCCCTCGAAACGCTCACGCTGTCCGCATTGCCCCGGAGCGGCTCGGGATGGAGCAATACCTTTTTGACCGGCGTGAAGCAATGGCGGGAGGACGGCTACCTGATCGACCTGAGCAAGGAAGTCATGCGCCGCATGATATTGCCCCGGCTGCTGCTGTTGATCGTGGGTATCTACGCGCTGATCGGCCTGTTCCTCCGCCTGACGGATCTGGTGATGGGCTGGTTCGCGGGCTACAGGCAGGCCCTGAAGCAGCACTATTTCAAGGAACTCATTCCCAAACTCGTGGGCATTGTGGCGGCGACGCTGGCCTGCTATGGCGTGCTGGTGGGCCTGGCCTGGCTGCTGCTGTCCTTCTCGGTTCAACCGGTGTACACCTTTACCGAATGGGTTCCCGACAACTTTGTGGAATGGTCGTCCATCACGAGGGTGTTCTGGAACCTGGTCAGCGCGTCGGCGAGCCTGGTGCGCGTCAGCACCCGGGAGATGCGGATCGTCGAATTCTGGGGCGCACTGGTGCGCTGGGGGCTGATCCTTGTGCTGCTGGGCGCGGCGCTGCTGCCGAAGGCAAGACGGGAAAAGGAATAAAAGGTTCTTCGCGTTTTCTTGTTGGGATTTTGTGGAACTCCCTCAGTCATGCTGCGCATGCCAGCTCCCTCAGGGAGGGAGCCTTCAGCCGGCGAAGGCGGTCATCCTGCCTCCCTCACTGAGGGAGGTGGCCGAACGCAGAGAGGCCGGTGGGAGTTTTCATTCCACAACTTTCCGTGAAGAGCCAAATATAAAGTTATAGGCAGAGGGCCCAAACCGGCAAGCGGTTCGGGCCCTCTGCGTATGTTTCTTTGGCGCACACCGTCTTCATGTCGACAGGGTGCGGGCTCTGCCGCCGCGCCTCCATCTGACGAGGTAGTAGGTCACTTCAATGGCGCAGCAGCACATCCACCCCACGGGATAGCCGAAGCCCACCAGGAAGGGCGTGTTGGCGATAAAGCGTGTGACGACGAAGAGGTAGATCTGCCGGATGGCCACGAAGGACAGCAGCATGATGAACATCGGCGCCTGGGAATCGCCGCGTCCCCGCAGCGCCCCGGCCAGCGTGTGATTGACGCAGTTGAACAGCAGGAAAAAGGTGTTGGCCCGCATGAACAGCACGCCGTATTCGATGACTGAGGGATCCTGGCTGAACAGGCGCACGGCGGGTTCGGCGAAGATCACCAGCGGCACCGCCACGCACAGCGTCACGCCCAGGGAGAGCAGTATGGTGATCCATGTGCCCCGATCCGCCCGGTCGTATTGCTTCGCGCCGATGTTCTGGCTGACGAAGGTGGTGGCGGCCATGGCGGTGGATTGCATGGGCAGCATGATGAACTGATCCAGCTTGTTGTAGCAGCTCCAGCCCGCCATGCAGCCCGAGCCGAAGTGGTTGACATAGGATTGGACAAACACGTTCGAAAAGGCAGTGATGACCGACTGCACGCCTGCGGGGAGGCCCACGGCGAATATGCGCCGCAGCACCGGCCATTCGATGCGCAAATCGTGCCAGGTCAGCCGGTAGATGTCCTCCGTCCGGGTCAGCAGCCGGAGCGTCAGTATCGCCGAAACCAGCTGTGAGAGTATCGTGGCGTAGGCCACGCCGGCAATGCCGGCCTTCAGCCCGATGACGAAGGCCAGGTCCAGGACGATGTTCAGCAGGCTTGTGAGCGCCAGGAAGATCAGCGGCCGGGTGGTGTCGCCCACGGCCCGGAGTATGCCGCTGCCGGTGTTGTAGATCAGCAGCCCGGAAAAGCCCCAGAAATAGATGGTCAGATAGGTGACGGAGTCCTCGAACACGTCGTCGGGGGTGGACATCAGCCGCAGCATGGGGCGCACGCCCGCCACGCCGATCAGCGTGAACAGCACGCACATCGCAAAGGTGACGGCGACTGTGGTCTCCACGGCGCTGTGCAGGCGTTCCAAATCGCGGGCCCCGAAGTGCTGGGCGATCACCACGCCCGCGCCCACGGAAAAGCCGTTGAAGAAAAACACCAGCATGTTCACGATCATCGTCGTGGAGCCGACGGCGGCCAGGGCCTCCTTGCCCACGAAGTTGCCCACCACGATGCTGTCCACCGTGTTGTAGAGCATCTGGAAGATGTTGCCCAGCATCAGCGGCAGGGCAAACATCACGATCTGCCGGACGATCGAACCGCTGGTCATGTCCCGGGTCCCTACGGGCCCGCCGAGCCTGAACGCCATAGGATTAAATCACTTCCAAATTGATGAGGTCCGTATTTGCCGGTCAGCTGTCGGTGAAGCGCCCGATGGGGTATGCCGGACCCTCTGTGTCCTGCGCGATGCAACGCGCATTGTCGCCCTGCCATGCCTCGCCTGTACCGCTATTATAGGTTAGGGGCAAGGCGTTGTCAATGATTTGAGGCTGGACAAGTCGCCCCATATCGTGTATAGTTATAAGCATAACAGACACGGAGGATGATAACATGCCTGAAAAGACCACGAGCGTGCAGATCGTGCTTCCGCAGCACTGCAACGGCTATGCCAAGCCCCGGCTCTTCGGCGGGCAGATGATGGCCTGGATCGACATCGTCGGCGCGGTGGCGGCGCGACGCTATACCAACAGCGCCGTGACCACCGTGTGCATCGACAACCTGACCTTCCTGAATCCCGCGTACCTGAACGACACGGTGGTGCTGGAGGCCGAGGTCATGTGGACGGGGCACACGTCCCTGGAGGTTCGGGTGGACAGCTACGTGGAGCACCTGGACGGCAGCCGGGAGCGGGTGAACCGGGCCTATGCGGTATTCGTGGCCCTGGATGAGAACGACAGGCCCAAGCCGGTGCCGTCGTTCATACCCGTCTCCGAGGCGGAGAAGCGGGAATTCGCCGCCGCGCTGGAACGGCGGAAGCAACGGACGGGAAAGTAGGATATGACGGATTTGGCCATGCCGGACCGATGCAGTCGGTCCGGCATGGCCGTTTGAGGGTTACTTTAAAAAGCCACTGATGATCTGTTCCTCGGCCTCCTGTTCGGTCAGCCCAAGGGTCATCAGCTTGGTCAGCTGCTCCCCGGCGATCTTGCCGATGGCGGCCTCGTGAACCAGCGCGGCGTCCACGTCGTTGGCCTCCAGGCCGGGCACGGCCAGTATCCGGCCGTTGTCCATGATGATGGAATCGCATTCGGTATGGCCGCTGCAGGGGGCGTTGCCGACGACCTTCGCGTCGAAGCGCTGGTACGAATCGTCCCGCGCCACCGAGCGGGAGACCACGTCGGCGCTGGCGCCTTTGCCGTTCAGGCGCACGTCGTATTTGCTCAGCGCCCGCTGGTGCCCGTGGGTCATCAGGCGCTCTCGGACGATCAGCTTTGCGCCGGCCGCCAGCTCCGCCAGGGTGTTGCGGTCGGTGTCGTCCACGCCCTTGATCTGGGCCATCTCCATCTCCATGAAGCTGTTTTCCTCCATGTAGACCTCTGTGCCGGGGTTGAGTATGCGCTTGCCCGCGCCGTCGCCGGAGCCGTAGTGCTTTTCGACGTACTTCACCTTCGCGTTTTTGCCCACGAAGAAGCGGTGGATGCCGTCGTGCTCGGAATCCTGCCTGCCGCAGTTGTCGATGCCGCAGCCGGCGATGATGACCACGTCGGAATCCTCGCCGATGAAGAAGTCGTTGTACACCGTCTCGGAAAGGCCGCTCTCGGTCAGCACCACGGGGATGTGGACGCTCTGGTGCTTTGTGCCCGGTTTGATGCGGATGTCCATGCCGCTGACATCGGCCTTGGAGGTGATCTCGATGCTTGCCGTGGAGACCCGGCCCACGGACTGGCTGTTGGAGCGGATGTTGTAGGCCCCTTCGGGGATGCTGTGCAGGTCGGCGATTTCCTCCAGAAGCCGCTTTTGGATGCTGTCAAGGTTCATGCTGTTCATGCTTGCGCCTCCCTATGAAATCCGGCGGCAGCTCTGCAGCGCCGATGCGGTGCCGGTCAGCTGGGGCAGTATGCTTTCCCGGGGCCCCTGCATCGAAAGCACCCCGCCCCGAAGGACGACGATCTCGTCGGCGATGTTCAGTATGCGCTCCTGATGGGAAATGATGACGATGGAGCTGTCGTGGATGTTGGAGCGCATGCACTGGAACACCTCGATCAGGTTCTGGAAGCTCCACAGGTCGATGCCGGCCTCCGGTTCGTCGAATATGGAGAGCTTCGTCGCCCGTGCCAGCACCGTGGCGATCTCGATGCGCTTGAGCTCGCCGCCGGAAAGGCTGGCGTTGACTTCGCGGTTGATGTAGTCCCGGGCGCACAGGCCCACGGCGGACAGGTAATCGCAGGCGTCGGATGGGGTGATGTCCTTCCCTGCGGCCAGCCGCAGCAGATCCAGCACCCGAAGCCCCTTGAAGCGCACCGGCTGCTGGAACGCGAAGGCGATGCCCAGCCGCGCCCGTTCGGTGACGGACATATTTGTGATGTCCTGCCCGTTGAAGCGTATGACGCCGCCGGTGGGCTTTTCGATGCCCATGATCAGGCGGGCCAGCGTGGATTTGCCGCCGCCGTTGGGTCCGGTGATGACCACCAGCCTGCCCTTGGGAACGCTCAGGCTCACGTTTCGCAATATCTCGCGTCCCTGACCGCCCTCGGCCACTTCAAAGGATATGTTCTCAAGTTCGAGCATGATGCCGTACCTCGTTTTACAATGTTTGGTTTCGCGGCTATGCCGCCGCACGGCTTATTATACCCGATCAATGCAAAGGAAATATTGATTCTGACACCCGTTTTGTATTACGATGCCTGCCGTCCAAATATTGCAGCGGCGGCAAAGCGCCGCCGCTGCGTTGTCATTGAATTTTCAAGACCGTTCTTTCTCAGGGCCTGCGCCACAGCTCATCCCAGTATTCGGCGATGGTGCGGTCGCTGGAGAATTTGCCGGCCCCGGCGATGTTTTCGAGACACATCTTCGCAAACGCCACCTTGTCCGTCGTGGCGCGGATGGCCTTCAGCTTGGCCGCCATGTAGGATTCGTAGTCCATCATCAGGAAGTAGTGGTCCGGCTGGTGCCAGCTTGCCCCCTCCAGCAGGGCCTTTTTCAGCTCCACCAGCTCGCCCTCGCGCATCGGGGCGTCCGCGGGCTCGAAGGTGCCGTCGCCCAGGGCGTCGACGACGCGCCGCAGTCGCGGGTTGGCCTCGTACAGCTTCACCGGGTCGTAGGTGGCCTTGGAGGCATTGATCTCTTCCACCGTCGCGCCGAAAACGAAGTTGTTTTCAATGCCGGCCTGTTCGAAGATCTCCACGTTCGCGCCGTCATAGGTGCCCAGCGTGACCGCGCCGTTGAGCATCAGCTTCATGTTGCCGGTGCCGCTGGCCTCAGTGCCCGCGGGAGAGATCTGCTCGGAGATGTCCGCCGCAGGGATGATGTGCTCGGCGTAGGAGCAGTTGTAGTTCTGCACAAACACCACCCGCAGCCGGTCGCTGGTTTCCGGATCCGCGTTGACCATCTCTGCGATGTGGTTGATGAAGCGGATCACCGCCTTGGCCCGGGCGTAGCCGGGGGCGCTCTTCGCGCCGAATATGAACGCGGTGGCGGGGAAGTCGGTCAGGGAGCCGTCCTTGAGGCCGTAGTAGATGTCCAGTATGGACAGCGCGTTCAGCAGCTGGCGCTTGTATTCGTGCAGGCGCTTGACCTGTACGTCGAAAACGAAGTGGGTGGGCAGCTCCACGCCCTCGCGCTCCAGGATCAGCTCGGCCAGCTGGCGCTTCTTCTCGGCCTTGATCTCGATGAATCGCCCGGCCAGATCGTCGTCGATCAGCGGCTTCAGGGCCTTGAGGGCAAACAGGTCGGTCAGGAAGGCGTCGTTGCCCAGCGCGTCGGTCAGCAGCGCGGTCAGCTCGGGGTTGCACAGGCCCAGCCAGCGCCGCTGGGTGATGCCGTTGGTCTTGTTGTTGAAGCGCTCGGGGTACAGCGCGTACCACTCCCGGAACACGTCGTCCTTCAGAATCTGGCTGTGGATGGCGGCCACGCCGTTGGTGAAGGAGGAGCCGTATACCGCCAGGTTCGCCATGTGCACCCGCTTGTCGCCGTCGATGATGGCGTAGGGCGCGGCGTCCGTGACCTTCGCTTTTTTCAGATCGCGATCCAGCTGCGACTGGATGCGGCGTATCACCTTCACCAGGTCGGGGGAAAGCTCGTTCATCAGCTTCAGATCCCAACATTCCAGCGCCTCGCGCATGACCGTGTGGTTGGTGTAGCGGAAGGTCTTCTGCGCGATGGAGAAGGCGACCTTGAAGCTGTAGCCCTCGTTCATCAGCAGCCGGATCAGCTCGGGAATGGCCATCGTGGGATGGGTGTCGTTCAGCTGTACGGCGTGATATTTGGCGAAGTCGTCGAGGTTTTCGCCGTGGTGGGCGACATAGGCGCGCAGCATGTCCTGCAGCGACGCGCTGACCAGCACGTACTGCTGCCGCAGGCGCATCAGCTTGCCGGCCTTCAGCGTGTCGTTGGGATAGAGCACCTTGGTGATGTCCTCGGCGGCGTTCTTGTCCCTGCAGGCGGCGGCGTAGTTTTGGTCGTTGAAGGCGTCGAAGTCGAATTCGTTGACGCTCTCGCACTGCCACAGGCGCAGCGTGCCGATGCTCTTTCTCTGATAGCCGATGATGGGCATGTCGTAGGGCACGGCCCACACATCCAGTCCCTTCATGCGCACCAGCTGGGCCAGGTCGTCCCGTCGCACGCTCCAGGGGTCGCCGAACTGGGTCCAGTCGTCGGGGTCCTCGCACTGCGCGCCGTTTTCGTCGAAGCTCTGCTTGAACAGGCCGTACCTGTAGCGCAGGCCGTAGCCGTCCAGGGGAATGTCGTGGGTGGCGGCGCTGTCCAGGAAGCAGGCGGCCAGGCGGCCCAGACCGCCGTTGCCCAGGGCGGCATCCTCGATGTCCTCCAAATCGGCGAGGTTGACGCCCTTCAGCGAAAGCCGCTCCCGCACGTCCTTCAGCATGCCCATGGCGTACAGGTTGTTGTACACCAGGCGCCCCATCAGGTACTCTGCGGACAGGTAGGCGGCCCGCCGGAAGTACAGGCGATCCTCGTAATCGTCCGCCCACTGGGGCGCGATGTCCAGCATGGCGGCCTTGGCCACGGCGTTGTGCAGCTGGACGGTGCTGGCGTCCTTCAAGGGGGCGTGGGCGTCGCAGAGGGAAATGGCCTCGGCCTGGGCGATCAGCTCGGCGCCTGTGGCGGGCTTCAGGGGGCCTCGGCGGGTAGCGCGGTTCAGGCGGCGGATGCGGCGGGCGATGGGCGCGCAGTCGGTTTTCGGCATGCGCCACAGCCAGTTGTCACCCACGGTGCCGGGATAATTCGTGCGCGCCTCGTTGCCCAGGCACAGCCAGTCCTGCATGGGCGTGATCACCGTGTCGGCGGGGGAGGCGAAGGCGGCGGGAATCATGTATTCCAGTATGAAATCGCTGTCCTTTGGCATGCCAAGGGCCTTGCGGGCGCGCTTTTTGGTGGCCTCAGGGGCTTCGGCCCACCAGCCAAGGGTGGTGTTGTTGTCGTGGGTGCCGGTGTAGACCACGCAGTTGTCGGTGTGGTTTTCGGGCAGGTCGGGGCTCTCGTCGCTGTCAAAGGCGAACTGGAGCACCTTCATGCCCGGATAGCCGCAGTATTTGAGCAGCTTTTTGACCCGCGGGCCCACCACGCCCAGGTCCTCCGCAACGATGTTCAGATCGGGCAGGGCCTTGCGAATGCGGTTGAACAGCTTGCGGCCCGGGCCGATTTCGTATTTGCCGTTGCGGGCCGTCTTTTCCTCCGCGGGAATTGCGTAGTAGTTGGCGAAGCCGATGAAGTGGTCAATGCGCAGTATGTCAAACAGCCTGCCCATGGCGCGCAGGCGCTCGATCCACCAGGCGTAGCCGGTCTCGGCATGCTTTTTCCAGTCGTAGAGGGGGTTGCCCCAGCGCTGGCCGTCCTTCTGGAAGTAGTCCGGCGGTACGCCCGCGATGCGGATGGGCCTGCAGTCCTCGTCCAGCTCGAACAGATCCGGATTCAGCCACACGTCGCTGCTGTCCTCGGCCACGTAGATGGGCATGTCGCCCATGATCTTGACGCTGTTCATGCGGGCGTAGTCGTGCAGCCGCTGCCACTGGTCGAAGAACAGATACTGGCCGAAGATATAAAAATCGACCTCTTTCGCCAGTTTTCCGGCGTATTCGGCCACGGCTTCGGCCTTGCGCAGGCGAATGTCGCTGTCCGGCCAATCCATCCAGGAGATTTCGCCGAAATATGCCTTGACAGCGCGGAACAGGGCGTAATCCCGAACCCAGGGGTTCCCGGCCTCAAAGGCCGCGATTTCCTCGGACAGGCTGTCGAAGGAGGCGTCAAAGGCATTGCGCAGCAGCGCGTCCTTCTGGGCCTTGACGGCCTCGAAATCCACGTTGTCCCGTTGCTCAAGGGGCGCGTAGCTGCCCTGCGGCAGTATGCCCTCGGCCTCCAGCATGTCGAAATCGATCATCAGCGTGTTGCCGGCGAAGGTGGAGCTGCTCTGATAGGGGGATTCCGCGAAGCCCGTGGGCCCGATGGGCAGCACCTGCCAGATGGTCATGCCCGATGCCTTGACGAAATCCACGAAGTCATAAGCCGCCTGTCCCAGCGTGCCGATGCCGCCGCGGGAGGGCAGGGAGGTGATGTGCAGCAATACGCCGCTTTGTCTCATGTCCGTTCACTCCTTGTGAAGAAATTTCTACTTGTATTTGTCTGGGAAGGATGTCGAGGGGGGATTCATAAAGTTATCGTCCTCGGCGGTTCGGTGAAGCTGGAGAAGGTGGCCGTGGCGTCTTTGAAGTAGAGCACCTCGGTGTTGCCGTCCTCGGCGGAATACATGCCCTTCAGCGCGGGATAGCTGTCCAGCATGTGGACCTTGGGCTCGAGGCGGTCATCCCGCACCAGCGTTCCGGCCACGCGCAGCCATTTGCCTTCGGCAAAGGCGCATATCTCCACCCTGGGGTTGGCCTGGATCTGCTTTGAAACGTCCTTCACCTTGCCGGTCTGGATGTAAAGCCTGTCCTCGAAGATGTCCACCGTGCCAAAGGGGCGCACGCGGGGCTGGTCGCCCTCCACGGTCGCCAGATAGTAGGTGCCGCATTTTTTCAGAAATTCATAAACTTCTCGCATCGCTTCTGCCTCCGTTTCAGTGGGATTTATGCATTTATTATAACAGATGACGGCGCACCTGTAAAGGAAAACTGCCGTTTCCAGGCTCAGCCGATCAGTCCCTCCCGGATGCATTCGGCCAGCTCTTTGGCGAAATAGGTCAGATAGATGCCTGCCCCGGCCCGGAAGGCGGCCACGGCCATCTCACACACGATCTTTCGCTCGTCGATCCAACCCCTTTCGGCGGCGGCCTTGACCATCGCGTATTCGCCGCTGACGCTGTAGGCGGCGACGGGCAGGTTGGTGGCGTCGCGCACCTCCCGGACGAGGTCGAGGTAGGCCATCGCGGGCTTGACCATCAGTATGTCCGCCCCCTCCTCTACGTCGAGAAGCGCCTCCTTCATCGCCTCGCGCCGGTTGTGATAGTCCATCTGGTAGCCCCTGCGGTCGCCGAAGGCCGGCGCGGAGCCCGCCGCCTCCCGGAAGGGGCCGTAGAAGGAGGACGCGAATTTCACCGCGTAGGACATGATCGGCCTGTTGGAGAATCCGTTGGCGTCCAGCGCGTCCCTGATGGCCCGGACCCGGCCGTCCATCATGTCCGACGGGGCGACCATGTCCGCCCCGGCTTCCACATGGGAGAGGGCCGTCTTTGCCAGCAGTGCGAGCGTCCTGTCGTTGTCGACGTCGTGATCGCAAAGCACGCCGCAGTGGCCGTGGGAGGTGTATTCGCACATGCACACGTCGGTGATGACGAACATCTCCGGGTGCAGCAGCTTCGCCCGGGCCACAGCCCGCTGGACGATGCCGTCCGGGGCATAGGCCTGGCTGCCCACCGGGTCCTTGTGTTCGGGGATGCCGAACAGCATGATGCTGTTGACGCCGGCCTCGGCCAGCGCGTCCAGCGCCTCGCCCATGCGGTCGAGGCTGTAGCGGTACTGCCCGGGCATCGCCTCGATGGCTTCCCTTTTGTCCCTGCCCTCCGTGACGAACATCGGGTAGATCAGCGAGGCCGCGTCGACGCGGGTCTCCCGTACCATTTTGCGCAGCGCCTCGCTGCCCCGCAGTCGCCGCGGCCTTACGGTCAGTTTCATGATATTTAGCTCCTTTTACAGATAATATTATAAGTTGGATTATAAAACCTCGCCGTGTTCGTGTCAAGCGGTTGCCAATCCGCCTCCAAAATGTTATAATCGGATTCAGGTTCGGCGATGCGGGCCGGGAATGGGGAAGGCTTGTGATGAACGACAGGATCGTGGTGGGCAGCCGGGAGAGCCGGCTGGCCATAGCTCAGAGCATGACGCTGGTGGATTACCTGCGCGGGGCGTTGCCCGAAGCGGAGGTGACGCTTTTGACGATGAAGACCACCGGCGACCGCATACAGGACAGGACGCTGGACAAGGTGGGGGGCAAGGGCCTCTTCGTCAAGGAGCTGGACGCGGCGCTGCGGGACGGCAGGGCGGATCTGACCGTGCACAGCCTGAAGGACGTGCCCATGCAGACGCCGGAGGACCTGCCCCTGCTGGGCTTTTCCCGGCGGGAGGACCCCCGTGACGCGCTGGTGCTGCCGGAGGGCGTCGCCGCGTTGAAGCGGGGCGCGGTGATCGGCACCTCCAGCCTGCGGCGGGCGTTGCAGCTGAAGCGGCTGTTTCCGGATTGCGAGATACGGCCCGTCCGGGGCAATCTGCTGACGCGGCTGAACAAGCTGGACGGCGGCGCGTTCGATGCGCTGATACTGGCGATGGCCGGCATGAAGCGTTTGGGGCTTTCCCATCGGGCCAGCCGTGTTTTTTCCGTGGAAGAGATCATACCCGCCGCCGGACAGGGCATATTGGGCGTACAGGGGCGTTCGGGAGAGGACTGTGCCTGCCTGGCAGGCTATACCGACGCCTTGGCTGCCGCCACCGCCCTGGCGGAGCGGGCCTTTGTGCGGGAACTGGACGGCGGCTGCACGTCGCCGGTCTGTGCCCACGCCCAAATTGAAAGCGGCCGCATGACGCTCAGGGGGCTATATTGGGACGAGGCTACCGGCGCGATAACCGTCGGCACGGAGACCGGGGGCGCGGACGATGCCGAGGCAATCGGTACGGCGCTGGCGCAAAGGCTGGCAAAGGAGGCGCGGCGATGAAGGGCAAGGTTTGGCTGGTGGGCGCGGGCCCCGGCGACGTGGGCCTGATGACCCTCAAGGGGCGGGAGGCCCTGCAGCAGGCGGATGTGGTGGTCTACGACGCCCTGGTGGGGGACGGCATACTCGCTCTGATTCCCGAAGGCGCCCGGCGCATATTCGCGGGAAAGCGGGCGGGGAACCATTTCCTGCGCCAGGAGGAGACCAACCGCGTGCTGTTGGAAGAAGCCCTCGCGGGCAATCGCGTGGTGCGTCTGAAGGGGGGCGACCCCTTCCTGTTCGGGCGCGGCGGCGAGGAGCTGGAGCTGCTGGCGGCCCATGGCGTGCCCTTTGAGATCGTGCCCGGCGTCACAAGCGCATTCGCGGCCCCGGCCTACTTCGGCATTCCCGTCACCCACAGGGACTACTGCGCCAGCGTCCACGTGATCACCGGCCACCGGCGGGACGGCGCGGTTCGGGACATCGACTATGAAGCATTGGTTCGCACCGGGGGCACGCTGATCTTCCTGATGGGTATCGCCGCGCTGCCGGAGCTGTGCGAAGGCCTGTTGAAGGCGGGCATGGCCCCGGACACCCCCGCCGCGGTGCTGGAAAAGGGAACGACGGCGGCCCAGCGCAGGATCCCGGCGACGCTTTCGACCCTTGCGCAGGCATGCGAAGGCGCGAGGGTGCAGACCCCGGCGCTCATCGTCGTGGGGCGGGTATGCGCGCTGGCCGAGCGGTTTGCCTGGCGGGACGCACTGCCCCTGTCAGGGGTGAAGGCCCTGGTCACGCGCCCGCGGGAGCTGATCTCCGGCATGGCCGCGCTGCTGCGCGAACGGGGGGCCGAGGTGGTGGAGCTGCCCGCCATCCGCACCGTGCCGCTGGCCGACGACGGCCGGCTGCAGGCGGCTATGGAGAAGCTGGCTTCAGGCGGCTACGACTGGGCGGTGTTCACCAGCCCCAGCGGGGTGCGCATATTCATGCTGAAGCTGTTGGCGGAGCGGGACATCCGGGCGATGGCGGGCGTAAAGCTCGCCGCCATCGGCGACGGCTCCCGGCGCGAACTGCTGAAATACGGCCTGCGGTGTGATTTCGTCCCCTCCGTGTTCGACGGGGAGACCCTTGGCCGGGAGCTGGCAGGGGTCTGCGAACCGGGGGCGCGGATACTGATTCCCCGGGCGGCCATCGGCAACCGGGCGCTGATCGAGGGCCTCATGGGCGGCAGGGGCCTTGAAATCGACGACATCCCCACCTATGACACGCAGTATGCCGTCGACGGGGATGCCCGATCGGTGATGGACGGCGTGGATTTCGTCGTATTCACCAGCGCGTCCACGGTGAAGGGCTTCGCGGCGGGCATGGCCGGGCTCGATATGACCGGCGTCAGGGCCGTGTGCATCGGCGCGCAGACCCGGCAGGCCGCCCAGACCCTGGGCATGAAGACGTGGATGGCGAAGAGGGCCACCCTGGAGGCGCTGGCCGACGCGGTGGAGGAAGCCGCCGAAGCAATGAAAACCGAGAATTGAAGACATTGAAAGAGGGAGTATTCATGCGTGGAATCGCCTATGGCGTGGGCGTCGGTCCCGGCGACTCGGAGCTGATGACGTTGAAGGCCGTGCGGCTGATTCGGGAAGCCGACGTGATTGCCGTGCCGGGCAAGGACCCCAGGGAGGCCGTGGCCTACAGGATCGCGGCGGGGGCCGTGCCCGAGATCGCGGAAAAGGAGCTCGTCCCCGTGTACATGCCGATGGTCAGGGACAGGGCGCTGATCGACCAGGAGCACCGCAGGGCGGCGGCGCTGCTGAAGGGCTACCTGGACGCCGGGAAAAACGTTGTCTACATCACTTTGGGCGACCCGACGATCTACTGCACCTTCACCTACATCCAGCACATTTTGGAGGCTGAGGGCTATGCGGTTGAACTGGTCAGCGGCATCAGCTCCTTCTGCGCGGCGGCGGCGCGTCTGAGCCTGCCGCTGGTGGAGTGGGACGAACAGCTGCACGTCGTTCCGGCGGTGCACAGGCTGGACAAGGCATTGGACGAGCCGGGCACCTATGTGCTGATGAAGTCCGCCAGCCAGATGAAGGCCGTCAAGGAGCAGCTTCGCCAGAGCGGACGCCGGGTGTGGATGGTGGAAAACTGCAGCATGCCCGACGAGAAGGTCTACCGGAGCCTGGATGAGATTCCAGACGACGCGGGTTATTTTTCGCTGATCATCGCCAAGGAAGCGGCTCCGGAATCATGATCGAGTTGAGGAACCTGACCAAGCGCTTCGGCAGCTTCACCGCCGTGGACGGCCTGACGATGACCATCGGGACGGGGGAATTTTTCGGGCTGCTGGGGCCCAACGGCGCGGGCAAGACCACCACCATCAGCATGATGTCCACGGTGCTGCTGCCCACGGCGGGGGAGATCCTCCTGGACGGCGTGCGGCTGGACCGCAAGGCCAGCGCCCAGAAGCGCAAGCTCAGCGTCATCACCCAGGAGTATTCCATGCGCCAGGATATGACCATGGACGAGGTCATGGAGTACCAGGGACGCCTGTACTTTATGCCCAGGAAGGCGATTCGGGAAAAGACGGACGCGCTTTTGAGCTTCGCGGGGCTGATCGAATACCGCCATCGCACGGTGCGCCATCTCTCGGGCGGCATGAAGCGCAAGCTGATGATCTGCCGGGCGCTGATGATCGAGCCGGAGATACTGCTGCTGGACGAGCCGACGGCGGGCATGGACGCGCTGTCCCGGCGGCAGATGTGGAACCTGCTGCGCCAGGTGAAGGGCCAGGGCGTGACCATCGTGCTGACCACCCATTACATCGAGGAGGCCCAGGCGCTTTGCGGACGCGTGGCGCTGATCAACCGGGGCAAGCTGCAAAAGCTGGACGCGCCGGACGCCCTGATCCGCGAGCTCGGGCCCTTCGCCGTGGACGAAACCGGCGCGGACGGCCTGGTCAGCAGATACTTCCACAGCCGGGAGGAGGCCATCGCGCACCTCTCCGCCGCTTCCAGCGACGCGGCGCTGCGGGCGACGACGCTGGAGGACGTGTTTGTGGATTGCGCGGGCAGAAAGCTGTGACCGTTGGGGCCCGGGACTGCCGCTGCAGGCTTGGTTTGCAGCGGCGCTGCGGATGAACGGCGAAAGCGGAGGAAGGACATGGGCATCATCACCGTACTGTGGGAAAAGTGGGTGGAGTTCCGGCGGGATTTCTTCAAGATCACCGTGGCCGCGATGATCTCGCCGCTGATGTACCTGATCATATTCGGGCTGGGCATACAGACCACGTCCCACGGCGAGCCCTACCTGAATTTCCTGATCCCCGGCATCGTGGCGATGGCCACCATGACCGGCTCCTTCGGGGCCATCGCCCAGAGCATGAGCGTACAGCGGCTTTACGAGCGGGCGCTGGATCAGATCATGGTGTCGCCCACTCCGCTCTGGCAGTTCATACTGGGCCAGATCATCGGCGGCAGCCTGCGGGGCCTCTATGCCGCCGGGGTGATACTGGTGCTGACCGCGCCGATTCGCACGGGGTTGACGTTCAACGCGCTGTCCTTTCTCATCATGTTCCTCAACGGAACCGTGTTCGCCACCATCGCGCTGGTGCTGTCGTTCCTCGCCAAGAGCTATACCGACGCCCCCCGCTTTACCTCGTACATCATCATGCCCATGTCCTTTCTGTGCAACACGTTCTTCTCCACCGACCAGATGCCCGCAGGCTTTCGCCAGGTCATCGCGCTGCTGCCCCTTTCCCAGGCCAGCGCCATGATCCGGGCCATCTCCGGCGGCCAGCGCCCCGGCGCGTTCGGCTTTGCGGTGCTGGCGGCCTACCTGGCGGTCTTCGGGGGAATCGCCGTGGGGTTCATCTATCGGAAGAAGAACCTGTAAGGGGAATTGGGAATGGTGAATGGATAGTGGAGGTTGGCATGGGGAAGCGGGTTCTTGGGGTGGCGGTGCTGTTGGCCCTGGTGCTGTTGTCGATGCCTGCGGCATGCGCCGTGACGGTGATCGGTTCGGAAAACGACGACGAGGCGCGGCGGATCGCGGCGGCTCGGGCGGCCATGGCGGCGCAGACCCTGGGGCATTACGGCATGACGCCCGTCTACGCCCGGGACATCGCCGACGGGCAGTACCCGGTTTCGGTGGAATCCGATTCGCCCTATTTCAAAATCGTCCGGGCCCTGCTGACCGTGGAGGGCGACGCCATGCGCCTCGAGATCGGGCTGGGCAGCGAAAGCTATTCCCATGTTTACCCCGGGGATACGGCCGGGGCCGAAGCGGCGGCCCAGGCGGACTGGATTTGCGGCGAGGCGAAGGGCGACGGCACGGCGTTTGTGATTCCCGTGGAGGCGCTGAACCGGCCCTTCGAGTGCGCGGCCTACAGCAAAAACCGGCAGCGCTGGTATGACCGCCGGCTGCTGATCGACGCCGCGAGCCTGCCCGAGGGCGCGCTTTCATTTCCGCTGCCGGACTACGCTCTCGTGGAAAAGGCGCTGTTGAACTACGCGGCGGACGCCCCCGCGCCCGAAACCACGGCTGCGCCGGAGCCGGAAGCGCCCCGGCCTGCGGCGATCGACCTGCCCGACGGGGAATACTCGGTGGAGGTGAACCTGGCCGGGGGCAGCGGACGGGCCAGCGTCAGCTCGCCCACGCTGCTGACCGTCCGGGAGGGGCGCGCCTGGGCGCGGCTGCTTTGGAGCAGCGCCTACTACGATTACATGCTGGTCGGGCCTACGCGCTACGACAACCTGACCACCGACGGCGGCAATTCCACCTTTGAGATACCCGTCGTCGCGCTGGACGCGGCGATGCCCGTCGTCGCGGACACCACGGCCATGGGCGACCCGGTGGAGATCGAATACACATTGACCTTCTACCGCGAATCCATCGCGGACAAGGGGCGCATTCCCCAGGAGGCGGCCAAGAAGGTGCTGGCCATCTCCGGGGCGATCATCGCCGTGGGCGCGGTGCTCAACCACTTCGTGAAGAAGAGGAGGCGGTGACATGCCGGAATACCCGTTTTTTCCGATGTTCGTGGACCTGTCCCGGCGAAGGGCGCTGTCGGTGGGCGGGGGAAGAATCGCCGCCCGCCGTGTGAGCGCGCTGGCTCAGTTTTGCCCGTCGATCACCGTCGTTGCCCCCTCGATACACCCGGACATCGAAGCGCTGGCCGACGGGGGCCGGGTGCGCATTGTCAGACGGCCCTACCGCGAAGCCGACCTGGAGGGCATGGATATCGTCCTGGCCTGTACCGACGACGGGGCGCTGAACGCGGCCATTGCCGCGGCCTGCCGCGCCCGGGGCGTCCCGGTGAACGTGGCCAGCGACAGGACGCAGTGCGATTTCCTGTTCCCCGGCATCGCGCGGCGGGACGGCCTCGTGGTGGGCGTGACTGCCGGGGGCGGAGACCACCGCCTGGCCCGGCGCGCGACGGAGGCGCTGCGCGACTATCTGACCCACGAATTTGACCCGCTAAGAGAAAAAAGCCTTTGAAAAGGAGCGAAGACATGGCTGAAATACTGCGGGATGGAAGCGTATTTCATCTCAGGAACGATCAGATCAGCTACGTGCTGTGCGAAATGCCCGGCGGCGTGCTGGCCCATCTGTACTTTGGGGCGCGGCTGGAGCGCCTGAACGCCGCCAATCTGCTGCGCCGGGCCGACATCCCCGCAGACGGCAGCTTCACCGTGCAGGAGTGCGCGCTGGATCGCCTGCCCCGGGAATACCCGTCCTTCGGCCTGGGCGACCTGCGGGAGGGCGCGCTGACGGTGCAGGCGCCGGACGGCAGCCAGGCGGTGGACCTGCGGCTGGAGAGGGCGGAGCTGCTGGACGCCAAGCCGGCGCTGGAGGGCCTGCCCGCCACCCGGGGCGAGGGCTGCGCCGCGCTGCGGCTCACCCTGCGGGACGCCCACACCGGCCTCGTGGCGCTGCTGGATTACGCCGTCTACGACGACTGCCCCGCCGTGACCCGAAGCGCGAAGCTGGTCAACGAAGGCTCCGCGCCGCTGAACGTGGAACGGGCCTACAGCCTGTGCCTGGATCTGCCGGACGACGGTTGGGATTTGATCACCCTGCCGGGGGCCTGGGCCCGGGAGCGCACGGTGTGCCGCCGTCCCCTGGTTGCGGGGCATCAGGGCGTGTCCAGCCGCAGGGGCGCGAGCAGCGCCCAGGCGTCGCCGTTTATCGCGCTGGCGCGGCCCCACGCCACGCAGACGCAGGGCGAGGCCATCGGCGCCGCGCTGATCTACAGCGGCAACTTCATGGCCGAAGCCGAGGTCTCACAGTTCGGCGCGACGCGGCTGCTGCTGGGCATCGACGAGCGGGATTTCAGCTGGGAGCTGCAGCCCGGGGAGAGCTTTCGCACGCCGGAGGCCGCGCTGGTATATTCCGGCCGGGGCATCGGCGGCATGAGCTACGGCTTTCACCGGCTGTGGGAGAGCCACCTGCTGCCAAAGCGCTGGATGAACCGGCCAAGACCGGTGCTGCTGAACAGCTGGGAGGCCGCTTACTTCGACTTTGACGCGGACAAACTGCTGGCCATCGCGAAGGCCGCCGCTGCGTCGGGGGTGGAGCTGTTCGTGATGGACGACGGCTGGTTCGGCCATCGCGACGACGACACAACCTCCCTGGGGGACTGGTATGTGAACCGCCGCAAGCTGCCCGGCGGCCTCGAGGGCCTCGGGGAGCAGGTGCGGGCGCTGGGCATGCAGTTCGGCATCTGGATGGAGCCGGAGATGGTGTCGCCGGATTCCGACCTCTATCGCGCCCATCCCGACTGGCGGCTGCACATTCCGGGGCGTGAGGACATCACCGCCCGGCATCAGCTGGTGCTGGACATGGGCCGCCGGGAGGTCCAGGACTTCGTGGTAAAGGTCGTGTCCGAAACGCTGAGGGCCAGCGGCGCGGCCTATCTGAAGTGGGACATGAACCGCAATTTCACCAACATCGGCTCCGCGGCCCTGCCCGCCCATCGGCAGCGGGAGACCGCCCACCGGTACATGCTGGGGCTTTACGCGGTGATGGAACGGCTGACGGCGGCCTTCCCGGAGGTGCTGTTCGAGGGCTGCGCCTCCGGCGGCGCCCGCTTTGACGCGGGCATGCTGTACTATGTGCCCCAAATCTGGTGCTCCGATAACACCGACGCCCTGTGCCGCCTGGAGATACAGCGGGGCACCGAAATGGTGTTTCCCGCCTCCACGATGGGCTGTCATGTCAGCGCCGTGCCGAACCATCAGACGGGCCGGGTGACGCCGCTGGAGACCCGCTTCGCCGTGGCCCTGGGCGGCAGCTTCGGATACGAGCTGGATCCCGCAAGGCTGGACGACGGGGAGCGGGCGAAGCTGCGGGCGCAGGTCGCCTTTGCGAACGAAACCCAGCTGCTGAGGCTGTACGGGCGGCGGTATTGGCTGCAATCCCCCTTCGGGGAAAACGACGCGGCCTGGATGAGCGTGTCCGGGGATCGAAGCGAGGCTCTGTTCACGCTGGTGCGCCGCATGGCCCGGCCAAACGCCATGCCGCCGCTGGTGCGCCTGCAGGGGCTGGATGCGGACAGGCGCTATCGCGTGGTCGAGACCGGCGAGGTGTTTGGCGGCGACGAGCTGATGCTTTCGGGCCTTTGCTGCCCGCTGGGGAATGGGGACGCGGCTGCGCTGGTGTACAGGCTCCGGGCGGAGGCATAAAAAATTGAATGGATTGCCCTGCGGGGCGAAAGGAGGCATGACATGAGCGGTATTATCACCATCAGCAGGGACTACGGCGCGGGCGGGCATACCATCGCCAGGCGCGTAGCCCATGAGCTGGGCATCGAGATCTACGACCGGGACATCATCCGCAGCGCCGTCAAGGACAGTGGGCTGGACACCAGCGTCATCGAGCGCGAGGAGGAGGAAATCTCCAGGGCGGACGCCTTTTTGCGCATGATTACGCCCGCCGCCTACGTGGACCGGCGGGAGGCGATCCATGAGATCGAGAGCCGGGCCATACTGATGCTGGCCAGCAAGGGTCCCTGCGTCATCATCGGCCGATGCGCCGACGCCATACTGGACAAGGCCAACATCGACAGCCTGAACGTGTTCATTTACGCCGACGACATTCACCGCGCCGCGTGCATCAGCGAGCTCATCGGCAGCAAGAACCCCTCCGACATCAAGAAGGCCATGAAAAAGACCGACGCCGCCCGCACCAGCTATTATCAGCAGTTCGCGGGTCGCCGTTGGGGCGACTACCACAACTACAACCTGATGTTGGACAGCGGCATGCTGGGCTACGACACCTGCGTGAAGCTGATCTGCGAGGCCGCCCGGGTGATGGGCAACTGACCTGCGGAAGCGGGCGAAGGGTGAGCTGCCGCTGCACTTCTGCTGTTCGGCGTCCTCGCCCCTTACGCTGACGCGTTCCCGATTTTCAAACAAAGCGGACGATCGTGTGACTGATCTGTCCGTATGCACAAGAAACATGACTTAAGGAGGAATCATTTTATGAAGAAGTTTGTTGCATTGCTGATGGCACTGTGCCTGCTGGGCGCCTGCGCCCTGGCCGAGGAAGTTCCCGTGATCAACTGGGAGGACGTTGACATCGAGTCGTCTGGCATCGAAGGCAATTACTATACCTTTGACAGCGTCGCGGTCGTGGTCTGGATTCCCACCGTGCTGGAGAATCTTGAGCTGACCGCCGAAGAAGCCGAGGGCGGTCTGATCGGCAAGTTCGAGGTGGCCGACGGCTCCGCCAGCATCTACGTGCAGCATCTCACCGGCAATGAAGGCGCGACCATGGACGACCTGCTGGCCGGCCTCGAGGCGAACGGCGCCAAGGACATCGAACGGTGCGTGCTCAACGGACTGGACGCCGCGTCCTATTCATTGCCCGATGCCGACGCCATCTATGTGGTGTTTGTCACGGAAGCCGGCAACTACGTGCAGTTTGTGATGACGCCCGTGTCCGACGAGGGCTTTGCCTCCGTCGCACAGATCGTCACCGCTTCCATCCAGCCGGAATAATATCGGCCAGGGCGACAGAAAACCGGGCTTTCGCCCGGTTTTCTGTCGCCCTTCCCGATATGGCATTGTATAAATTTACATACAATACCCTGTCGCCCCTTGCAAATATCTTCCCGAGGGGATAAAATATTCAAAAGCGACAGGCTTGACCTCATTTCAGGTGACGAGGAGTGACGCGCATGAAGGATGTTGCAAACCGCTTTGCCGCGAAGGTGTTCAATCTGACCACCATGCGCCAGCGGCTGCCGAAGGATACCTACCGGGAGATGCTGCGCTGCATCGCGGGCGGCAAGCGCCTGGACATCGCAGTGGCGAACATCGTCGCCAACGCCATGAAGGACTGGGCCATCGAGCAGGGCGCGACCCACTTTACCCACTGGTTCCAGCCGATGACCGGCATCACCGCAGAAAAGCACGACAGCTTCATCTCGTCCGATGGCAACAGCGGGGTGATCATGGAGTTCTCGGGCAAGGAGCTGGTTCGGGGCGAATCCGACGCATCCTCCTTTCCCTCCGGCGGCCTGCGCTCCACATTTGAAGCCCGGGGCTATACCGCCTGGGATCCGACCTCCTTTGCCTTCATCAAGGACACCGTGCTCTACATTCCCACCGCCTTCTGCAGCTTCGGCGGCGAGGCGCTGGACATGAAGACGCCCCTGCTGCGCAGCATGGAGGCCATCAACCGCCAGGTCAGCCGGGTGCTGAAGCTGTTCGGCCATGAGAATGTGACGCCCATCACCACCGTGGGCGCGGAGCAGGAGTATTTCCTGGTGGACCAGGGCATGGTGGACGCCCGGGAGGACCTGATACTCACCGGCCGCACCCTGCTGGGGGCAAAGCCCCCCAAGGGGCAGGAGCTGGACGACCATTACTTCGGCGTCATCAAGCCCAGGGTGCAGGCGTTCATGCAGGAGCTGAACGACGAGCTGTGGCAGCTGGGCATACTGGCCAAGACCGAGCACAACGAGGTGGCCCCGGCCCAGCACGAGCTCGCACCCATATTTACCACCACCAACATCTCCGTGGACCACAACCAGCTGACCATGGAGCTGATGCGCAAGGTGGCCCATCGCCACGGCATGGTGTGCCTGCTGCACGAGAAGCCCTTCAACTGTGTCAACGGATCGGGCAAGCACAACAACTGGTCGATTGCCACCAGCGAGGGTGTCAACCTGCTGGACCCTGGCGCCACGCCCTTTGAAAACGCCCAGTTCCTGCTGTTCCTGTGCGCGGTGATCCAGGCCGTGGACGACTATCAGGACCTGCTGCGCATCTCCGTGGCCACGCCCGGAAACGACCACCGCCTGGGCGCGAACGAGGCGCCGCCCGCGGTGATTTCGATGTTCCTGGGCGACGAGCTGACCGAGGTATTGGAGGCCATCGAGAACGACGCGCCCTACGGCGGCCACGACAAGGAGCAGCTCAAGATCGGCGTGGACGTGCTGCCCCGCATCCCCAGGGATTCCACCGACCGCAACCGCACATCGCCCTTCGCCTTCACCGGCAACAAGTTTGAATTCCGCAGTCCCGGGTCCAGCCAGTCCATCGCCAAGCCCAATATCGTCATCAATACCGCCGTGGCCGAGAGCCTCCGGCAGTACGCCGACGCGCTGGAGGGGGCGGAGGACTTCACCCGGACGCTGCACGGCCTGATCCGCGATACCGTCAAGGCCCACAAGCGCATACTGTTCAACGGCAACGGCTACGACAACCACTGGCCCCAGGAGGCGCAGCGTCGGGGGCTGATGAACCTGCGCACCACGCCCGAGGCCCTTGCCCACCTGCTGGACGAAAAGAACGTGGCCCTGTTTGAGCGCCACGGTGTGTTCAGCGCCGCCGAGCTGCGCTCGCGCTATGAGATATTGCTGCAAAACTATGTAAACGTGATCCACATCGAGGCCGAGACCATGATGGACATGGTCAGCCGGAACATACTGCCCGCCGTCTCCGCGTTTTCGGCGAAGCTGTGCGAGAACGCAAAGGTTAAGACGGAGGTCACCGGGGTGGCCTGCGGCTATGAAAAGGCCCGGTGTCGGGAGATTTCGCGGTATACGGACGAGATATACGCCATCTACAGCACCCTTGGGGAGGCCATGCACCATGCCGACGCCGCTGACGACACGCTGGATCGGGCCATGCGCTACAAGGACGACGTGGTTGGCGCGATGAACGCCCTGCGGGAGGCCTGCGACGCCTGCGAGTCCATGATTCCCACGAATCAGTGGCCCTATCCCAGCTATACCGACATACTGTTCAGCGTGAAATAAAGGGTTGTGGCGGCTGCCACGCCACCATGACAGGGGCCTTCCTTTGCGGCCCCGTTGATTACAGACCATTGGAGGGCGGGTACATGACGCTCCTGGGAAACATTGTGTGGCTGATTTTCGGCGGCCTGCTCAGCGGTCTGGGCTGGATCCTCGCCGGGGCGCTGTGGTGCGTGACCATCATCGGCATACCCGTCGGTTTACAGTGCTTCAAGCTGGCCCAGCTTTCCTTCGTGCCCTTTGGACGCGAGGTGATCTACGAGGGCGGCGCGCCGTCGTTCATCATCAACGTGATTTGGTTCATCCTGTCCGGGCTCGTGCTGGCGCTGGGGAATTTCCTGCTGGGCTGCTTGCTTTGCGTCACCATCATCGGTATCCCTTTCGGCAAGCAGTTCTTCAAGATCGCCAAGCTGGCGCTCGCCCCCTTCGGGGCCGTGGTGGTGTGATATGGATAAGCTGATCGTCGTGGCGGGTACGAACGCCTCCGGCAAGAGCGGTCTGGGCGTGGCGCTGGCCCTGCACTATGGCGGGGAGATCGTCTCCGCCGATTCCCGGCAGGTGTTTCGCGGCCTGGATCTGGGCAGCGGCAAGATCGCGCCGGAGGAGATGAAGGGCGTGCCCCACCACCTGATCGACGTGTGCGATCCCGGTGACTTCTTTTCGATGCACGATTTCCAGCGCATGGCCTACGACGCCATCGACGGCATCGTCGCCCGTGGCCGCCTGCCCTTCCTGGTGGGGGGTACGGGGCTGTACGTGGCCTCCGTCACCGAGGGCTATGTGATGAGCGACAGCCCGCCCGACCTGGAATACCGGGATTATCTGGAGACCTTCGAGACGCCCCGGCTGTATGAAATGCTGGTTCAGGCCGTGCCGGACGTGGACGTGGAGCCGAAGAACCGCAACCGGGTGATGCGCCTGCTGGAAAAGCTGCACGCCGGGGACGACCACATCCCCCACAACCGGCCCCGCTACGAATGCCTGAAGCTGGGCGTGACCTGGGACCGGGAGACGCTGAAGGAGCGCATCGACGAGCGCCTGCAGCGCAGGCTGGACGCGGGCATGATCGAGGAGGTTCAGGGCCTGATCGACGGCGGCGTGAGCCTGTCCTTTTTGTTGAAGCTGGGCCTGGAATACCGCTTTATCGCCCAGTACCTGACCGGCGAGATTCCCCGCCGGGAGGACATGGTGGAGCAGCTGGGCAACGCCATCAAGAAGTTCGCCAAGCGGCAGATGACCTGGTTCAGAAGGGATAAGGGCATACTGTGGCTGGACATGACCGGCGACCCCGTGGCGCAGGCCTGCGCGGCCATCGACGGCTTTATCGGGAAATGATTGTCGACGCCATCCTTCGGATGTCGCCGACCCGGAAAACGTTCCGCTTTCCCAATCATCAATAAAACGACAGGACGGCCATCATGGCCGTCCTGTCGTTTTGGCCTCACTTCGCCGCCGTCTGCAATGCCTGGGCGAATACGCCGCCCTCGCTTTCATCGGGGCGCAGCTGGCGCAGGGCCAGTATGAAGCGGCCCTCCCGGTTGGCGTAGTCGCAGGTCACCAGCAGCAGCAGGCGGTCTCCCCAGCGCACCTCTATGGGCGACCTGAACAGCGAACGGCTTTGCAGCTTCAATACGAACTTGTCGAACTCCGCCTCATCGAATATGAAGTGGCGCACGTCGAAGTAGCGGGGATCGCCCGGCGCCATGCTGGCGCTGAACGCGGCGAAGGCGACGTAGCTGCGGTTTTCGTAGATCGTGTCAAAGTGTACGACCGGGTGCTGCCGCAGATAACTGACGTCCGCGTAGGCGTTGAGTCTGCCGAACATGGTGTGATTCTTCATGTTGTGGCCGTAGACGATCAAGCAGTCGTCCTCCGGCGTCAGCCGGTTCATGCCGTCCAGGAACAGCGTGCCCTCCAGCGCCTCTGCGCCTTCAAAGCTGTGGTTCAGATAGTATTCGTTGTCGTTCTGCCGCTGCACCACGGGCAGGGACAGCATGCCCTCGATGTCGAGGAAGCCTATCGTCTCCGGATTGAGGGCCAGCAATGGGCTGAAGCTCTCCTGCACCGGCGGAACCGTGGGCAGCGCGATCACCAGCGTGTCGGCGTCGGGGGTGGGTATGGGTTCGTCCACGATGGCGGGCATGTCGGCATCCGGCCCGATGGCGGGCTGTGCGGTGGACACAGGCGCGGCCTCCTCAGCCGCGACGGCAGGCGGGACGGTGGGGTCGGGGAGCCGCTCGTCCACGATCACCGGCATATCGGCGTCGGGCCCGACGGCGGGCGGGACGGTGGGGTCGGGAAGCCGCTCGTCCACAACCACCGGCATATCGGCGTCGGGTCCGACGGCGGGTGGGGCGGTGGGCGCGGGGGTCGGAACCGGCGTGGGCGCGGCGGTGGGGGCGGGCGTCGGCTGCGATGTCGGACGTTCGGTGACGACCGGCGTCGCCGTCGGCAGCGCCGTCCCGGGCACGGCGGTCGCAGGGTTCGCGGCGGGCTGGACCGTCCCGGGCGCGGCGGTCGCAGGGTTCGCGGTGGGTTGGACCGTCCCGGGCACTGGCTCTGGATCCCTGCCGCCGTAGAGGCTGGCATAGCGCTCGCCCTCGGCCTTTATCCGGCCCAGGTTGATGTACCATTGGGCCACGTAGACGCCCATGCCCAGCAGTATTGCCACCAGCGCGACACAGAAGGCCGTGAGCACGACGGATTGCGGCTTTCCTGCGCGCCCCTTCCGATGGCCTCCGCGATGTCCCTTTGCCATGATTGCCTCCCGGTACTTGTGTTTCCTGCTCTCATTATAAGCCCTGCGAACGGGAATTGCAAGGGCACAGGGCTGGCAATTCGCGCCGCATATCCGGTTCCGGCCCCTCATAAGCTGGATGTGAAAACGCATTCAGGAGGCGGGGCCCATGGATCAGAATACACTGTACCGGGATATCGCGGGCCGCTGCGACGGGGACATCTACCTCGGCGTCGTCGGGCCGGTACGCACCGGAAAATCGACCTTTATCAAGCGCTTCATGGAGCTGCTTGTGCTGCCCAACCTTGCCCAGGACAGCGCCAGGGACCGCACCGTGGATGCGCTGCCCCAGAGCGGCGCGGGTCGCACCATCATGACCACGCAGCCGCGCTTTGTGCCCGACGAGGCGGTGGAGGTGCGCTTGCGGGAGGAGGCTACGGCCAGGGTGCGCCTGGTGGACTGCGTGGGCTACCTGATTCCCGGGGTGCTGGGACTGAGCGAGGACGGCGACGCCCGAATGGTGCGCACACCCTGGTTCGACCACGACATTCCCTTTGAGGAGGCCGCCGAGCTGGGCACCCGACGGGTGATCCGGGAGCATGCCACCATCGGCGCGGTGGTGACCACCGACGGCAGCGTGGTGGATATGCCCCGCTCGTCCTACGAGGCGGCGGAGGCGCGGGTCGTCGGCGAGCTGAAGGGGTTGGGGAAGCCCTTCATCATCGTGTTGAATTCAAAAAATCCCGCTTCCCCGGAAACGCAGCGGCTGGCCGACGGCCTTGCCCGGCAGCACGGCGTGCCCGTGCACGCCGTCAACGTCCAGGAAATGCGCCTGGAGGATCTGAACGCGCTGCTGGAGAGCCTGCTGTTTGAATTTCCCATCCGTCAGGCGCGCATACAGACGCCCGCGTGGCTCACGGCGCTGGCCGACGACCACTGGCTGGGCAAGTCGGTGCTGGATACGGTGCGGGAGGCCGCTGGCCGCATGCGCAGGGTGCGGGATCACGAGCTGCTGAGGCAGGCGCTGGACGGCAACGAATACGTGGAGGACGCCATGCCGGTGGGCATCGATTTGAACCGGGGCGCGCTGGAATACCGCCTCAACCTCAGGGACGGGCTTTTCTACCGGGTGCTGGGCGAGGCGTGCGGCGAGAACATCGAGGGCGAGGCCCATCTGTTCGGGCTGATGAAGCAGCTGGTGGCCGCCCGGCGCGCCTACGACCGGGTGGCGGGGGCGCTTGCGCAGGCCAGGGAGAGCGGCTACGGCGTGGTGACGCCGGCGCTGGACGAGCTGACCCTGCAGCCCCCGGAGCTGGCGCGGCAGGGAACGCACTACGGCGTGCGGCTCATGGCCTCAGCGCCGTCGCTGCACATGATCCGCGCCGACATACAGACCGAGGTCAATCCCTTCGCGGGTTCGCAGAGCCAATCCGAGGAGCTGGCCGCCTCCCTGAAGCAGAAGATGGCCGACGGGGGCGACGCGATCTGGGAGACGGAGATCTTTGGCAAGACCCTGAGCGACCTGGTGCGCGATGGCGTGAACGGCAAGCTGTCGCACCTGCCTGAGGAAGCGCGCCAAAAACTGCGGCAGGCCCTCGAGAAGGTCATCAACGAGGGCAGCGGCGGCATGATCTGCATCATGCTGTGAAAAACGTATATGTCAAAGCGCCCTTACAGGCGCTTTGATGCGATTTTGGGCCGGAACGTTAACAGTCCTGCAACCAAATGAAGCCTGAAAAATGATAAAATAAAATGTATTTGTATGTGGACCGGCTGTCGCGCCGGTTTGGAAGGCTGTGATTACATGCAGGACAACGCGCCGCGAGCGCCCCAAAAGACCCATAGCGCGGGCAAGCGCGTCCAGGGCTCCCGCACGGGTCGCGCCGCGTCCGGGAAGCGGCTCTTCGCGAAGCCGGCGCTCACCCCGAAAAAAATCGCGTGGCGGGTCGGACTGTCGGTGCTGACCGCGGTGGCGCTGGTACTGGTCGCTGCCATAGGGGCGGGATTCATCGGCTTCAGGGGTCCGTCCAGGAGCCTGGGCGACCTGCTGACGGTGTCGATGCTGGAGACCAGCGCGCTTAAATTTGTTCCCCGCATCTATTATTCCAAGGAAGAGGTCGACGCCATCAAGGCCCGCAACGAGGTTGGGGAGCTGGAGGAGGAGACCGATACCTCCATGATCGTGATCGCCGGGCCGTCGCCGGAGCCCGGACAGGCGGATGTCGCGCCCGTTGCGACGCCGAAGCCCGAAAACCTGATCGTCGAGGAAAACGGCATACAGATCTTCGAGGTCCACGGCCCCACCTACAACGGGTGGATCATGGTGGTGCAGGACCCGTCGCGGGTGGCCGTGGGCGTGTGCCGGGAGAATTTCAATTCCAAACCCGGCCTTGTGCTCCATGACATCGCCGCCCGCTACGACGCCATCGCGGCCATCAACGGCGGCGGCTTTTCGGACGAGGGCGGTCTGGGCAACGGCGGCCGGCCCATCGGGCTGGTCATCTCCCACGGCGAAGTGCTGAACAAGGCCAGCATCAATTCCGACCACAACATCGTCATGGGCTTCGATCAGGACAACAAGCTGGTCGTCGGCAAGATGACCTCCGAGGAGGCGGTGAAGAAGGGCCTGCGGGACGCGTTGGCTTTCGGCCCGGCCCTGGTGGTCAACGGCGAGGCGGCGAAGTTTTCCGGCGCGAGCTCGGGCTTGAACCCCCGCACGGCCATCGGCCAGCGGCGGGACGGCGCGGTGCTGCTGCTGGTGATCGACGGCAGGCAGGCCTCCAGCCTCGGAGCCACCTACGCCGACATGATCAACGTGCTGATGGAATACGAGGCGTTCAACGCGGCCAATCTGGACGGCGGCTCCTCGTCGATGCTGTGGTACAATGGGGAATACATCAACAAGGGCGTCATACTGACCGGCTCCCGCGAGCTGCCCACGGCGTTTATCGTCAAGTGACGGAGGCAACGATGGACAAGAAAAAGCGAAAGAAAAAGAAGGGCGGCCTGCTCGCCAGTCGGTTTTATCAAGTCTATTTCGCCGTCGTCGCTGTCGCGCTGATCGCCATCGCCATCGGCATGATCTGGCTGCACGGCGCGGTCAGGGATTACGAAATCGCCCAGCCGGTACACGCGGCCGAGGAAGTCGCGGCCCTGTTCGAGGCGGGCGATTACGACCGGCTGTACGATCTGGACACCTCCGCCAGGGACATCTCCGGCGGCGACAGGGCGCAGTATGTGCAGAGCATGGCGGAGCTGACCGACGACGGCGATATCGCATGGAGCCAGGCCTTTTCCGGCAATCCCGACGAGATGAAGTATACCGTGACGCTGGATGACGACAAGCTGGCCACCTTTACACTGGTCCCCAGCGGGCAGACCACCGCCCACGGCAACCGGCTGTGGAAGCTGGGCTCGGTGACCACCCACGTGGCCGTGGAGGGCACGGAGGCGGCGGGCGATCTGTCCGTCGCGCCCTATCGCGTGAAAGCGCCGGAGGGCTACGCGGTCACGGTCAACGGCAGGACGCTCACCGAGGCGGACGCCCTTTCCACCGGCGAGGCCATTTTCGAGGATGGCTTCCTGCCCGAGGGCGTCACAGCGCCCACGATGACGGAGTACGCCTTCTTCTCGGACGACGGCGCGCCCGTGCTGACCGCGAAGGATCCCTCGGGGGCGGAAGCCGCGGTGGAGCCCGACGGGGACAACCGCTGGATATGTCCGCTGAAAGAGGACGCGGACTTTGCAAAGCAGTACGGCGACGCCATCATCGCCCTTGCGGAGCGCGTGGCGAAATACACCGTGAAGGATCTCTCCCGCAACGGCGTGATGAAGAACGTGGCCGACGGTTCCCCGGCGGAGACGATACTTAAAAAATTCAGCAACGACTGGGCGCCGCCCCACAAGACCGCCACCGTTACCGACGCGAAGGTCACCGATTTCCACGTGCTGTCGGACGACTGCTTCACCTGCCACGTGGAATTCACGTTCACGCTGCGCACCCGGCGGGGCAACGACTACGTCTATCCCACGTCCTACACCTTCTGCGTCGTCAGACAGAAGGGCGCGGGCAAGCTGTACAACCTTACCTTTAACTGATACCGATATACCGATCCCCGGAGGACGAACCATCATGCAGACAGAAAAAAAACCGCAGAATCGAAGGAAGCTGACCAGGGCCCAGCGCCGCCGCAGGCGCAGGATCAAGCGCAACGCCTGGCGCGTCACGCTGTCGGTTCTGACGGTCATCGGCCTGGTGCTGGTTGGCGCGCTGTGCGCGGGCTTCGCCGCGTTCAAGGGCCCCTCGCAGACGGTGGGCGACCTGCTGACCGTCTCCATGCAGGAGACCAGCGCCCTGAAATTCATTCCCCATATCTACTACAGCAACGCGGAAGTGGACGCCATCATGGAGCGCAACTCCGTCTCCGTCGGGGACAGCGAGACCGATACCTCGATGATCGTCATCGAAAAGCCCACGCCTACGCCCTCGCCGGAGGAAATCGCCGCCGCCCGGGTCGAAGTGACGCCCAGCCCCACGCCGCCGCCGGAGAACCTGCTGACCTCCGAGGACGGCATCGACGTGTTCAGCGTGGTGGGGGGCACCTATCAGGGCTACATGATGGTGGTGAAGGACCCTGCCCGCGTCACCGTCGGCACTTGCCGGGACAAGTTCGACGGCTCCAAGGGCCTGCAGCTCAAGGACATCGCCAAGCGCTATGACGCCATCGGCGCCATCAACGGCGGCGGCTTCGAGGACAGCGGCGGCGTCGGAAACGGCGGCACGCCCGTGGGCCTGGTGGTCTCCGAGGGCAAGCTGAAGCACACCGGCAAGGACAAAAAATACAACATCACCGTGGGCTTCGATCAGAACAACATCATGGTTCTGGCAAAGAATATGACCGCCGACGACGCGAAGGCCAAGGGCATACGGGACGCCATCACCTTCGGCCCGGCGCTGATCGTGAACGGCGAACCCGCCGCCATCAAGGGCGAGAGCTCGGGCCTGAACCCCCGCACGGCCATCGGCCAGCGCAAGGACGGCGCGGTGCTGATGCTTGTAATCGACGGTCGCCAGGCCTCCAGCCTGGGCGCGACCTATTCCGACCTCATCGCCATCATGCTGGAATACGGCGCGGTCAACGCCATCAACATGGACGGCGGCTCGTCCTCGCTGATGTACTACAGGGGCAAATACCTCAACAGCGGCGTTGTGCTGACCGGCTCGCGCAAGATGCCGACGGCCTTCATCGTGCGCTGACGGAGGAGCATATGAGCAGCAAGAGCAGGAAGAAAAAGAAAAGCATTTGGAGGAGCACGTTTTACCGCGTGTATTTCGCGCTGGTGGCCCTGGCGCTGATCGCCATTGCCATTGGCACGGTATGGCTGCGGGGGGTGCTGAAGGACTATGAATCCGCCCAGCCGAAGTACGTGGCCCAGGATGTGGCGCGGCTGTTTGAAAATGCCGATTACGATGCGATCTACAGCCTGGATACCTCCGCCGGTCAGTTTGAAGGCGGCGACAAGGCGCTGTACGTCGATAACCTCAAGCAGATGACCCAGGGCAAGCGCGTGGCATGGACGGCGGCCTTTTCAGCCGACAAGGACGAGCGCAAATACAACGTGACCCTGGATGGCGACCGCTTTGCCACCTTCACGCTGGTGCCCAGCGGCGAAACCACGGCCAGGGGCAACCGCCTGTGGAAGCTGGGGTCGGTGACCACGCTGGTGGAGCTGCAGCAGCCCGAGCCCGAGCCGGAGCCCGAAGCCACCGAAGCGCCGGAAGAACCCGAACAGGTATATCTGTGCCGCATCACCGTACCGGCGGGCTACACCGTGACGGTTGACGGCGAGGCTTTGACGGATCAGAACGCCACCGTGACCGAAAAGCCGATGTTTGAAGCGGATTTCCTGCCTCCCGGGGTCTCCAATCCCACGATGGTGGAATACCTCTACGACGCCTCGACCCAGACCCCGCAGATTCAGGTGACGGACGAGAGCGGCGCGCCGGTGCAGGCGCAGGCCGCAGCGGACCGTGAGCTGACGTGGACCTGCCCGATGAAATCGGACGAGACCTACAGCAAGCAGTACGGCAAGGCGGCGATTGCGCTGGGCCGTCAGGTGGCGAAGTTCATGAACAAGGACGCGAAGAAGAAGGCCATAGAGCGAATCTGCGCAGAGGGCAGTCCCGCCGAGCAGATATTCGACAACCTGAACAATACCTTCGCCACGCCCCACCGGGGCATATCCTTCAAGGACGAGACAGTTTCGGAATTCCAGGTGCTGTCACCGGACTGCTTCACCTGTCGGGTGAGCTTCGATACGATCCTGAACACGGAGAAGGGCGACGCGGTGTACCCCACAGCCTATACCTTCTGCGTCGTCAAGGACGGCGACGCGGGCAAGCTGTACAACATTCAGATTTATTGATCGAATATAGACGGGCTGTCACGGGACACCCGACATGAAGGAGGCCTCCGCGGCGACTGGCATTTGCCGCGGAGGCCTCCTTCATGTCGATGTATCTTGAGACAGTTCCGTTATTTTTTCAGAATGTGTATCGTACACGACGTATCGCCGGTGTAGTTGCGCTCCGCGTCGAAGTCCTCCAGCGAGGTGCATATGAACGCCGTCAGCCAGATGTCGGTCACGTGGCTGATCTGTTTGCCCGCGGTGAGCTTGATGGACGTGATCAGCGTCTCCTTTTTCATCGATCCGGGCTTGAGATGGGAGTAGAACTTGTGCGGTTCGCGGTGGTAGTCGTCGTAAAGCCAGCATTCGATGTATTCGGTGTGCTGGATGTGCTTGGGGGAGAGCATGGTGTAGCGGATCTCGCTGCCGTCGTCCAGCGTATAGCGCAGGGTGTAGCCGATCTTGCAGCTGCCGGCGTCCGGGAAGGCGGTCCAGGCCGCGCCGAAGATGTCCCCGAAAAATTCGCCGTCCAACACGTCCCTGTCCGACGCGATGGCCTCAAAGCTGCCGATGTCCTTGCCCTTTTTCCATGGCCCGGTATAGGTTTCGCCCATGCGTATGCGGGGCGAATAGTTTTTGTCCTTGGGGTGGTAAAAGGAAATCACGTCCGGCCGGCTGCCCGGGACCACGGTGGCCGTGGGCTGAGGCGTCGGGGTGGGCTGGGGCGTGGGCGTCGGTGCGGGCTGGGCCGTCGGGGCCTGCGTCTGCGGGGCGGGAGGGGCGGTTTCCAGAGGCGCGGGCGCCTGCGCGACGTCAATGGCGGGCGCCTGACGGTCACGGGGCTTTTGCAACAGCCACAGTGTCAGCGCGGCCAGGGCGAGGGCGCCGAATGCGGCGACGGCAATCGTTATGATCTGCCTGCGCCTGCGTTTTTTGAATAGCCCGGCGCGACGCCGCTGCCGGGCAGAAGGCTTTTCTGACATGACTGCCTCCCCTTGAAGCGATGTGTGATGGTACCAGGACCATTATAGCGCAAAAGCGCCGAAAAGAAAAGCATTATTCTGCGCGTTCCAAAAAACCTGGTTACAGTTCAGATCCCCTTCCACCGTTGCCGCGTGCGCGGTAACAAATCCTGAACAAATCGCGCAAAAGATAATGATAAAATCCCTTGAAAAAACGGCGTGAAAAAGATATAATGAGTGTATGTCAGCCTGTGTGTTCGGGCGACAATCCTATCTCGACCGGGAGAGACGCAAATGAAACAGGCAGAGGGTCATTCCGAGGGCAAAGCTGCCAAAAAGAACAACAGAAGGCGCATGACGCTGATCTACCGACGCATCGGCGCGGGCCTGCTGGTAGCGATGGCGGTGGCGCTGTGCATATATATTTCCACCATCGGGCTGAACACGGCCACGCTGATGTGGGGCTCCGCTGCGGCGCTGCTGTTTGTGGAGGCGCTGCTGCTGTGGGTGGATTTGCCCGTATCGAAGCTGCTGCAGGGCGTGCTGGGCGTACTGTGCATCGCCCTGTTGGCCTTCGGCTTCCTGGATTACAACTACGTCCGGGTGGACGGGAAATTCGTTCCCAAGTACGCCGTGATCGCCAGGATACAGGTGACAGACGAGTATCCAAAACACTTTGAACAGATGGCGAGCCTCAAGACGCTGGACATGCGGGGCTCCACCGTAACCGATTTCCAGCCGATTCAGGCGCTGAAAAGCCTGGAAAGGCTGGACATCCGGGAGAATTACGCCTTCGACCAGCGGGAGCATGATCGCCTGGCCGAGGCGCTGCCCGGTTGCGACATCCACTGGAGCGTACCGGTGGAGAACAGGCACTTCGACAGCAAGGCGGAATACTTCGACCTGTCGCCGTTCAAGCTGAGCACCACCCAGCTCCGGGAGATGATCACGACCTATCCCGACACGGTTTTCGATTACAAGGTGCCGCTGTACGGCAAGCGCTACACCACCGATACCGAGGCGCTGGACCTGAGCGGTGAGACGCCGGACGCGGGCGTCATCGACGACGCTCTGGGCCTGCTGCCGGCGGTCAAAAGCGTGGATATTCGCGGCGAAAGGGCGACCTCGCAGACGATTTCCATGCTCAGCGACGCGCACCCCGAGGTCTACTTTATGTTCACCTGCGACGTGCCCGAAGGGGAGATGACCACCGAGGATAGCGCGGTGAAGATTACCGGCACCTACGAGGATATGCTGGCCTACGCTGCGTTCATCCCCTATATGCCGAATCTGGAGAGCATCGACGCCACGGCCATCGAACTGACCGAGGAACAGCTGAATTCCCTGGGCGATATCGCCAGCAGCGGCAAGCTGCGCTACACATTGAGCGTCTATGGCAGAAGCTGCTCCAGCCTCGCCACCGATCTGAACTGGGACAACATCCCCTTCACCGGCGTGGAGGAGGTTGAAAAGTACCTGTCGCGCCTGCCGAGGCTCAAGCGGGTCTCCATGTGCGACTGCGGGCTTTCCGAGGACGAGATGGGCCAGCTGTTCGACGCCCATCCGGAGATCAAGTTCATCTGGTGGATCGAGTTCGGCCACTACAGGGTGCGCACCGACGCCACGGCCTTTACCACGGCGCTGGGCACCGGCAATAAGTACCATTACAATGACGAGACCTTCGAGCCGATTCGCTATTGCACCGACCTGATGATGCTGGATCTGGGCCACAATCGCATCACAAGCATCGACAATTTCACCGGCCTGACAAAGCTGAAGGTGCTGATCCTGGCTGATAACCGGCTTACGGAGATTTCCCAGATCACCTGCTTCCCGGATCTGGAATACGTGGAGCTGTTCCTGAACGACATCACCGACGTGACGCCGCTGACCAAGCTGACGAAGCTGAAGGATCTGAACATCTTCCACAACCCGCTGTACGAAAACCACAGGGTCCTCAGAACCATGACCTGGCTGGAGCGGCTGTGGATCGGCGGCTGCCGCCTGACGCCCCAGGATGTGAAGGATCTGCAGAAGGCGCTGCCCAATACCCAGATCAGCACGATCGGGCAGAGCTCCACCGGCCGGGGCTGGCGCAAGCATCCCCGTTACGACATCCTGAAGCGCATGTATGAGGAGAACCGGTATATCCCCTTTGACTAATATCAATCCCCTGATGGCCAGTCAGCCCAGGGCTGTCACCTTTCGTTCGTTAAATAACGGTTTTTACCGGGAAATGAAATTGACGAAACCCGTCGCTCATGCTATAATCATTCCTGCCGATGAAGAAGAGGAGTAGTTGGAGCATTTCCCAAGAGAGGGCGGTTCGCTGGCTGGAAGGCCGCCCGGAACCCTGTCCGACGAAGGTCGCTTTGGAGGCGGTCGGGTGAAGCGTTGCGTCAGCCCGGCGGGGCGCGCCCCTTATCGCGCAAAGAGGCCGGTGCGGCGTGTATCGGCGAATAAAGGTGGTACCGCGGAGTGATCCGCCCTTTGAGGGCGACGCTCCGCGTTTTTTTACCGCCGACGGATGGGAGGGTTATGCATGGCGGGACGCGGAGAAGGCCGGGGAGGCGGTTCCCCGCAGATCTGGCTCAGCGGAGCGATGGTGGTGTTCGCCGTCGCGGCGGTCCTGGGCGTATTCAGCAAGCAGAACGGCCTCGACAGGCCGAAGCTCAGCGCGGTCAACATCGCTGGCCTCGTGGTGATGGTCGTCGGCCTGGCGGTGAACTTCCTGGCGGCGCGCATCGCGGATACGTTTGCCCGGCAGGGCAAGGACGTGAGCCCGCTCGTTCGGATGGCCGGCGTGATGCTGTGCGGCGTCGGCGCGGCGATGGTGTTCATTTGATATTGCAAAAATACTGAGGGGGAGTGGTTCAATATGGAAAAGCAGCAGGAATTCAACATGGAAAAGGTGTTCCAGCCCAATCAGGTGGAGAGCCGCATCTATGATATGTGGGAGCATTCCGGGGCCTTCCAGCCCGTGGTGGACCCGGACAAAAAGCCCTTTGTGATCGTCATGCCGCCGCCGAACATCACCGGCCAGCTGCACATCGGCCACGCCCTGGACGAAATGCCCCAGGACGTGCTGATTCGCTATCACCGCATGAAGGGCGACCCGACCCTGTGGGTGCCGGGCACCGACCACGCCGCCATCGCCACCGAGGTCAAGGTGGTGGACGCGCTGCGCAAGGAGGGCCTGACCAAGCAGCAGATCGGCCGCGAGGCGTTCCTGGAGCGCACCTGGGCCTGGAAGAAGGAGTACGGCGGCAGGATCGTGCGCCAGCTGCGCAAGCTGGGCGTGTCCTGCGACTGGACGCGGGAGCGCTTTACCATGGACGAGGGCCTCTCCCGCGCCGTGCGCGAGACCTTCGTGCGCCTGTACGAGAAGGGCTTGATCTATCGCGGCAGCCGCATGATCAACTGGTGCCCCTGCTGCCAGACTTCCCTCTCCGACGCGGAGGTGGAATACGAGGCCAAGGACGGCAATTTCTGGCACATCCTCTATCCGGTGAAGGAGACCGGCGAGCTGCTGGAGCTGGCCACCACCCGCCCGGAGACGATGCTGGGCGATACTGCCGTGGCCATCAACCCGGAGGATCCCCGCTATGCCCATCTGCACGGCTGTCATGTGACGCTGCCGCTGGTGAACAAGGAGATTCCCATCGTCTGCGACGAGCACGCCGACATGGAAAAGGGCACCGGCGTGGTGAAGATCACCCCCGCCCATGACCCCAACGACTTCGAGGTTGGCAAGCGCCACAGCCTGCCGATGGTGCGCGTGTTCACCTACGACGGCTACATGACCGGCGCGAAGGAGGCCGCCGAAAACGCGGAGCTGATCGCCAGCGGCCGCGCCTCCGTGGACGAGCCCACGGTGCTGGACTGCGGCAAGTACGCCGGCATGACCACCATTGACGCCCGCAAGGCCATCGTGGAGGATTTGAAGGCCCTGGGTCTGCTGAAATCCGTGGAACCCCTGAACCACGAGGTGGGCACCTGCTACCGCTGCCACACCACGGTGGAGCCGATGGTGTCCAAGCAGTGGTTCGTGAAGATGAAGCCCCTGGCCGAGCCCGCCTGCCAGGTGGTGTACGACGGCAAGCTGCGCTTCATCCCCGAGCGCTTTGAAAAGACCTACCTGCACTGGATGGAGAATACCCGCGACTGGTGCATCAGCCGCCAGCTCTGGTGGGGCCACCGCATTCCCGCCTTCTACTGCGACGACTGCGGCGAGACCTTTGTCACCCGGGAGGACATCGCCGTCTGCCCGAAGTGCGGCAGGCCCGTGCACCAGGACGAGGACGTGCTGGATACCTGGTTCTCCTCGGCGCTGTGGCCCTTCTCCACGCTGGGCTGGCCCGAGCAGACCGAGGACTTCAAGTACTTCTATCCGAATACCGTGCTGTCCTGCGGCTACGACATCATCTTCTTCTGGCTGGCCCGCATGGTGTTTTCGGGCATCGAGCAGACCGGCGAATGCCCCTTCGAGGTGGCGCTGATGCACGGCCTGGTGCGCGACGCCCTGGGCCGGAAGATGTCCAAATCGCTGGGCAACGGCATCGACCCCATCGAGGTCATCGACAAGTTCGGCGCTGACGCGCTGCGCTTCTCGCTGGTGATGGGCGTGGCCCCCGGCAGCGACATCCGCATGAGCGAGGAGAAGATCGAATCCTTCCGGAACTTCGCCAACAAGATCTGGAACGCCAGCCGGTTCGTGCTGATGAATCTGCAGGACTTCGAGCCCAGGGGCATCGATGTCAGCAAGCTGTCCATAGCGGACAAGTGGATCCTCACCCGCTATCAGGACACCGTGCGGGGCGTGACCGAGAACCTGGAGAACTACGACCTGGGCCTTGCGGCCACGAAGCTGTACGACTTCGTGTGGAGCACCTTCTGCGACTGGTACATCGAGATTGCCAAGCAGGGGCTGTACGCGGAGGAAGGCGACGCCAAGCAGACCACCCAGGAGGTGCTGCTCTACGTGCTCACCGGCATGCTGAAGTTGCTGCATCCCTACATGCCCTTCATCACCGAGGAGGTCTACAGCTACCTGCCGAATGTGGACGGCATGCTGATCAGCGCCCGCTGGCCCGAGCCGAAGCCGGAATACGATTTCCCGGCGGAGGGCGCCCGCATGGAGGGCGTGATGGAGGTCATCCGCGCCGTGCGCAACCTGCGCGCCGAGATGAACGTGCAGCCCGGCCGCAGGGCGACGCTGATCCTCAAGCCCCACGAGGGCTGGCGCGAGGCGCTCAGGGGCGCGGAGGGCTACTTCAAGCGCCTGGCGAGCGCCAGCGGCATCGAGCTGCTGGATGCCAGCGCTCCCAACCCGGAGAAATCCGCCTCCGTCGTGACCGAAACCTGCGAGCTGTACATCCCCCTGGGCGAGCTGGTGGACGTTGCCAAGGAGCTCAAGCGCCTCGCCAAGGATCTGAAGGGCCTGCTGGGCGAGATCGCCCGGGCCACGGGGATGCTGGGCAATCCCGGCTTCCTGAGCAAGGCCCCGGCCCATCTGGTGGCGGCCGAGCAGGAAAAGCTGGCCACCAACAAGCTGCTGCTTGAAAAGCTCCGCGCCCGCATCGCGGAGATGGAGAGCCTGAAATAAAATACGGCTTCAAAGGGATACCGGGACGGCGCTTTGCCGCCCCGGCATCATTTTTTACATGCATTTACAGGATCAGCATGCCGTGAAGCCTGCGCAGATTGTCCTCGTATTGGGAGGCTTCGACATATATCCTCGCGGCGTCGCCGTCCCGCTGGATCGCAAGCGCTCCCAGCGATTCGGCGGCTGCCCGCGCCCTTGCCTCCGGGACGCCGAAGGCGCTGATGCACGATACCTTTTTGTCCGGTTCGGATGGCAGGGACACGGCGCGCCTGCCGGCGACACAGGGCGCCACGCGGTCGCAGCGCTCGTCGATCAGCGTGCCGAAGGATTCCGGATGCATCGTGCAGCGCAGCCGGGTGGGGATGCCCGCCATCGCCACGGGGTCGAGGCAGGCGGGGTGCAGAACCCGTGCGCCGGCGCGGGAGAGCGCCCGCATCTGGCGATAGCCGACATGGGGGATCAGCCGCGCCTCGGGCACGATGGCCGGATCGGCGGTCATCAGGCCGGGCACGTCGGTCCAGTTCTCGAACAGGTTCGCGTCCAGCCCGGCGGCGACGAGCGCGCCGCTGATGTCCGACCCGTTTCTGGGCAGTATGCGGATGCGTCCCTCGGCGTCCGCGCCGTAGAAGCCGGGAACGATCACGGCCCTGTCGCTGTCTGCGATGCGGCGGAGATTGCGGCGGGTCTGATCCTCGTCCACCGTCCCTGTGGCGTCAAAGGCGATCAGGCTTGCGGCATCCATCGCGGGCAGGCCGGTGTAGCGGGAAAACAGCAGCGCGATCAGGTATTCCCCCCGGCTGAGCAGATGGGGCAGGGAGATGTCCGCCGCCCGATACAGCGTCCGTCGCACCAGGGGCGTCATGTCGGGGATGCCGAGCCCCGCGCAGATCTCGCGATAGCGTTCCGCCACCGCCGAAACCGCCCCTTCAAAGGCTGCGGTTTGCTTCCTGTTATCCCAGCAGCGATCCAGCATCGCCGTCACCTTTTCCCGGTGTTTCCCGTCGATGCCCGGGGCGGAGAGCACGACGCAGCGCCGGCTGGGGGCGCTGCGGACGAGACTGGCGACGCGCTTCAGATTGCTGGCGTTGGCGGTGGAGCTGCCGCCGAATTTGGAAATGATGATTCCCATGCGATAACCTCCGAACGACTAATCAAACGGCGAAAACGCCCCTTGAATGCCGACGCACGGCGCGAACAGGCGCTTTCGTCGTATACTATGCGCCCCTGAATTCCGGGTGCCTGTTCTCGTGGAGCAAAATATGGTTATATATTAAAAATACATGAAAAAAAGGGTTTTTTCGTACAGATGTTGTATATTATAATATTGGTGAAAGCGGGCAGGGAAATCGCAATTTCTGATGAGTGAAGATTCACTGTCATTGAGGCATCATCGCACAATGCCGTAAGAGGCGAATATGCGGTATTGCCCCAAAACGGCGGGTCGGCGTATAGCGTCACACTGAGGAGCGTGTTATGAACGGAAGGTTATCGGACGCCTGGCTGGAGGAACTGAAATCCCGCGTCAGCCTGGAGGAAGTGGTTTCCGAATACGTTCCCCTCAAGCAAAAAGGCCGCCGGTTCTGGGGATGCTGCCCGTTCCACAACGAAAAGACGCCGTCGTTCAGCGTGGACAGCGAAGCGCAGATGTATTACTGCTTCGGCTGTCACAAGGGCGGCACCGTGATCAACTTCGTCATGGACATGGAGCGGATGGAATTCATGGAGGCCGTGCGCCTGCTTGCGGATCGCGCCCATATGGCCCTTCCCGAGCGCGAGGCGCAGCCCGGCCAGACCTCCGCAGACCGCGAAGCGCGGGAGCGCATGTACGAGGCGAATCGGGCGGCTGCCCGATACTATCACGAGCTGCTTTTCACGGAGGAGGGCGCCGCCGCCCTGAATTATCTCTACGGACGCGGTCTGAACGATTCGGACATCCGCCGCTTCGGCCTGGGAGCCTCTCCCAAGGGCTGGGACGGCCTTTTCAGTCATCTGAAGGCCCGGGGCTTTGAGGCCGACCTGCTGGAGAAGGCCGGGCTTGTTGTGCGGCGTGACAATCGAACCCTGGACATGTTTCACGGACGGGTGATGTTTCCGATCATCAACGCCCAGGGGCGCGTGGTGGGCTTCGGCGGCCGCGCGATGGGCGAGGCCCAGCCCAAGTACCTGAATACGGCGAAGACGCCCATATTCGACAAGCGGCAGGGCCTGTACGGGCTGAACTTCGTCAAGAAGGAGCGCTCGGCGGGCAGGCTGGTGCTGGTGGAGGGCTATATGGATACCGTCTCACTGCGCAAGTACGGCGTACAGAGCGTGGTGGCGACGCTGGGCACGGCGCTTACCGAGGAACAGGCGCGGCTGATGAAGCGCTACGCGCCCGAGGTGTGGATCAGCTACGACGGCGACGCCGCCGGTCAAAAGGCCGCGCTGCGCGCCCTGGACATACTGGACGCGCAGGCGATGCCCGCGAAGGTGATCGACTATCCCGAGGGCATGGATCCCGACGAATTTATCAGGGCCAGAGGGCTCGCCGGCTTCGAGGCGCTGCCCAGGCACGATTCAACCACCTATCGGATGATCCGCGCGAAGGACGGCCTCGACCTCGGTGGGCAGGAGGGCATGACCCAGTACGCGCTGCGCTGCTGCGCGATACTGAAAAACGTAAACAGCCCCATCGACATGGAAAACCATTTGCGCAGGCTGGTGAACGAAACGGGGTATGACCGGGAGATACTGCTTCGGCAGATCGGCATGAGTCCCCGGACGGCGCAGCAACCGGCGGCGCGACGGCACGCGCCCGTGGAAAGAACGGCTACGGGCGTTGAGAAGGCGGAGCGGGAGCTGATATCCATGCTGGCTGCGGGCCTCATTCCGCCGGAGCTGCTCAAGGAAGAGGATTTCGCCGATGAAACCCATCGCAGACTGATTCAATGGTTGCTCTCGGGCAAGTCCGCCGGCGCTTATGTGGAGGGCATCGCCGAAGAGAGCGAACGACAGAAAATTATGCAGGCACTGAACTATACGCCGCTTCCTACGGAGCGTGAAAAGGCGTTGGAGGAGGCGGAGGAGTGTCTGCGCACGATACAGCAGGATCGCGACAGCCAACGGTCAGCGCAGATCAAGGAACAGATCAACTCGGCGTCCCCGGAACAAAAGGCCGAGATGTACCGTCGAATGGCTGCCATGTGGAAGGATAATGAGGATTGACCGGTCGAAAGGAGTGTCCCGGATTGAGCAAGACAACCGAAAATCAGGAAGTGATGGCCGCGCGGGTGCGCGAGCTGATAGAGACCGGCAAGTCGAAGGGCGTACTGACATATAAAGAAATCGTGGAAATGCTCGGGGACGTGGAGCTGAGTCCCGAACAGTTTGACCGCATACTGGACACCCTGTCCGGCCTGAACATAGAGGTCATCAAGGAGGACGCCATACCCGAGGCCGAGCTGATTGCCGAGACCGAGGAGGAGGAGATCGACATCTCCGTGCCCGAGGGCATCTCCATTGACGACCCGGTCCGCATGTATTTGAAGGAGATCGGCAAGGTGCCGCTGCTGACGGCGGACGAGGAAATCGAACTCGCCAAGCGCATGGAGGAGGGCGACGAGGAGGCCAAGCACCGGCTGTGCGAATCAAACCTCAGGCTGGTGGTGTCCATCGCCAAGCGTTACGTGGGGCGGGGCATGCTGTTCCTGGATCTGATTCAGGAGGGCAACCTGGGCCTGATCAAGGCGGTGGAGAAGTTCGACTACCGCAAGGGCTACAAGTTCTCCACCTATGCGACCTGGTGGATTCGCCAGGCCATCACGCGGGCCATCGCCGACCAGGCGCGCACCATCCGCATCCCCGTTCACATGGTCGAAACCATCAACAAGCTGATTCGCGTCTCCCGCCAGCTTTTGCAGGAATATGGCCGCGAGCCGCTGCCCGAGGAGATCGCCGCCGAGATGGGCATTCCCGAGGACAAGGTGCGGGAGATCATCAAGATCGCCCAGGAACCGGTGTCCCTGGAGACCCCCATCGGCGAGGAGGAGGACAGCCATTTGGGCGACTTCATCCCCGACGACGACGCCCCCGCGCCTGCGGAGGCCGCCGCGTTCACGATGCTCAAGGAGCAGCTGATGAGCGTGCTTTCCACGCTGACGCCCCGGGAGGAAATGGTGCTGAAGCTCCGCTTCGGCCTGGAGGATGGCCGGGCCCGCACGCTGGAAGAGGTGGGCAAGGAGTTCAAGGTCACCCGCGAGCGGATTCGCCAGATAGAGGCCAAGGCGCTGCGCAAGCTTCGCCATCCCAGCCGCTCCCGCAAGCTGAAGGACTCCATCGACTGATGGGGCGCAGAGGAGCGGTTGTCCTCGACCCGCGCCTGTCGATGATCGCCCGACTGGTCGGCTCCTGCCCGTGCTGCGCCGACATCGGCTGCGACCACGGCAGGCTCGGCGCGTTTTTGCTGCAAACCGGCCAGTGCCGGAGGATGCTGCTGACGGACATCTCGGAGCCGTCCCTGAAAAAGGCAAGGGCGCTGATGCACGGCCTTGACTTGACGGATCGCGTGCGCTTTTCGGTGGGCGACGGCGCGCTGGCTTTGGATGAGACGCCCCAGGTTGCGGTGATCGCGGGCATGGGCGGCACGACCATCGCCCAAATAGTGCGTCAGGGCCGCGAAAGGCTGGCCGGGGCGCGGCTGGTGCTCCAGCCCAACGTGGCCGCGCCGCAGCTGCGGGAGGCGTTGAGCCGCTTGGGTTACGCCATCACCGACGAGCGCGTGGCGCTGGACGGGCGCAGGTGCTATGTCGTCATACAGGCGGAGCCCGGAAAATCCGACTACAGTCTGAAACAGCTGACCGTCGGGCCGGTGCTGCTGGAGCGCCTGCCCGAGGCGCTCACGCCCTATGCCGCGTTCAGGCTTCGCGTGGCAAGGAAGGCGCTGGCGGGGGCTTCCGCTTCCGAGGACCAGGCCCAACAGGCGCTTTTAAAACAGGAGATTGCAATCTGGGAGGAGGTCTTTGCGTGTCTGCAACGGTAGCGCAGATTCTGGCGCTGGTGGACGGCTTCGCGCCGTTTGAGCTGGCGGAGCCCTGGGACAATGTGGGCCTGCTGGCGGGAAATCCCCTGAACCCCGTGGAACGGGTGCTTTGCGCCCTGGATCTGCGGATGGATGTCATTGACGAGGCGCGGGACAGAGGCTGCCAGCTGATCGTGACCCACCATCCCATCATGTTTCTCGGGCGCAAGAACCTTTGCGAGACGGATGCCGAGGGGCGCCTGCTGTGTGCGCTGGTGCGCTCCGGCATCGCCATGATTGCCGCCCACACGAATTTCGACAACGCTTCCCCCGGCGTCAACGACGCGCTGGCGGCGGCGCTGGGGCTTAAAAACGTGGAAGCCCTGGAAAACGGCATGCGGACAGGCGACACGGAGCAAACCGACTTCGGTTCCTTCTGCGATAAGGCGGAGGCTGTGCTGCGCGGGCCTGTGCGGCGCTATGGCGATCTGGCGCGTCCCGTCCGGCGCGTCGCGGTACTGGGCGGCGCGGGCGCGAATTACGCCGGCGAGGCGCGCGCGGCGGGCGCGGACGTCTATCTGACGGGGGAGATGGCCTATCACAAGGCGCTGGACGCGGCGGACAACGGCCTTTGCGTCATAGAGGCGGGACACGCCGCAACAGAATATCCCGCAATTTCATTACTTTGCGGTAGTTTACAAAAGGCCGCCGATGCGGTAAAATACGATATATGCGTCTTGCAGAGCGAATCTGGATTTTTTTTCTGACGCTTTATGGAGGGAATGGATATGCAGTTGGATACCCTGTGGCAGTTCATGCAGGTGGATATGGAGGCGGATGGCTTCGAAGCCAAGATGCGTCAGTCGGCCAATCGCCAAAAGCTGTTGAAGCAGCGGGATTTCCTGCGGGATCAGCAGGCGAACATGAAGAAGCTGGAGAACGACGTCACCGTCATGCAGGACAGGCTGGCGGCGGTCCAGGACGAGGCGGACCGGCTTGAGAAGGTGCTGGCGTCGCTGTCGGAGGAGCTGGAAAACAATCCCCCCGCCACTCCCGAGGACGTTCAGAAGCAGTCCGAGGCCGTGCGCAAGTTGCTGGATACCCTTTCCCGCTATGAGCAGGAGCTTCAAAAGATGCGCAAGGACGCGGACACCAAGGATCGCCAGCAGAAGGAGATTCGCGTTCGCGCCGCCAAGACAAAGCTGGAATTCGACCAGCTGAAGCTGGCCTATGACAAGGAATTCAAGGAAGACACCGCGAAGCTGCAGGCCATGCGGGCCAATACCGAGCAGGAGGCCAGGAAAATCGAGCCGAAGCTGCTGGCCAAGTACCGCAGCATCAAGCAGCATTGCACGCCGCCGATGGCGAAGCTGATCAACAACCAGTGCAGCGGCTGCTTCATGTCGCTGCCCAGCGCCACGCTGCTGGACATTCGCAGCGGCGACAGGATCGTGGAGTGCGACAACTGCGGCCGCATACTCTACGATGCCGGGGAATAAAACCGGCAATAAACGGGATGACGATTGTGAGGGCGCCAGACGATCGCAGGCGCGCAAGCGCCTGAGGAAAGTCCGAGCACCACAGGGCAGGGCGCCGGTTAACTGCCGGTGGAGGCGACTTCAAGGAAAGTGCAACAGAGATATACCGCGTAAAGGCGGGGCCTGCCTTCGGGCGGCTTCGCTCCCCCTCGGGGGACGCAAGGGTGGAAAGGCGAGGTAAGAGCTCACCCGCGGCATGGCAACTTGTCCGCGCTGTAAACCCCGCTTGGTGCAAGATTGATAGGGAAGCATGAGCGGCAATCCTTCGGGGTTCCGGCTCGGCGGCGGCCCGTCGCGCTTCCGGGTAATCGCTTGAGCCTGCTGGCAACTGCAGGCCCAGACAGATGATCGTCCAATACAGAACTCGGCTTACAGACGCCACTCACAATTCATCATAAAACAGGGGATCGCATCGCGCGATCCCCTGTGGTTTACCGACTGTGGTTTGTTTTTGCGAACGGATGCTAAAAAACCTTCGCTGTGCTCAGTATGACGGGCCTCACGGTGTCATTATGAGCGGAGTGGAAGAATCCTTATCCTCCCGAAATCGGGAATTGTCCTACTCCTCGTCCTCATCCGCCTCGGCGATCTCCAGGTACTTTTCAAACACCTCGTCCAGTTCCGCGTCGTCCTCGATGGTGGCGTACACGTCGTTGCCGTCGGCGTCGGTCTCGATGCGCAGGATCACCAGCTCGTCCTCCTCCACATCCTCCATCGGGTCCACCGGCACCAGGCAGATGTAGGGCTTGCCGTTGTGCTCCAGCGTCATCAGGTGCTCAAAGCGCACGTCGTTGCCGTCCTCGTCCACCAGTTCGACGATGTCCTCGCGCTCCATATCCAGCTCATGGTTGTTCTCGCTCATATGCCATACTCCTTTTAGTTCGATTTTCTTATGCTCTTCCTCGCGCCAGCCGCCCGCGTCCATGAAACCCTGCAGGATGTAGGTCGCGGCCAGCTGGTCGA
>CACYZW010000002.1 GCA_902778995.1 uncultured Eubacteriales bacterium
CTCGTTTGGCGACGAGGTCGAAGCGGTGTATCGAGAGCTTGCGGCCATGATCAATTCCAAGGGCGAACCCTACGGATATGAAGTGGAGGAAGCGCTGGCACCCGCGGCGTAGAGGAGTAATCCGATTCGGAACGATTCGATGCCGCCGTCATATAGCTGATTCAGGCAATGACGGCGGCATCACGAGTTTTATATGAAATGTCTGAAGGCGGCAAGCCCTGGAGCTTGCCGCCTTCAGGGCGTCGCTATTTCCATCCCTTATCAAGCATGGCGGCATCCTCCGGCATGCCCGGCAATATGAGGCCGCCGTCCACCCGTAATGTTATTCCCGTAATATAAAACGCTTTTTCAGATGAGAGGAACGCCACAGCCCTGCCGATATCCTCCGGCGTCCCAACCCTGCCCAGCGGGATCATCGGCCCGAGGAGATCCCAGAAATCCTGATCCTTTACCAACTCGGGATTTGTTATGAAATTCTCGTTATAGAAATAGTCCGTTTCCTGGCCCTGGGTCATGGCCAGCAGCTCTTCATCGGTGCGCACCCGTATGGCGCCGGGCGCCACGTTGTTCACCCGGATCCGATATGGCGCAAGATCCAGTGCGAAGGCTTCCGCCATGTGGTTCAGGCAGGCCTTGATGCCGCAGTAGATGCCCGCGTTCGCATAAGCCCGCTCGCCGCGGGAGGAGCTGATATTGACGATGCAGCCATGGGTGCCATGGTCGATCATGTATTTGGCGGCGTAGTGCATCAGCATGACGTATGCCCGCAGATCAATATTGACCAGATGGTCAAAGTTTTCCTCCGTGATATCCTGCAGCGGCAGGGGAATATTGACGCCGGCATTGTTGACCAGCAAATCAATACCGCCGATAGCGTCCACGGCTTTTTCAAAGAACGCCCGCGGCGCGTCTGAATCGGTGAAATCCGCCGGGAAAGCCCAGGAACGCGCACCGCGCACCTCCAACAGCTTCTTGGTAGTGCTCAGCGCGTCTTCCAGGTTCTGCATCTTCGGATAATAGGAAAACGCGATATCATAGCCGTTTTCCGCCAGCTCCAGGGCGATACCTCGGCCCATGCCGATCTCGCCTCCGGACAAAATCGCTTTCTTTCTGCCCATTTGGAATGCCTCCTGTGTTTCCTGATTATCAAAAATGTTGCAACAAGAGCAAAGCTTTTTCCTTTTTATCATTTTCCGGTTTAGCCACGACGGATTCTTCCGGCGGATCCACAATCTTGCCAGCTCGCGACGCCGACCTTGGAATCGTCATTCAGCAGCAGCTGTGCAACCCAAACCAGCTCGCGCTGAAGCTTGTAGATCAGCAGATTCTTTGCCTTCGAGACATTCGAAGGCCTCGCGCAAGGTGATGCTTTCGCTCAGATCGGTTTCAGGATTACGCGACGGAAGCTCGGTCACGCCAAGACACTTCGGCCTGCCAACGATCTCCGGGTGCCTCTTGGACAGCTTCGCCAGCATTTCCCGGACGATCTCTTCACCCTTGATAGGCCCGATTTCATGACTGAGCCTGATGTCGACAATGAACGTGACTTATACTGCGGGCCTTCTTGACAAATCCTCTGATCTGGCTGTTGTTGATCACAGTGATCTCTTTCGTGAAGTCGTTCATCAGCCTTGTGGTACGCGTGGAGATGTCTGACACAATGCCGCTGAATTGTCCTATGGTGATGGTGTCGCTTACCATGATGTCACCTTCAAATATGATGAACATGCCTGACAGAACGTCGGAAACCAGGCTGTTTTGCGTCGAAGGTAAATGTGAGGGCGATGATACCGGCGCCGCCGAGCAGTATGGAGGTATTGACGCCGAACATGGAAAGCGTGAAGAGAATCAGCAGGATTGTGCCAACGCAATGGCATACACATTTATCATTTATTCCGACAGCCTTTTCAATGGTGTTATTTCCCTGCGTAGCATTCCTGGAGGGTTCAGACTGGTATTGAAGCTGAAGAAACTGGTGGATTTCAGAATAACCACGGCATAATTTTACCATAGATGCCGACGGCATGCAACAGGTTTTCCCCGCGGACACGGCAATTGTATGAATGTATCCTATTCACTCCTACCTACCAGCCAACTGACGGTGAGGTATCGGAGGGTGAGCTTGCTCCCCTTCCGATCCATAACTTTTCTGTCTGCGGCTGAATAGTTACATTCAACGAAGTGTCCAGCCATTTTCGCGTCTTCTCCCCACTCGCGCAAAATCCGCATATTTTGTGCGAAAGGCTCACACATTCATGGGTGAGCCGCGCTTGGAGACTGGATTGTTGCGGTTGACGAATATTCAAAATCATGCTATACTATCATTTGTAAGTAAAACTGAGTCGCTCGTTCACCTGCTGGCGTTCTTGAGCTTATAAGGCACCGGGACGAAAATTGGAGGAACGCGCATGGAGGCTGAATAAGCCGTCAGGGAAGCAAGTGGATTGAACAGAGATTTTTCTGCCGACCTGATCATTCAGGCATTATCACCCTGATACTCTGCGGCATCATCATCTACTTGATCCTGGCCTTTTTGACAAAGCCGCTCAAGAAAAAGGATAATCTGTACGAGCAGCAAAAGGAGCATTTCGTCGAGTTCACTACCACAATGCTCGCTGTCCTGGCAATTATCCTCGTGATCAGCGGCTACGGGCTGTAGGCGAGTTCTCTCCTGGGAATGATGGGTGTGATAGGCCTCGCCCTGTCCCTTGCGGTGCAGGGCTTGATGTTCAGCTTTTTTCGGTTGTGTCCTGCCCCTCACAAAACCCTTCCGAGGGGGCGACATCGTCGAGATTTACGGCAAGCGAGGCTTCATCAAACGCGTTGAACACCACGCTTGTCACCATCGACAGCATCACCGTCATCATCCCCAACAGTACCGCGACCTCCGGCACCATCATCGACTACAGCACCAAGGAGCCCCTTCAGGTTGAGCAGACCTTCATCGTCGCCGCCAGCATGCCGGACGCGGAGGTCAGAATGGACATCCGGGAGGCGATCAGGAAGGATTCACTGCTTCGATACCGATTCGGAACCCTTCATCCATCTCAAATCCATTGATTGCATGAACGCCGCCTATATCGTGCGCGTGCCCTGCGGAAGCAAGGAATACGATGAGATGTACTACGCCCTCGCAGAAAACGTGCGCGCCGCCTTCGAGGAGCACTACATACAGTTCGGCGTTCAAATGGGCGGTATGGGTTCGATGGGACAAAAAGACGGCGGCGGAATAGAACGCCGATCCGTCGGGGGCCGGCGGCGGGCGTGGCGAAAATGGACGACAGTCTGGTGGCGGCAGCGGCGGCCGTGACCGAGGAAATATGCAGCGCGAAGGTGCTGGCGGTGCCAATAAGGCATAATTTCAGAGCGTGTTTCAAAAGGAAGCCATGCGCAGGATCGAACAAAAAGCCAGAAGATCTTTCGGGTTTACAGGCCCGGCGCTACCAGGTCGCCTTCGCCAAATCAAAGACTATGGCAGGGCATGCGTGCCTTCGCTTCAGGCACTCGCCGGATAGGACGGACTGCGACGCGCTCAGTGAGTAATGCCGTCTGGCGTGACGCCTGTGACGGTCTCATTCAACCCCTCGAATTCGAGGGGTTTGCCTTGCTCTGTATGATTGCCGTAGGTTCGATACAGAGATAGAGAACGTGAAAGAGCCGGACAATAACGCCGGAAGATGATCGAGGATTGAGGTGCGTAATATGAAAAAGCTGCTGGTAAGCGTGATTTGTTTGTTGTTTCTTTGCACGACAGTGAAAGCCGAGGGGGAAAGGAATATGTCAAAACTGCTGTATCAGGGGCACGGAAGCCTGCGCGTCGTGACAGCTGAGGGAAAGGTCTTATACATCGATCCTTATGCCGGTGATGGCTATGATTTGCCGGCGGATTTAATACTGGTCTCTCATGGCCATTCTGACCACACCGCCGTTGACCTCATTAAGAATCGTGCCGACGACTGCAGGATCATAGAATATACGGATGCGCTGGTGAATGGCGCGTACAAGACCTACGACCTTGGCTATGCGACGGTGGAAGCGGTACAGGCCGGGAACAATAAGAATCACGATATCAACGTCTGTGTGGGCTAGCTGATAACGTTGTCAGACGGTATTACCATTTATGCAACGGGCGATACCTCCACGACAGACCAGATGGCGGAGCTTGCGGAGCGGAATATCGACTACGCCTTCTTCTGCTGCGACGGGAAATACAACATGGATATTCCGGAGGCCAGTGCCTGTGCCGCGCTCGTTCATGCAAAGCACAGCATTCCCTATCATATGGCGCCCGGAAAGCTGTTTGATGCGCAGCGGGCTGAGCAGTTTGAGGGTCCCGGCAAGCTGGTCATTCCAGCTGGTGAGGAGATCGTACTGGAAAAATGAATGCGAAAGGCGGCTATGTGCCGGAGGACGAGAGGTCTTTGATGAGGCAGGGGAAATACAGAGGTCTTGGCAAGGGATAAAACCGTGCTATACCGGGGAAGAAGAGTAATGGCAGAAATACGATATTTATCTGTGAAGGATATAGAAAAAATATGAAGATACTGATTGCGACAGAATGTTATATCCATAACTTGGGGGGGATCACTTCATCCATTCTTGCGCTATGTGACGGCCTTCGCCGCAGAGGACATGAAGTCAAAACGCTCTCTCTCTCAAACAGAAACCTTTCCTATCGAGATGGAGAAGACTATTTCATACGTTCTTTCCCTGCATTTTATTATCCCGGTTTGCGTATGAGCTTTGCGCGTAAGGACCCATTGCTGCATGAACTTGAAGCGTGGGGGCCCGACATCATACATGTTCAGACGGAAGGAACAGCACGCCGATTCTCTATACGGATCATGAAACACTGTCATGCGCCCTTGATCATGACGTGTCACACAGATTATGGCCATTATTTATTTGGGAGATTGAGGTTTTTTCCCCCTGTGAAGGCGCTGTTGAGCGTTGTAGGCTATGCCCTGTATCGACAGGCGACACTACTGACGGTGCCTTCTCTGAAAGCAAAAGAGTTTCCGTTTCTACAGTTGTTGAAAAGTGAAATTACCGTTATTCCGAATGGTATGGAAACGGGAAAGTACCGAAATCGTTTTACCCAACAAGAAAGGCAGGCATTTCGTCTGTCACTGGGGATAGACGAGCATACAAAAGTGCTTGTATCTGTCACCAGGCTTAGCAAGGAAAAGAATATCCGGGAACTGATCTCTTTCCTTCCTGAGCTTTTGAACAAGGGGCTGAATGTAAAACTGTTGATCGTTGGAGACGGACCTGAAAGAGCGAATCTTGAAGAATTGACAGACAAGCTTCAGCTTCAAAACAGCGTGATTTTTGTTGGCAGGATTCCATCCGAGGAGGTTTGGCGATACTATGCCGCGGGCGACATATTTGTCTCCGCTTCGACATTTGAAGTACACAGCATGAGCTATCTGGAGGCCATGGCGAATGGATTGCCATTGCTTTGCCGGGAGGATTCTGCCTTACGCGGTGTATTGGAGCATGGCAAAAACGGCCTGATCTACCATAATCAGGAAGAGTTTGTCGATTTTGCATGCAGGCTTTTGTGCGATGACGAACTCAGAAGTGGTATGGCGGACTTTTCCTGTAAGAAAGCAGAAGACTTTTCAAGCGACGCCTTTGCATCCTCGATGCTCAAAGTATACACGGAAGCCATCCATAAAAAAGCCCTGAATGCGTCCGACAGGGAGTTTGGAATACAGGAATGAGATAAACGCTGGCAATCCGGCGAAGCCGCGATGATTCGATAAATTTCTTCCGGTGGCGCTGTGTAGGTGCGTTCTGCTGTGGGGTATGCACTGCTGCTCTCTATTATCGGGATTATCGCAGGTGCGATTCGGAATATTGAAATGGAACCGAATGAACCTTCTGTCGATCTAATTATGTGGATATTTTAACAAGGGAAGGGGAAAAATCAGATGAGAAAGACAATCGCGATGATCATAATCGCCATGCTCACGCTCGCATTGACGGGCACGGTTGCAGAAGGATCTTTCTTTGACCGATTGGAAGGCGTTGAGTGGAGCTTTAGCAGCGGTGCGGGTGGATGGTCGACGGATATGAGGATTCTGCCAGATGGCTCCTTTAGCGGCGAATACCACGACAGCGAAATGGGGGAGATTGGGGATGAATACCCAAACGGTACCGTTTATGCCTGTTCCTTTATTGGACATATGTCCATGATTGAGCAGGTTAATGAGAATACCTGGAAGATCAGCGTGGATGCTCTGAAGGCAGACGAGGGACAGGAGAAGGAAACCATTGACGATGGGATTCGCTTCGTTTATGACGATCCCTATGGCATCAGCGCGGGGGATGAAATGCTTCTGTACCAGCCCGGCACACCGGTGAGCGGCTTCACAGAGGACATGAAGCTGTGGGCTCATTTGTTGGGGGAGGATGCAACCCCGGAGCTGAAATACTGGTTCCTGTTTAGTGAGAAAAACGAAAGCGGCTTTGTAGGATTCCCTGCCGATACAGGGAAATCACCTGTCAATCCTTGACCGAAAATGACAGCTGTGTCGCTGTATTGCTCTGCGAATAGTGTTTTCTGAGGGCTTTGAAATCTCCCAAGTTTGGATGCAGTCAGACAGTAGAAATCAGAGACAGGAGCCTGCGTTAATGCACAGGCTCCTGTCTCTCTCTGTGAAGGCGCTGTCACCGCGAAGCAGTGACAGAGGGAATCGTCATCTCTCCCTGCTTCAGTTTCGCATAAAACTATCAAAGATACTAGAGTGTGTTTCTAAAATGCCTGAAGTGCATTTTCGGCGTCTTTGACTGCATTTCTGTGTTGCTTTTCCTTGCCTTAGGGTTAATTATATCATATATCTTTTCTGAATACAAAAGAGACTGATGTTTTATAGAAACAGACCACAGTCTTACCGTCTCCATTATCATCAGTCATATCGGCAAGCCGGAATGTGGACGTTGGTTATTCGTCATTTTTTTCGAAGCGTTTTATTATCCATGGAAAGATAAATGACACATAAAACATCTGTAAATAGCACGAAACAAAGGTGCCGGGAACACCGGCAATCCAGCTTTTAACTACAGGCACGACTATCAGGCTGACAACATAATAACTCAGCAGTCCGACTGTCAATCGCGTCATTCTTTTCATCATGGAAATGTCGGTAGAAAAACGGACAAAACGCCTTTCCAGAATCCATCCAGTCAAAAATGCGATGCACCAGCTGACGCCCTTAAAGGTGTCATTGGCCATCTTTGCTCCTTCAACCAGCACTTTTCCGGTCTCGTCCTTGTCTATGGGGTATGGCTTGACTGCGGCGTATATTGCCACGGCGATTGCGAGACCAACACCAATACAGACCACCAGAATATCCTTTTCAGGATGGTCCTTTACCCATTGCATCAGTTTCATGGTCAGATACATGACCAAGGTTCCAGCCACGATACCAACCAGAACGTCCTGCGGCGTATGCACGCCCAAATAATTACGGCTGAATCCAACAAGCAGGACGAGGAGGCCAAGCACGACGCGCAGCACCCGGGGAAAGTCCTTGCGAATCGCTCCGCCGCCGTATACAGTCGCGGCATTCATCGTATGACCGCTGGGAAACGAATAACCCGTCGCCGTGGTGATGGAATCGCCGTAGGGCAAAATACGCGCGTCCCGGATCCAGGGGCGATAGGCGCAAACCGTCACCTTCAACATGCCATTGACCAGTCTGTTGCCACTCCAGCCCATCAGGAAATAACTGCCGTAATCCTTGCTGACGCACCAGTAGATCAACGCCATGATGACGATCGTCGTGTTCAATTCGCCAAGCCAGGTCATCTTTGAAAGAAAACCGGACAAAAAAGCACCGGGACCGTTTCTAAAAGCCTGTAAAGCCAAGAGAATGTTGATATCCATATTCTTCCTCCTCTACAAATCTCGATTTGTAAAATAGCAGCATGATCGAGCTGTACAGTACACCATGGGCATTATGCTGGGTTATCTTAAAATAATTATAGCCTGTATTACATGAACAAGCAACAGATATCCCGTAAAAAAGTCGGAAAAACGCTTATCTCCCTGACTGCAAAAAACCCGTTTTCACAGAGGATGGTCAATTTTTGGGCTTGGACCGTCTTTGGCCTTCCATATTGTGCTCCATGAGTCGTTGTTGAATGCCGGCAAAGCTGGTCGCGTCACAGTAAAACAGGAAAATCAAGCCGTATTAAGGGCATTAGTGTGACATGTTATCGACAAACGGCAATTTCCGGCAAGGATATGGTATAATGACGCAGTCAGATCAGATAAAAGGAGGATAATACCCATGAAGACAATCAAAAGCGCGCTCGTTGTGGTGCTTTGCCTGGGTTTGATGTGGGCATTCAGCAATGCCCTGGCGGAACATTTTTCCGCCCGGCAAATCAACTATTGCAAAGAGTATGTCACTTTACGGGAGAAGCCCAGCACAAAAGCCCGTGCGCTGGATCGGGTGTATATCGGTGAAGTGGTCGCTGCTACGCCCTATAACGACGATTTCAGCTATTGCTGCTACAACGGACAGTATGGCTATATACTCAGGGAATATCTCAGTTCCAACATCAAGCCCTGGTCCGATGGCACCTTCTACGTGACCAACTGCAAGGAATACATTTCCCTGCGCGCAATCCCCAAGAAGGGGGCCGACGTGCTGGCCCGGATCCCTCTGGGCGCGACGCTGGACGAGATATACTACCACGACGGCGGCTATGCGAACGACGCCTTCGTCTATGTGAAATACAAGGGGCAGTACGGCTTCGTGCTCTGGGATTACCTGGCGGCAAAGTCCCACGGGGAAAGCGGCAAAATGGTAGCCCGGCAAATCGACTATTGCAATGAGTATGTCACTTTACGGGAGAAGCCCAGCACAAAAGCCCGTGCGCTGGATCGGGTGTATATCGGGGAAGTGGTCGCGGCTGCGCCCTATAACGACGATTTCAGCTATTGTTGCTACAACGGACAATATGGCTATATTCTCAGGGAGTATCTCAGTTCCAACATCAAGCCCTGGTCCGATGGCACCTTCTACGTGACCAACTGCAAGGAATACATTTCCCTGCGCGCAATCCCCAAGAAGGGCGCCGACGTTCTGGCCCGGATCCCCCTGGGCGCGACGCTGGACGAGATATACTACCATGACGGTGGCTATACGAAAGATGCCTTCGTCTACGTGAAATACAAGGGGCAGTACGGCTTCGTGCTCTGGGATTACCTGGCCTCCAAGTGGCACGAGGGCGGACAGTGATCGACAAGCGTTTCAAAACGAATCCCACATGCCGGCTATCACACCGGCATGTGGGATTGTCTTTCTCCGGATACCCTCAATCATGACATATGAACGGCAGTGCGCGGCGGCCGTCAAAGCCTGGCTGAAAACGAACACCCCGGAATTCACTGCTTGCGCATATACTGCGTTTGAAGGGCTGTGCCCCTGCGTCGATGCGGGCAAAGGCGATGCCGCTCATGTGATGACGCACTGCCGGCCGATGGACAGGATCATCGAGATCATCTTCACCTGTCACATTGCAATGACGACCCACTGCGATCACCGCGATGTCGATACGATGGCGGTGTAGAAGTATTAGGTATAATAAACTGGCAACGCAAGCACTGCGACGGACAGTAAGTCGTCCAAAGCGATGTGCAGTCCTGCGTGCTCCGGTGCGTACTGTCCGTCCATGGGGATTATCCTGCTTATGCCGTTTTTGTCTGAAAGCCCCGCTTTATGACATCGCATATTCAAATAAACCCTTTACCCCTGTCAACCTGTTTTCTATCGTGCCGCACGTGAGTATTCCGTCCGAAACGATGAGCGCCTGGGAGAACGCCTCCCAGTCGATGGCATCGACACCCTTGATTTCGTTCGGATACAGCTGCAGGGCATTTCCGTGTATAAATTTGAGCAAAAGCGCCTGAAGCGTCTCGGACAGATCTTTGTTCATTACGCTGCCATACATCTGCAATGCATCTTCGTTTCCAAGCAATGTCGCCACGACATCGACTGTGCCCGAACCAAGATTCTCGATCAATGGTTTTTCGTCCCAGTACATCAGATGCACCCGGTTTCCGCCCCTCGACAGCCTTGCCGCGCAGCGATAGAGGTAAAGCGCAAGCCATTGCTCAACGAGCTTGGATTTCGCCTCAAGCTCGCTGGAAGACGCCGTCTGCGCCTCGATATACGCCCGTACCGCGCCGGCGGTGGAATCGTCCATGATCTCCCGTAATTCGGCTACTGCCGAGAAAACCGTGTCTATGTAATTCTGATCTCCGACAAGGGACCGGTATACCTGTGCGACATGACTGGGAATGCCGATGATAAACTCGATGCCCGAGGCGGCTCCTTCCTGAAAGGCCCGGTACACGTCGAAGGGGATCAATGTGCCGTCGCAGGTCGGCGCGCACATCATTCTCCAAAGACCTTGCGCCGCCGCCTTCAGGGATTCGGTGTCCAGATGCAAAAGCTCCTCCATCGTCGAGGTCTGCGTTTCCTTTAACAGTGCCCCCGCCAGGGCTCTGGCGACCTCCGGGGTGTCGTAGGCAGACGCCGGGCTGCCATCGAATATGAAGGCTTTCTGGAACAGGCCCTTTGCCCGCTCGCTGGCTGAAAGCAGGCAGATGGAGGTCGCGCCGGACTCAAAGCCGAGCACCGTGATCCGGTCAGGGTCGCCGCCGAAGGCGGCGATGTTTTCCTTGATCCATTGCAACGCCGCGATCTGGTCCAGCAGGCCGAGATTTATCGCGTCAGGATAAGCCTCTCCGCCGGGGATCTGAGAAAAATCAATAAACCCAAAAATGCCAAGGCGATAATTAAAGCTTACGAACACCGTGTCCGGATGGCTTTTTGCAAATGTATCGCCGTACAGCACGGGATCTACGGCGCCGCCACTGGTAAAATCGCCGTGGTGAAACAGCACGAGGACCGGCTTTGGCGTTTCCGCCTCTTTATCGCTGACGGCGATATTCAAGGTCAGGCAGTCCTCGCTCTGCCGATGGTGCTTTATAATCGAGCCCTTGTGATCGACCTGTATGGCCGAAGCGCCGAAATATTTCGCCTCGAAAACCGCCTCCGAGGCACAGAGCGGTTCAGGCGCCTTCCACCTGCGTTCGCCCACAGGCGGCATGGCGTAGGGAATCCCCATATACCAAATGGTGTCCTTGGATTTTTCTCCCACATAGATGCCGGTTTTCGTTCTTATCGCGCATTCGGCATCGTATTCATCGGAGATGGGCTGATTCTGTCGGTTGATTTCGTCAATGTCCTCCTTTTTCACATCGAACACATATCCCTTGCTCCCATCTCCATAGAGTCTGCGAATCCTTTTGATGCGGTATGCGCGGATGAGCAGATTCGCCACAAAGCCAAGAATGGGAAGACCTATGACATATATGAACTCATCCCTCAAATAATCGAGGAGGGACACGCCCACAGACATGACGGAAATCGTGTGGGCCACTATAAATATGAGCAAGATCGACGCATAGGTCAGCACCCTTTTCTTCGGGCTTTTCTGTACGGCTTCACTGAAGGCGATCTTGCTTATGCATGTCCCGAGCACAATTCCGAGGACAAGGCTCGCGAGCCCGCACAGAAGGGGCGGCCAGCCCAAAAGCCTTGAAATCGCCTCACCAAAGCCATAACCCATCGCCGAGACGAAGGCAACCATAATGTCGTCGATCGTAAACAGCTTCTTCATGCGATAGCCTCCCTGTGCGGTTCGTTTCTGTGTTCTTTTTGTTCGTTTCGCTTTCCGGCTTGTACACTACATGATATTATACTGATTATCTGTACTTGATTCAAGAGGGGGTTCCAAATTGTCAAGCCAGAATGTCTAGCTTGTTGGGTGAATAGTAACAATGTTCCAGAATGTCAAACCCGAGTTTATCAATCTTCTCTTGCTTTTGCCGCCGCGCTGGATTATCATAATTCTGAACACAAAGACGGGTGGTGTATCGAGTGAACGTTTTATTTGCGGAGACCCTGCGGAAGCTGAGAGAGGAAAAAGGCATTTCCCAGAAGGAGCTTGGGAAACGGATGTTTGTCAACCATTCCACCATTGCCCGCTGGGAAAACGCCAGCCGTCTGCCGGACGCAACGATGATTCCCCGCCTGGCCAGCTGTCTCGGGGTGGACGTCAACACGCTGTTCCAGCTCGCGGCTCAAAGCGAGGAATCCCCCAACGTCATCATGGTGGACGACAGCAAGGTCATCCTCGCCGACGGCCTGGCCGTGCTGGGGGAGGTCATGCCGAACGCCACGATCACGGGCTTTATCTGGCCGCTGGAGGCGATCGAATACGCAAAGATGAACCGGGTCGCCCTGGCAGTTCTGGATATTGAACTGGGCTCTTCCAGCGGGCTCGATCTTTGCAACAAGCTGCTTGAAATCAATCCCCGCACAAACATCGTGTTTCTGACCGCCTACGGCGACTACTCCCTGGATGCGTGGAAAACCCTGGCCAGCGGTTTTATTCTCAAGCCCCTGACCCCAGAGGGTGTCAAGGAACAGCTGAAAAGGCTGCGCTATCCGTTTTCGACGGGAGGTGTAGACGTGTGAGCAACCGGATCGAGAATTTCTACTTCTTTATGCTCGGTGCGTCAGCGCTGCTGAGCGTGCTGGGCCTGTGGTTTACCGCCATCATGCCCGGTATCGAGCGCTGGAGCAGGTGCTTCTTTCGGGGCTATTTCCTCGTTCTTATGACAAACGGCCTTTTGGGCTTCGCTGAAATGCTCCTGCGCTATCTTCCCGTCCCTAGCGCTGCAGTATATCTCCTGCTGCTTTTGGAATCCTCGTTCCTTTCAGTGCCGCTGATCATGCTGACGGTTTTTCTGTTGCACTGCTGCGGAGAAAGCCTGCGATCAAACCGTTTTTTTCACGCTGTACTGGGCCTGTGGATCATATGTCTGATTCTGTTCGTATACAGTGTGTTCACAGATCGCTTCTTTTATATCACGTCGGGCATGCAGTATTTCCGCGGGCCATGGTACCCGCTTCTGCCGCTGCCATTGGTTGCAATGATGCTGCTCAATCTCGCGGGCGTGATACACCGCCGAAAGAAGCTTTCCCACAAGACCTTCATCAGCTTCCTCGTCGCCATACTGCCGATGACAGTCGCGCTGATCCTGCTGCTGTTCTTCGACGCCTTCCCGTTCATCGACATCTGCCTCGTCCTGTCCAGCCTTGCCATGTACAGCATCATACTGTCCGACCAGATTGAGCAGGATATGAACCACCAGCGGGAAATCGCCCGGCAGCAGCTGGAAATCGCCAATCAGCGCGCCAGCATCATGGTGCTGCAAATGCGGCCCCACTTCATCTACAACACCATGACGAGCATATACTGCCTCTGCAACCAGGACCCACAACTGGCCCGGCAGGTCGTCATGGACTTCACCACCTATCTGCGCAAGAACTTCACCGCCGTCGCAAGCGCCGCGCCGATCCCCTTTTCATCGGAGCTTGAGCACACGCGCGCCTACCTCGCCGTGGAGCAGGCGCAGTATGAGGACGGCCTGCTTGTGGAATACGACACGCCGCATACCTGGTTTCGCGTGCCGCCGCTGTCGCTGCAGCCCATCGTGGAGAACGCCGTCAAGCACGGGCGGGACCCGTACGCAGGCCCCTTTCACATTTCCATCCGGACGCGAAAGACGGATTCCGGCAGCGAAATCGTCGTTATGGACAACGGACGCGGTTTGGACCCCGCCAATGACGGCGAGCCGCACATCGCCCTTAAAAACATTCGGCAAAGGCTTGAGATCATGTGCGGCGGACAGCTGACGATCACGCCGGGCGAGGGGGGCGGGACCGTGGTAACGGTGACGATACCGGATGGCGCCGGCAAAAAGGAGTTTGACATTCTGGAAACCCCCCTTGACGACAGTGGAGAAAAGCCGTTAGAGTAATACATGCTGTCCGATAGCGATTTAATCAATGCTTCTCTCAGCATAGACCGGCGATTCAGTGGACGACTTTTCCGCCTTGGCTTTTGCCGCCGGCGGGCCTTCAGGCGCTTTATCTGCCGGAACGAGAGAACCGACCCATAGTTTTCGCTGATTTATCCCGAGAGCAGTATAAGGAGATCAGGACATGGATTTATTTCAAAAACTGGGGAAATTGTTTTTGTACGGTGGGGTGGATAAAGCCTCATTTATTAACCTTTCCCCCAACATTCATGAGGAGAACCAGGTATTACTTGGGGTTTTTTCTCCCCTTGCAGGCACCATGTTTTTCCTGCTGTATATCGCCAGCATGCTTTACGGCCGGTTTGCCACGGTGAACAGCCCCGTCTACATGACATGCGGAATGATTATGCTGGTCATTTTCCTCTGTTTGCGTTTTTTGGTGCCGAAGTATCCGACGCTTGTGACGGTACTCGTCTATTCATTCGAGATCGTGCTGTATGTGTTCAGCATACAGATTTCAATGCTTCATGCGAACAAGTCCGCCGTGTCTGCGGTCGCCTTTTTGCTGGTGAGCCCGTTGCTGTTCTACGACCGCCCCATCAGATTGACCGCCCTGATTGCAGCGGATGTCGCGGCCTTTTGCCTTATGGTTCTCTGCGTCAAGCAGTCGGAAGTCGCGGAGACCGACGTCTGGAACATGGTGACTTTTGGCATCGTCGCCGTAGCCACGACGTTATTCATCATGAGCATCAAGATCCGGGCGCTGGCCCAGTCCAAGCAGATTGAATACATCAGCCAGACGGATTTACTGACGGGATTAAAAAACCGGAATCATTACGAGGAACAGCTGAAAAAGTACCCGGGAATGAGTACCTGGAACCTTGTCTTTGTCTATGCCGACGTGAATGGCCTCCACGAAATCAACAACAGCCACGGCCATCCCGCCGGCGACAGGATGCTGCGCGAGATTGCCACGACGATGCAGGCGTATTTCGGGCCCGAGCACACCTACCGCATTGGCGGCGATGAGTTTGTGGCTTTCCGTATGGATACGCCGATGGAGGAGGTGGCTGCCGAGCTTGAACGGATGAGCCGTGAACTGCACGCCAAAGGGTATCATGTATCCTTCGGCATCGCCGTCCGTGAAAAAAGGGAAGGCGCCTTTGACATGCGTGAGGTTGTCAAAGAGGCTGAAGACAGCATGTACTCCGCAAAACGGGAATTCTATCTCCAGCCGGAGAACAACCGAAGAAACCGATAGACCGCCTCGTGGTTTGTTTGGAGTATGCTTCAAAACGGGCACCCACCGGGCAGGTATCCCATGATTGAAAACGGGGATGCGTCGCAGCAGCGATCGTCAGCCGCTATTTTGGAGGTGACGCCGAGCGACAGCATCGCTCAAAAAAATGCGCCTGACTGTGTGAAAACCCCTTGACGAGGGGCCGGAAAAACGGTATTATAATATTGAAATAATGTGCCGATAGCAAAAAACGCAAAAAATATGGGAGGTAACTGAGATGAGTAAGTTTTCGGTTAAGCAGACCCAGGCCGGGTTCTCGTTCAACCTGGTCGCAGACAACAACGAGGTCATTGCCACTTCCGAGGTCTACACCTCAAAGGCTGCCTGCATAAAGGGCATTGAAAGCGTGCAGTATAACGCACCCCTCGCGCCTGTCGAGGACCAGACCGTGCCGGGCTATGAGAGCGAAGGGAACCCCAAGTTTGCGGTTTTCAAGGACAAGGACGGGCAATTCCGTTTCCACCTCAAGGCCGAGAACGGGGAGATCATCGCGGCAAGCGAGGGCTACAAGGCGAAGGATTCCTGCCTTAAGGGCATCGATTCCGTGCGCACGAACGCCTTCACCGCCGACATTGTGGAGTAATAGAGCCACGAATACGCCGGCAGAGGCGCCCGCCTGACGATTCCAGGAAGGTCTGTCGGCACCGGATGCCGGAGCGCGCAAGGGATGACGGCGAGTTCTGCATTGATCCGTGGAAAACAATGGTATTACATGCAGGATTGGTCTACAGTCAAAGGAGCAATATTTATTACAGGAGGTTATAGAGATGAGTAAGTTTATCGTAAAGAATACCCAGGCCGGGTTCTCGTTCAACCTGGTCGCCGACAACAAAGAGATCATCGCCACTTCTGAGGTGTATACCTCAAAGGCCGCCTGTCTCAAGGGCATTGCAAGCGTGAAGCACAACGCGGCCAACGCGCCTGTCGAGGATCAGACCGTGCCGGATTATAAGCAACTGGGAAACCCCAAGTTCTCGATTTTCAAGGACAAGGCCGGGGAATTCCGTTTCCGCCTCAGGGCCGAAAACGGGGAGATCATCGCGGCAAGCGAAGGCTACAAGGAGAAGGACTCCTGCATTAACGGCATTGATTCTGTACGCAAGAACGCCCCTGCCGCTGAAATCGTCGAGTAAAGCATCATCCCGGATCGGGAGGATAAGATCGTTGGAATCGGCAGGTACGCCGTTGTGACGGCATTTGACTGTGGTCGCCGTATGACGATCAGGAGAAAGCTGCAAAGGCCAACATCGTTGCCAACGTCGTTAAAAGCGAAGAAGTCAGCAAAACGCGAGACTTCTTCGCTTCCATACCATAAGGTACGTCTATACCGAAAGGAAGAATCACAGATGACAATCCAAGAGTTGCTTGCGGACAGGGGGCTCACCATCGACGCGCTTGCCGCGAACATCGGCATTGACGCATCCAGGCTGTCTGCTTGTGTGCAGGGAGAAGCCAAGCCCACCGAGGAAGTGCTGGAGGCTATAAAGAAAGCCTACGGGGTGGATGTGGATACACCCGTTCCCGATTCGCCAGCTGCCGATATGACAACAGAACCCGCTGATCAAGCGGAAGAAGTCGACCCGCCCGAGACGCAGGCTGTGGAGACCGCTGCCGCAGAGCAGACCGCAGAAGTTGCCGCTGCTCAGGAGGCTGTGGAGGCCGCCGCCGCAGAGCAGACCGCAGAAGTTGCCGCTGCTCGGGAGGCTGTAGAGACCGCCGCCGCAGAGCAGACCGCAGAAGTTACCGCATTACAGAAGGCTGTGGAAGACGCCGCCGTGGAGCAGGTTGCGGAAATCGCCGCATTGCAGCAGGCTGTGGAAAACGCCGCCGTGGAACAGGCCGCAGAAATCGCCGCTCTGCATCAGACTGTGGAAAACGCCGCCGTGGAACAGGCTGCGGAAATCGCCGCCCTGGAAGCAGCCGCAGAGGAGGAAGCCGCCCGAAAAGCCGCCAAGAAGGCTGCAAAGAAAGCGGCGAAGAAGCAAAAGGCCGACGAGGAAGCTGCCCAGTGGGTGGCAGAAGCCATCCAGGCCCTCGGCGACAGTGTGGATATGGACGACGAGGATGCCGTGGCTGCGGCGCGGGAGGCCTATGACAGCCTGACCTATGATCAGGAACAGCTGATTCCGGGCGACTTGTTGAACATGCTGCTTGCCGCTGAACAGATGATCGAGGACGCCGCGAAGACTTTCCCGATTGAAGATTGCTGGATTACGGTGAAGGATGTACCCTTTACCGGCAAGAAGATCAAGAGGCCTTCCGTGAAAGCCGAGTGCGGCGACATGAAGTTGAAGGAAGGCGAGGACTACACCTTCAGCTACGACAAGAAGATCCGGGATATCGGGCTGTATACGCTGAAGATCAAGGGGCAGGGACATTTCACCGGTTCTGTCGAAGTACCCTTCTACGTGCTTCCGAAGGCCAAGACGTTCATTAAAATGATGAGCGACGACAAGGAGGCCGCCAATTATTGGAAGTGCCTGAAGCACGTCAAGGGCTTCCAGGTTGAGTACAGCCTGAATGAGGATTTCTCCGGCAGCAAAAAGGAGAAGATCAAGAAGTACAAGGATGTCAAAAAGCTCCTCAAGGCGCTGAAGGCAGGGAAGGAATACTATGTGCGCGTTCGCATCTACGCCACGATCGATGGTGAGAAGTATTACTCTGCCTGGTCCAAGGTCAAGATTCTGGAGACCTGAGAATCAACGCACATAATTACGGCGCTCTGACGGGTGAGTTTCAACCCCATAATGACCGCAAAACTCCGTATTATCAGTCCAGATAGTCCGGGGTTTTGTGCTTTGCATCTGAAAACAGTGTGTTTCCTTAAGGAAACACCGCAAAAAAACGCCCGCGGCTTTGCCGGTTTAAGCAAATAGGCGTTATGTACGATCTATCACAGCAACGTTCTGCCTTCCATATCAGAAAAAACAGGGGTTTGACAATCTGGAAACCCCCCTTGACGAAAATGGTGAAAAATAGTAATATAGGAGTGACATATTTTACCAGCAATGTGTGACGTCCCCATGACAACTACAATCTGGAAAGGAGAATTGAACGACGCGCGAGGCGAAAAACTCGGTAACGATTCACACCGCCACGACTACGATGACCTCTTTACAGGCAATACAGTATCCACGGTGTAAATACATGTAACTGAACGCGGGAGAGACCCGGTGTGGGGGAGTCAGCCCTGCTGCTTATGTCGGTACATTATGCGGCGTTGCTATGAAATGACGCAGTTATGAAGAAAGGGGTATATGTTATGAAGAAGCTAATTTCCTTGCTGTTGGTTGTCATGATGCTTTTCACTGCTGTAAATGCCTTTGCAGAGTCCGGTCGCAGCATACTGAGTCGTTTTCTGAAGGAAACGGACACGAAGACGAAGGATATCGCCCTGCAGCTTCAGAACGGGGAAAAATCTACCGACCTTGTGATCCGTGTTGATGGCGATAACCTTCACCTGGTATCGCGCAATAACGGCGTGGAGGACGGCCATGTTCAGCTGAATCCCACGGGTATCTATGTGGCTTCCGAAGGCAATGTGACGCTGCTGCGGTATGCCACCATTACCACCGTCGTGCAGGATGCCATCAAAGAGCTGAATTCTATGATGGACGAGGTCATTCAGAGCATCCCTGAAGAGGCGCTTCCCACGAATGAGGAAATAATGAACGCCGTGAATGAAATGGGCATTCTTGCTTCTGCGATGGAAGCCCAGGAGCAGGCTGATGCAGTCACGCTGGGTTCTGCGGCGATATCCTTTGCCGATAAGTTCAAGCCGGAATACATTCTGGACGTTAAAGAGGATCAGGGCAGCATTGCGACCAGCCTGCGCAGCGATGCCTTCGCAACCGCGCTGGCTGAAGCAGTGGACGAACTGATGTTAAACCCCGACGTTGCTGAACTGGTGAATCGCAAGGCTGCTGCGAAGGGCGGCAAGACCTTTGCTGATATCCAGAAGGACTGGCTGACGAACCGCGATGCCATCCTGGAAGCCGTCCGCTCCATCCAGAGCACTGAAGCCTTTGATGAGAATGGCCACTGGATGTCCCATTTCCAGATTGGCGAGGAATCTGCTGAGCAGAAGGTCATGATGTGCGATACGGACGCCTGGATCAATGTCGAGAACGGCGCTGCGGATATTGAAGTGTGTGTGGGATACAAGGATGAAGCGCCCCTGCTGGTCTATGATCTTTCAGTGTCCCAGTATTCCTACCTGGAGAAGCTGACCGCCGGTGAATCCATTGCTGAGGTTCAGATGAACTTCGAGGAAAAGCAGATCGAGAGCGGAAATGTCTTCGTCACGATTGAAGGCAAGGAAGAGCTCAGGGCGGAGTTTGGCCCGGATTATCTGTATATGAAGGGGCCGAAGGGCGCCATCAGCACCACTGTGCGTGAAACCTGGACGGGCAAGATCCGCTATGAAGTGTTCGCGGAGACCGCCGAAGGCAAGGAAGCCTCCATCATCGTTGATTTCTATCAGGATGGCGACAGCCTTGTTTGCGAACTGAATTCCGACGACGCCGATCAGCCGGCGATGTTCAAGATCAGCCGCATCGACAAGGTGAATATCGAAGACTTGAGCACTTCGGAAAACATCAATGAAATCACCGTTGAAAAGATCAACGCTGAACTGGAAAGCCTTCTGAAGATGGTCACCAATCTCAAATAATTGAAGGACAACTGCCCCTGGATCTTCGCATTCATGCAAAGGTCCGGGGCGGTTTTTCAATCCAGGTCTTATATGCGCTGAAATGACAAGGAGGATAACCATGCTTGAATTGAGCGTTAAGAGAGTAGACCAGATTCTGCACGAAGAGACTGCGAAAACGGAAGAATTACCAACGATTCTTCGCGGGATCTATACCCGGTATCTGCGCCTGTACGAGAGATATTTTGAAGATATGGATGCGCTGAACGACGCCAGGATCGCTGAGTTCAGAAAGTATCAGGAAGAAACCGACAGTCTTGTAAGGTATTACTACCTGGATATTCCAGCGGATATCTGTACGCGAATCAAAGAATTCAATGACGAGTACGGCAAGAACCTGCTTGGGCCCAATTGGCATGAATGTCTCTGGAAACTCTATGATGATTTCAAAGACGATCAATGGGACAGCGATGGAAGCGAGAAATACTTTAAGGCAGAGTTTAAAAAACATTCTCTGAAGACCTTCTATGAGGCGATGGAAAGCGTCTTCAGGGATGGCTTCGGTACGAGCAGCAAGGCTGCTGAGGGTTTAGTCGGCGGAATTGCAGGGCTATTGTTTGGAAAAAAAGACAAGTAAAGCATTCGGCAGGCGAATGCGTTCAACCATTTGTTGAAACCTTTTCGTCGGCAAATCTGACTGAGATTTTCAACGGGGCTTTCACTTTACTGGCTGAAATTCAGTCGTTGTGGGAAACACCGCACAGTGCGCCATGAGCATTGTGCGGTGTTTTCATTAATATGTATGCTGATGAAGGAATTGAAACCTGGGAATCAGCGAAGGTTGGCTTCCACAAAATACGTTATTTTCTTATAATGCATAATAACACATGCTTTTACAAACAATCAAATCTGATTTCTGAGACGCTGGATTGCGCATAAAACGTCCGGTTTCGCGCAAAATAGGTGCAAACATGTGAACCTGATAGCATTTTGAGCTAATGGAGGGCGTTTTATATGCGAGCAACGGGCATTGTCAGAAGAATTGACGAGCTGGGAAGGGTAGTCATTCCCAAGGAAATCAGGCGGACGCTGAGAATTCGCGAGGGGGACCCTCTGGAAATATTTACCGATCACGACGGTGAGGTCGTTCTGAAAAAATATTCGCCGATCGGCGAGATCGCAACCATCGCCAAGGACTATACCGATTCCCTGTACCGAACGCTGGGGCATGTGGCGCTGATCAGCGACAGGGACGCCGTCGTTTCCAGCTCCGGCGCCGCCAAGCGCGAATATGTGGAAAAGCAGCTCAGCCCGGAAGTGGACCAGGTCCTACAGAGCCGCCAGCTGACCCTGTTGAATCTGTCTACAGGCGCAAGGATGATCCCCGTCACCGGCGACGACAGGCCGGAGAGCTATTCGGCACAAATCATCGCGCCGATACTGGCGGACGGTGAGATTGTGGGTGGACTGATACTGCTCAGCCGGGACAGCGGCCTGCAAATGACGGACATAGACCAAAAAGTTGCGGAGACAACGGCGAATATCATCGGCAGACAGATGGAACAGTAAAGACGCACCTTGTCGGACTGGATTTTATGTGTTATAATGGAGAAAAGAGTGCGCTTCAAAAGTCAGGCGTTGCAGGCTCGAGCGGCTATTCTGTGAACGAATGTCAGGATCATGCTTTGAATGCCTTTGACTCGTGCGATACCCTGATGCAGGCGAGCCGCGTGCAGATCGTTCAAAAGCCGGCATGGCGGAAGACCACAGCTACAGCGGGCCCCTGAGGTAAGGCTTGACGCCGCGGTTTCAGCGGAAAAGCCGACGGACTTCCTTGCTCAGGATTTTTGAAACACACTCCAATTATGGATCGTGTGTATCCGAGCGGAGGCCTGACATGGGAAAGATTACGATTGTCGGCGTGGGCTGGAGTATGGGAGAGTTGACACTGGATGCCATTGACGCGCTGAAGCGCGGCGATGCTGTCATACTGCACACAGACAGGTGCGGCTGTGCCCGATGGCTCGATGAAAACCGCATTCCCTATGTATCGTTGGATGCGCTGTATGATAACTGCGAAGACTTCGACGCTCATGCGGACGCGGTCGCTCAAGCCGTCCTGAAGGCCGGCATGGACGGGAATGTGACCTACGCAGTTTGTGACGTGCGGGATCAAAGCGTTCCAAGGCTGATCAAAGGCGCACAGGGCGATGTGCGCGTCATTCCGGGACCTCCGGTTGAGGGTGAGCTACTGGCGCTGACACAGCGTGAAACACGCCTGGTAGCGGCGTCAGAATGGGAGGATTTTCATCCGGCTGCCCGGGAAAACTGCCTGATCCGGGAGATAGACACCCGCGAACTCGCGGCGGAAATCAAGCTCAGACTGATGGACGTCTATCCCGAGGAATGGGACGTTTGGCTCATGCAGGGGGAAGAGGCGCCCGTCTCCATTCCCCTGTACACATTGGACAGGGGAGAGCGGTTTGACCACAGGACCTGCGCGTTGATTCCCGCCTTTACTTCGATCACCGAATTGGAGCGCTATGATTTTGAACACCTGAACGCGATTATACGCAGGCTTTGCGCGCCGAACGGCTGCCCGTGGGACAGGGTACAGACCCACGCCTCCCTTAGAACCTGCCTGCTGGAGGAAACCTACGAGGTCATTGACGCAATCGACGAAGGGGATGCCAATCGCCTGTACGATGAGCTGGGTGATCTGCTGATGCTGGTGGTGCTCCACGCCGAAATCGCAAGGCGACACGGTGAATTTGATATGACAGACATCACCACGTCCATCTGCGAAAAGCTGATAAAAAGACATACCCACATATTCGGAAGCGACAGCGCGCAAAACGAAGAGGAGGTCTTGCACCTGTGGAACAGGAACAAGATGGCGGAGCGCAATCAGAATACGCGCACTGAAACGCTTCAATCTGTCGTCAGAACGCTTCCGGCGATGCTCAGAGCGATAAAGGTGCTCAAACGCAGCGCCGATGCAGGTTTGGAAGATCGGAACGTCGAATCAGCCCTCAGTCGCTGCGAGGCGCTGATTCATCAATCATGGACAGACGGTGATGTCGAAACGCATTTCGGTGAACTTCTGCTGGCATTGGCCGGAGTGGCCCGACTGATCCAAGTGGATCCGGAAATCGCTTTGAACAAAAGCGTAAACCGATTTATCGAAAGGTTTGCAGCAATCGAGGGCGAGGTCCGCGAAAAAGGTGCGCAATTGGGTGAGTTGGACGAAGAAACATTGAGAAAATATTGGCATTTAGTAAAATTGTGATAGAGCAAAGAATACAGGCAGGAAACCGGACCTACAGGCGCGAATACACTCAATATTGCGCTCAATGAAATTGGTTTATTGTGCTCAATTTGCTTATCATATCTGGAGGTGTATTCTTTATGAACAAGGCGACCCTGATTGCCAAAATGGCAGAGAAATCCGAGCTGAGCAAGAAGCAGGCTGAAGCTGCGCTGAATGCTTTTACCGACACCATCACCGAGGCGCTGAAGGCAGGCGACAAGGTGCAGCTGATGGGATTTGGTACTTTTGAGGTAAAGGAGCGCGGTGCCCGTACCGGCCGCAAGCCCTCTACTGGTGAGACCATTGAGATTCCCGCCAAGAAGACGCCCTCTTTCAAAGCGGGCAAGGGCTTCAAGGATCAGTTCTAAGACTTTGTGCATTGACAGGGCGCTTCCGACAGGGAGTGCCCTGTTCCATTGATTGCGGATTCCTTCGAGAGGAGTATGAAACATGAGCCGAAAAGCCATAGAGGCCAAAAAACCCGTGGAACGCACCGTGGCGACCTCCATACGTTTGGATAAATTTCTCAAAATATCAAGGATCATCAAACGCAGAAGCGTTGCAAACGACGCCTGCTCCACCGGCCATGTCACGGTCAACGGCAAGGAAGGCAAGCCCGGTACCGACGTCAGGGTGGGGGATGTGCTGGGTATTCGCTTTGGCGACAAGTACAGTGAATACGAAATACTGTCCATCGCCGAGCATGCCGCCAAGCAGGACGCGGCATCCATGTACCGCGCAAAGCCATGAAGTGCTGGGCTATCATTGTGGCCGCAGGGCGGGGAACCCGTGCCGGCCTTGGCATGAACAAGGTATTTTACCCCGTCGATGGGCGATCGGCCCTCGGACGCTGCCTGGACGCAATCGAGCGCTCCGGGCGATTTGACGGGGCGGTCGTCGTCCTCTCCGCCGAGGATGAAGCGTGTTTTGCGGCGCTGCGGGACAGGGAAGGCCCCTTTGACATCGTAAAGGGGACGGCGCCTGGCGGAGAAACCCGGCGGGATTCCGTGCGCAACGGGCTGCTGAGGCTGCCGGAGGACACGGACATCGTAGCGATTCACGACGCTGCGCGCCCCTTTGTCAGCGCAAAAATCATCGATGCAACACTGGAATCCGCATGTTCCTGCGGCAGCGGCGTGATTTCGACGCCGGTGGTGGATACCATCAAACAGATCGGCGACGACGGTCACGTGACCACACTGGATCGAAACGCGCTGCGCGCCGTGCAGACGCCCCAGTGTTTTGACTACCGGAGCATATTGAAGGCTCATATCAGGGCCAGGGACGAGGGATTGACCGTGACGGACGACGCCATGCTGTACGAGCATTATTATGGGAACATCGGCCTTGTGACGACTGACGACGCGGCGGAGAACATCAAATTGACGACGAAGGCAGATTTTGACGCGCACAACAGAATGGAAATGACGGATGTGCGGGTCGGCTACGGCTATGACGCCCACCGGCTGGTACAGGGGCGCAGATTGGTACTGTGCGGCGTGGAGATAGCCCACGACCGGGGTCTGGACGGCCATTCAGACGCGGATGTGGCCGTGCACGCATTGATGGATGCGCTGCTTGGCGCGCTGGCCCTGGGCGACATCGGCAGGCACTTTCCCGACAACGATCCTCAATACAAGGACGCGGATTCCATGAAGCTCCTTGCGTCGGTGATGGGCCTGATTTCAAGAAAGGGCTATGCCGTGGGCAACGCGGACGTCACCATCGTGGCCCAGAAGCCCAAACTCGCCGGATATATGGCCCGGATGCGCAGGAGACTGGCCGAGGGACTGGAGGTTGACGAGGATCGCGTGAACGTCAAGGCTACCACCACGGAGCGCATGGGCTTCGAGGGAGAGGAGCTGGGCATTTCTGCCCAGGCCACCGTATTGCTTTATCGAAAGGCAGGTATAAAATAAACATGATCGGAATTATATGCGCCCTTGAAATAGAGGCTGAAAAGCTAAAGGCGAACATGACTCAATCCGAGATCAGCCACATCGGCAGGCTCAGCTTTACATCCGGTGAACTGATGGGGCAAAAAACGGTTATCGGCATGGCGGGCATAGGCAAGGTCAACGCCGCCATGTGCGCGCAGGCCATGATCATGCGCTACGCGCCGTCGTTGATCGTCAATTCCGGCGTCGCGGGCAGCCTCAGCGCGCAGCTGAGCATCGGCGACATCGCCGTGGGCACGGGCGTGGTGGAGCACGATTTTGACACCACCGCCGTAGGTGATCCGCCCGCGTTCTTTGCCGAGCTGAACGGCGATACCTTCCCCTGCGATAAGGATGCCGTCCGGGGTATTTTGCGCGCCGCCGAGATCGAAGGCGTCCACGCTGTGCCCGCGAAGATAGCCTCAGGGGATCAATTCATCAGCGAGGCGTCCGTCAAGTCGCGCATCGTGGAACTGTTCGATGCCCAGGCCTGCGAAATGGAGGCTGGCGCGATTGCCCATGTATGCTACTATAACGGCGTCAGATGCGCTGTTATACGCGCCATCTCCGACAGCACCGACGGCGAACATGAGGTGGAATTCTACAAGTTCCTGCCTGTCGCCGCCGACAATTCGGCCCGGGTAATGATGACCTTTTTGAAGGGGATGAGCGCATAAACTGCTACTGCTCAGCCTCCGGCTTCACTGTAACGGTCAAAAGGGGACAGGTTCCCCTTCAAACAGGCGCGGCGGTTCAGTCCGAAGGATTGAACCGTCCGCGTCCCGACCTTTGGCCGGGGTGGAAAACCCGAAGGGTTTTCCACCTTGACAACCCCCCTGACAGGTTTTGCTTGATTATTGAAAAGAATCTGACCTCAAAATGGTTGAGGGGCCGGCGTCCACGCTGACCCCGAATGGAAACGGGAACCCTGGCCTGTAAACTGAAAACCAAAATAGTCAGTAAAAATCAAATTTACCTCTTGCAAAAATCACGGATGTGGTATATAATAGTCAAAGATGGTCAATGGAGGCGATTATATGGCACAGCTCAGTGATAATATCGAAAAATTTATCAAAGAACTGATGCGAGAGGACGCACATATCGAATTGCGCCGCAATGAATTGGCTCATCATTTCGGTTGCGCGCCTTCACAGATCAATTATGTGCTCGCCACCCGGTTTTCCGTGGATCATGGCTATATCATCGAATCGCGGCGTGGCGGCGGCGGATTTGTGCGCATCGTTCGCATGACGGCGCGGGACGAACCGAATTTCCTTGAAACGCTGCTGAACCGGATCGGCAATTCCGTGGACGAGGAGACCGCCAATGCGATCATTTCCAACATGTATGAGCGCAAGATGCTCACCGCACGTGAGGCGGCGCTGATGCGCTCTGCAGTTTCCCGCAACGCCCTCGCGCTGCCCATCAGTGCAAAAGACGTGCTTCGCGCTGCGGTATTCAAAAACATGCTTATACAGGTATTCAAGAATCTCGAGGAGGGTGAGCGCGATGATGTGTGAGGATTGCGGCATCAGACCCGCCAAATTTCACCTGATGACGATTATCAACGGAGATCGCGTCGAAAGGAATCTTTGCCCGACGTGTATGGCAAAGCATCAAAAGCAGATTCCCGGCATTGACTTTTCCAATCTGGCAGGCATACTGAACAGCATACTGGAAAACCGGGGCTCCCGGGAAAGCGAACGGGATGACGCCGAATACGAAGCACTTGTGTGCGAACAGTGCGGCATGACCTATGCCGAATTCCACAAGTGCGGAATGCTGGGCTGTGCCAACTGCTACCAGGCGTTCAAAACGCCGTTGAACGCCCTGCTGCAGCGGGTGCACGGCAATACCCAACATGCGGGCCGCGTTCCCGGAGGCGTGCACAGCGGCACTTCCATCCGCATGAACATCGACCGGCTGAAGCAAATGCTGCAAAAAGCCATAAAGGACGAGGAATACGAGCAGGCCGCCAAGCTGCGGGACACCATACGCGCCCTGAGCATACAGCTGGATCGGAAGGAATCGGATATCAAGGTCAGACCCCACGAACGGCTTGAAAACAACGGGGAGGGGGCGGACGACAATGTATGAATATGTGCTTGCGCCGGAGCAGGATGTGGTCATTTCCAGCCGGGTCAGGCTCTCCCGAAATTACGAGGACCTGCCCTTTTCGCCAAAGCTCACCCCGGAATACTCCGAGGAGGTCATCGAGCGCACGGTAGACGCCGTGTTCAAGACGGAGAACGGATCCGCTTTTACGCTGCTTCGCATGAGCGAGCTGGAGGAGGACGCGCGTTCGCGCCTCGTGGAGCATCATCTGATCAGCTACGACCTGCTTAAATTTGTCAACCGGTCTGCGGCGATGGTGTCCTCGGCAGGCACCGTCACCGTGATGCTGAACGAAGAGGATCACGTGCGCTTTCAGGGGCTTTTGCCCGGTCTCCAACTTGAGCGTTCTGCTGAGATGGCGTTAAAGCTGGACGAAGCGTTGGAGACGCGGTATCCCTTCGCCTTCGACCACCAATGGGGGTTTTTGACAGCGTGCCCTGCCAATACGGGCACCGGCATGCGCGCCAGCGTCATACTGCATCTGCCGGCGATGTCGGCCAACGGACAGATGGGCGCTGTGATGCAGACCATCGCCAAGCTCGGCCTGACCATCCGCGGGCTCTACGGCGAGGGCAGCGAAGCCCAGGGCCACCTGTACCAGCTGTCCAACCAGGCGACGCTTGGCCGAAGCGAGGAGGACGTGATCCACGCGCTCACGGGAGCGACGAACCAGATCGTGGAACACGAGCGCAGCATGCGGGAAAGCGTCGAAAAGAAGGATATGTTGCAGCTTCAGGATAGGCTCATGCGATCCTGGGGAGAATTGATGTATGCGCGGCTGATGACCGCAAAAGAGTTCATGACCCGCTATTCCGACATACGCTATGCGGCCAGCATGGGCTATCTGCACGCGCCGCTGCCGGGTCTGGACACGCTGATGATGGACGTGCAGCCCGGTTCGCTGGGCGTCAGGGCGGGCAAGCTGATCAGCCCGAGAGAATCAGAAATATTGCGGGCTAAGATCCTGCGCGAGGAGCTGCAGGCTCTGGTGGCAGAATAGGCGTTGGATGTGAAAAAGTGGTTATTGTATTGGAGGTTATAAATGGCATATTACGCGAAATTCACTGAGCGTGGACAACACGCTCTGATGGCCGCTCAAAGGGAAGCGGCGGAGCTGGGACGCACGTATGTGGGTACCGAGCATCTCCTGCTGGGCGTGCTGACCGAGCCGGGCGGAGCGAAGCCCGTGCTGCGGGGCATTACGCTGGAAGCGGTTCGGGAGGAAATACTGCAGATCCTCGGTCGCGGCGATGAAATCGTCGAGGGCAAGCAGATGGTCTACACGCCGAGGACAAAAAAGGTGCTGGAACAGAGCGTCCGAGAGGCGCGTGAATTAAAGCAGAACTACGTCAGCACCGAACATATACTGCTTGCGCTGATGCGTGAGCGGGAGGGCGTGGCCGCCCATGTGCTGATCAAGCTGGGGATGGATTTGTCAAAGGCGCGGGACGAATTGCTGCGCATATTGACCGGCGCGGAGGAAGAAACCTCCGGGGGCGGCAATGGCGCGGCAGCCGATACCCCGACGCTCAATCAATACTCCCGCGATCTGACCGCCATGGCGCGCGGTGGCGAACTCGATCCCGTGGTGGGTCGCGCCAATGAAATCGAGCGCATTGTACAGATATTGTCCCGCAGGCGCAAAAACAATCCCGTTTTGATCGGCGAACCCGGCGTCGGCAAATCCGCCATCGTGGAAGGACTTGCCCAGATGATCGTCGAAGACAGAGCGCCTGAGATCCTCCGTGGAAAGCGCGTGGTTTCATTGGACCTCGCCAGCATGGTGGCTGGCGCGAAGTATCGGGGCGAATTTGAAGAGCGCCTGAAGCGGGTCATGGGTGAGATCAAGAGCGCGGGCAACGTGATACTGTTCATCGACGAGCTGCACACCCTCATCGGCGCGGGCGCATCGGAGGGCGCGATTGACGCGGCAAACATACTGAAACCGTCCCTGGCCAGGGGCGAGCTGCAATGCATCGGCGCGACGACGTTGAACGAGTACCACAAGCACATCGAAAAGGATGCGGCCCTGGAGCGCCGCTTCCAGCCGGTCAAGGTCTCCGAGCCGACCCGCGAAGAATCCGTGGCCATACTCAAGGGCCTGCGGGATCGCTACGAGGCGCATCATCGTGTGCGCATCACCGACGAGGCCATTTCCGCCGCGGTATTCCTTTCGGACCGCTATATCTCCGACCGCTGTCTGCCGGACAAGGCCATCGACCTGATCGACGAGGCGGCGTCGAGCGTGCGCATCAAGGCGTTTACCGCACCGCCGGATATGAAGCAGCAGCAGGAGCGCCTGGATGCCCTGAACAAGGAGACCGAGGAAGCCGTGGCCCACGAGGATTTCGAAAAGGCGGCCAGGCTCCGGGACAGCAAAAAGGCGCTGCAAAACGAGATGGCTCAGCGCAGGAGCGAATGGGAGCAGATCCGAAACAGCAGGGTCGAGACCGTGGGCGAGGAAGAGGTCGCCCAGATCGTCTGCGCGTGGACGGGCATTCCGGTGTCGAAAATCACGGAGGATGAGTCCCGCAGGCTGGTCAATCTGGAAGCAGTGCTGCATGAACGTGTCATCGGCCAGGAGGAGGCTGTGGCTTCCGTCGCCAGGGCCATTCGCCGTGCCCGGGCGGGGCTCAAGGACCCCAATCGGCCTATCGGTTCCTTCATCTTCCTGGGGCCCACCGGCGTTGGCAAGACCGAGCTCTGCAAGGCGCTCGCAGAAGCGCTGTTCGGCAACGAGGACAGCATGATTCGAATCGACATGTCCGAGTATATGGAAAAGCACTCCGTGTCCCGCATGATCGGCTCGCCTCCGGGCTATGTGGGGCATGACGAAGGCGGCCAGCTCACCGAGAAAGTCAGGCGCAAGCCCTATTCGGTCATACTGCTGGATGAGGTTGAAAAGGCCCATCCGGACGTGTTCAATATCCTGCTTCAAATCCTGGAGGACGGACGCCTGACCGACGGCCAGGGCAGGGTGGTTGATTTCAAGAATACCGTCATCGTGATGACCAGCAACGCTGGTGCGCATGCCCTTAAAAAGCAGCGCAGCATGGGCTTTGGCGGCTCCGTCGACAGTGCGCGCACCTATGAGACCATGAAGGAAAACATCATGGGCGAGGTGAAGAACATATTCAGGCCGGAGTTCCTGAACCGTGTGGACGAGATCATCGTATTCCACGCCCTGGAGCAGCATGAGATCGACGCAATCGCGCGGCTGCTGCTCCGACAGGTCTGCGCTCGGCTGGCAGAACGCGGCATTGAGCTGGAAGTGGATGAATCCGCGCTCAGCGTCATAAGCGGCGCGGGTTACGACATGCAATACGGTGCGCGTCCACTGCGCCGCGCGATACAGCGCATGGTGGAGGATGCCCTCAGCGAGGAAATCCTGCTGGGCAAAATCCGCATTGGAGATCGCGTGCGCGTTTCTGCGGAAGGGGATCATCTCACGTTTAAGCCGATAGAACAAGAGGAAAGGGAGCTTCTGTGCATCGGTCAACCAAACAGCGACTGAGGGGCGGTTTCCTCTACAACAGCGGGCATCGACGGGGCTTCGGCTTCGCCGATGCCCATTATCGTGTTCAGCAGGCCGCCGGGGGCATAGGCGACGCTCTGGCTGACTGGGCCGGCGAGCAGCTCTCCCCGGGCATATAGCAAGCCGTTCCTGGGCAGCAGCGCATAGCTTGCGCGCCGTGAAAGGTCACATGCATCGTCTGCATATCTCAGCTCCCGGCCTGCTTCGCCCCGCAGCACGGCCACCTCGGCGCTCTCGCCGTCAACAGTTCGGGTAAGCACGTATTCTGTATTTGAATCCTGAGGTGTAAACGCCAGTACAGGTATCTGACCGGGCTTTGTGAGCAGGCGAAAATCCCGAACCGGGGAAGGCGCGTTCCAATGCCCCGAAAACTGCGTCGGCGCTTCGCCCTCGCGGAAAAGCTCGAGCCGGGTATACTCCGGCGGCGTGCGCCCGGTGCTGAGCAGCACCGCCTGATCGTCCTCAAGCGCCACGCTGTCCAGCAGCACCTGTTTGACGCCGCCCGGACGTTTGAAGTCTTTTTTCGAGATTTGACTGGAAACATCGCCCATGAACGCCGCGCAAAGCCGCGCGGGATAGCCGCTGCCACCCTCGGAGGCGGGAAGGCTGTTGCCCGCGCCAGGGTTATCGAAACCCATCCATACGCATACGGCCGCTTCGGGCGTGTAGGCGACGGTCCATATGTCCCTGGTGCCGGACGTTCCCTCTGCCACCGTACCCGTCTTGCCTGCGATGGGCATGCCACAGGCGGAGAGCGCCCTGGCGCTGCCCTTTGTGGCGGCGGTTTTCAGCATATCTGTAATCATATAGGCTGTTTCCGGGCTGACTGCCCGATTTGTTTTTTGGGGCGAGCGATACACCACGCGCCCGTCGCCGTCTTCAATCCATCGTATGGCGTGTGCCGTCACCTGTTCGCCGCCGTTGGCCAGCGCACAGTAGGCCGCGCACAGCTGAACGGGAGAAACGCCATAGGTCAGCGAACCGAGCGCAAGGGAGAGATTGGCGTCCGCGTTGTCCAAGGGCAGACCGAAGCGCTGGGCATAGGTTCGCAGCGTTGAAACGCCGATGGTATCTGCCAGAGCTACGGTGGCCACGTTCAGCGAACGGGACAGTGCCTCGCGCAGCGTCACCCTGCCATAGCTGACGCCGCCGGCATTTCCGGGGGCATAGCCTCCGGCGAAGGTTCGGGGGGTGTCGTCGATGATCGACGAGGGCAGATAGCCGCATGCGTCTATGGCGGCCGCGTAGGTGGAGACCGGCTTGATGGCGGAGCCCGGCTGTCGGCGCATGGCTGTGGCGCGGTTCAGCCCCCTTTTCACGTCGTATCGCCTGCCGCCGATCACAGCCTGCAGCTCTCCGCTTTCGGTGTTCAGCGCGGCGAGCGCCGCTTGAACCGGCGTGCCGTCCGCGCCTTCACCGGGAAACCGCGTTTCATCTTCAAACAACGCCTCCGCCGCAGTTTGCATTCGAGGGTTCAGCGCGGTGTGAATCGCGTATCGGCCAGACATGAGTTCGTCCGCAGAGACATTCAACAAAACCGTAGCCTCGTCAATCACAGCATCCATGTACCAGGCGAATTGGCCATCCTCCGCGTTCGAGGCGAGGCGCACGTCCTCGGCCTGGGCATGCTTCCGCTGCTTGTCGGAGATCATGCCGTTGTTTTCCATGATTTGCAATATGGCGTTGCGCCGCGAGATGGCCCTATTCATGTTCAGATGAGGCGCATAGGAGGAAGGCGATTTGATGACGCCTGCAAGGAGCGCGCCCTCGGAAAGCGTCAGCTGGGAGGCGGACTTGTCAAAATAGGCGTTGGAGGCCGCTTCGATCCCATAGGCTCCATGGCCGAAATAAACGGCGTTCAAATAAGCCTCCAGTATATGCGCCTTGTCCATGACGCGCTCCAGCTGCAGGGCCAGGACGATCTCCTGCGCCTTTCTGGAAATGGTTTTGACCTGGCTCAGATGGGTCAGCTTGATCAACTGCTGGGTAATCGTAGAGCCGCCCTGGGCGTAGCTCAGGGTGCGTATATCCTGCCAAAGCGCCCCCAGAAGCCTGTGGAAATCCACGCCGTGATGTCTGTAAAAGCGCAAATCCTCAGCGGCGATAAAGGCCTGCTGCACATGCTCCGGAATGCTGGACAATCCCACCCAGATCCTGTTTTCGCTGCCGTGCAGCGCGCCAACAGTCACATCGTCCTGGTCGTAGACTGTCGTCGTCCCGGACATCTGTTCGATTTTGGACAGATCGAGCCTTTTCCAATGGGGCAGATCGAGCCGCCACAGCAGCAAAGCGCACGCAATCAGCGCTGTGAAGCCCAGGCCAATCAACAGCTTCTTTTTCATCGTTCAATCCACCCCTCCGTTTCGAAGCGTCTCTTTCTATGCTTTCCCATTTGCGGCGATTTTAGACACGTATGCCAGAAGTTGTTCGTGGACAATATGCCGCGCTCGTCGTACAATGGTACAGGCATATATAAATACCGCGTATATGGGAGAGGTGGTTTCCTTGAAGCGCATGACCACGACATTGACGACGTTGATCCTGATTGCGGCCCTGGGCGCAACGATGCTCTCGCTGACGATTCAGAGCGCACCGAACCTCCGCGCAACGCTTTCTCAGATTCTGATTATCATCGCCATGGCCGGACTCATACTGCTTGCCGCCCTTGGCAGGCGGCGCGGACGGACGGAAGCGGAGGGCGAGGGGAGGGGCGCGTTCGGAAAGTGTACACAGCCATCCTGTACCTTCTCCGACGTTGCCGCGAACGAGCAGGCGCTTCAAAGCCTTGAAGCGCTTCGGGACTATTTGATATGTCCCGATAAATATGTGCGCTACGGAGCCCGCATGCCCAAAGGCGTGCTGCTCTACGGCCCGCCTGGCACGGGCAAGACGCTGCTGGCGCGCGCGCTGGCCGGAGAGGCGGGGGTGCCCTTCTATGCGCTGTCCGGATCGGATTTCGTGGAAAAATACGTCGGCGTCGGCGCGAGCCGTGTGCGCGCGCTGTTCAAAAAGGCGCGAAAAACCGGAAGATGCGTCATATTCATCGACGAGATCGACGCCATGGGAAAGCGCCGGGATGACAGCGCCTCCGACGAGCGGGACCAGACGCTGAACGCGCTGCTCAGCGAAATGTCGGGGTTCTACACCGGCGACGGCATCATCGTCATCGCCGCCACCAACCGCATGGAGGCACTGGACCCTGCACTGCTGCGTCCCGGACGCTTTGACCGGCAGATCGAGGTGGGCTTGCCCGACAGGGCCCAGCGACTGAGCATATTGAAGCTGCACAGCCGCGGGAAGCCGTTGAACACAGATGTCAACCTTGAAGAACTGGCGGCGCAGACCGTCAGCTTCTCCGGCGCCTCTCTGGAAAACCTGTTGAATGAGGCGGCGCTCGCGGCGGCGGAGCGGGACAACGGCGGCATTGATGTGCGGGATCTGCAGCAAGCCTTCTACAGGGCGGTCGCCGGAGCCGACAGAGGGATGATCGCTACCGAGCATGAAAGGCGCATCATTGCCGTCCACGAATCGGGGCACGCCGTGGCCAGCTATTGGTTATCTCCGGAAAACCGGCTGGCCAGGGTGAGCATACTGCCGGCGGGGCACGGCGCGGCGGGATACAATCTGTGCGTCCCTCAGGAACGGATCATGGTCGAAAAGCGCCATCTGGAGAGCCAGATTCAGGTACTGCTGGCCGGAAGGGCCGCCGAACAGCTGATATCAGGCGACGACGCGCTGACGGCTGGCGCTTCCAGCGACCTTGCGAGAGCGACAGAGCTGGCGGCCGCCATGGTCATGGAGCTGGGCATGTGGGATGAGCCTTCGGTATCCCTGAAGGCGTTGGGGCGCTATTGCGGAGCGGGCGCCGGAGCTGCTGAGAGCTGTAAGGCGCTGCTGCACAGGCAGTATGAGCAGGTCAAAGCGCTGCTGTCAACGCACATGGAGGCGGTTTTAGCCCTTTCGGAGGCGCTGCTGGAGACAGAATCGATGGAGGGAAACGCGGTTGAGAAAATCATAGCCGCCCATTTGTCAATCGAAAGACCGGATTCGGCATAAGCAGACCCATTCAGACAGAGGAAACGACAGGGCAGGCATGGAATAAACCTCGTGAAAGGGTGATTCCATGCTTTGCTTTGAAACAAAAAAGAATACGCTGACTGTCAGGCTGTCCGGCGAACTGGATCACAGCGCGGCCAAGGACATTCGAAGGGAATTGGATGCTCTGATCGTCCAGACCGACGCAAGGAAGCTGGTATTCGATCTGAAAGGGCTTGATTTCATGGACAGCAGCGGCATCGGACTGGTTATCGGTCGGTATAAGCTGATGAAGCGCAGGGGCGGCAGCGTCGCCGTTAGCGGTACGGACGCACACATCGATCAGATCTTCAAAATGGCGGGGCTTTACCAGCTGGTAGAGCGCCTTGCCTGACGGAAAGGAGCGGAAATATGAGTGTCATCAACGAGATGCGCCTGGAATTTACGGCGACGAGCGAGAACGAAGCCTTTGCGCGACTGGCCGTCAGCGGGTTCATGCTGCCCCTGGATCCCACGATGGAGGAGCTGGCCGACGTCAAAACCGCCGTCTCAGAGGCCGTTACCAACGCCATCATCCACGCTTACGCGGGTAAACCCGGCATGGTACACATGAGCGCGGCCTATGACGGCACGGGCGAGTTGACGATACAAATCGTCGATCACGGCTGCGGTATCGTCGACGTGCAGCGCGCCAGACAACCTTTTTTCACTACCTCCGACAGTGAGGAACGCTCCGGCATGGGCTTTACCGTTATGGAGAGCTTCATGGACGGCGTCGATGTCACCAGTGTGCCGGGTGAGGGAACGACTGTGCGTATGAGCAAACGAATTCTGCTGCGGGACGACGCCTTCCCGCAGCAGGCTTGAGCATCGAGGCGCACCAAAGCATTGAGGAGCGCCTGTCTAAAGCCAGACAGGGCGACCTTAAAGCCAGGGAGACGCTCGTTTGCGACAATATCCCGCTGGTGAAATTCGTCGTGCGGCGCTTTTTGGGACACGGTGTGGAATACGACGATCTGTTTCAATTCGGCTGTATGGGCCTTTTGAAGGCGATAGACCGCTTTGATCCGGGTTATCAGGTACAGTTTTCCACCTATGCGGTGCCGGTCATAATGGGAGAAATCCGACGCTATCTCCGGGACGACGGACCCATTCATATCTCCCGGGCCATTCGCGAACTGTCGAAGCGTATAGACGCCTATATCGACCAGTCAGAACAGGCGCACAGCCATTCCGTCCAGGAAATTGCCGACGCGCTGAGTGCGGAAAAGGGAGATGTGCTGCTGGCGCTCAACAGCAAGCGCCCCCTGCGCTCTCTGGATGAAAGGATAGGCGGCGACAGCGACACGCGCCTGATGGACACGATCAGCACGGAGCCCCTTGGGGACGTGGATCAGCGGCTGACGCTCGTCAAGCTGCTGCAGGATCTGCCACAGGAGGAAAGGGCGCTGATATTGCGGCGCTATTTCAAGCGACACACACAGGCCCGGATCGCCCGGGATTTGGGCACCTCCCAGGTGCAGATTTCACGGATGGAAAGCCGAATACTCAAGAAGCTCCGCTCTATGGCGGACACAGATGCTGCACCATGCGATCAATAAGAAGAAACAGACCACATTCTATTAGAGAATATGGTCTGTTTTCTAATAAAATAGAACATAGTCTTTTTATTCAAGCACCGTCTTCAGCACATCGCAGAAATCGAATGTGGCGAAGTAATCCCTGACCGTCTCCGCGCGGCGGATCATCGAGAAGCTGCCGTCAGGATGCAGCATGATCTCAGCGCTCTTCAGCTTGCCGTTGTAATTATAGCCCATGGAATAGCCGTGAGCGCCGGTGTCGTGAATGATCACAAGGTCGCCGTCGTCAATCTGGGGCAGCGCGCGGTCTACGGCGAACTTGTCATTGTTTTCACACAGCGAGCCCACGACATCGTAGACGTGGTCGCACAGGGCGCCCTCCTTGCCGGAAACGGTGATGTGGTGATAGGCGTCGTACATGGCCGGGCGCATCAGATTGACGGCGCAGGCGTCCACGCCGATGTATTCCTTGTAGATGTGCTTTTTGTGTATGGCGCGGGTCACCAGACAGCCGTGGGGGCCGGTCATAAAGCGGCCGAGCTCTGTGGACAGGGCGACGTTGCCAAGCCCCGCTGCGCCCAGTACCTTGGCGAAGCTCTCCTGGATGGAAGCGCCTATGACGCGTATGTCGGGCATGGTCTGCTCGGGCAGATAGGGAATGCCGATGCCGCCGGAAAGGTTTACCATAAAGATTTCCGCGCCCAGCTTCTTCTTCAGGTCGATGGCCAGATCGAAGAGTATCATAGCGTTCGCCGGATAGTAATTGTTGTCGGCGGCGTTGCTGGCCAGCAGCGCATGCAGCGCGAAGCGCTTTACGCCCAGCTGCATCAGCCGCTGCACCGCTGAGAAGATCTGCTGCTTCGTCATGCCGAATTTCGAGGAATCCGGCTGACCCATGTAGACCGTGCCCACCAACAACTCTCCGCCCGGATTGTAGCGCAGGCAAATGCGCTCCGGCAGCCCGCCGTGCGCGGCGAGAAAATCGATGTGGGTAATGTCGTCCAGGTTGATGATGGCGTTGAGCTTGCGGGCATATTCGTATTCCTCGGCGGGCGTCTCGTTGGACGAGAACATAATTTCATCGCCCGAAAAACCCAGGGCCTCGGCCATCTTCAGCTCGGCCATCGAAGCGCAGTCCACGCCGCAGCCCTCTTCCTTGAGCAGCTTCAGTATAAACGGATTCGGGCAGGCCTTCACCGCGAAGTATTCGCGGAAGCACTTGTTCCAGGAAAAGGCCTCGGATACCTCGTGTGCCGTGCGTCGAATGCCGGCTTCATTGTACAGGTGAAACGGGGTGGGGTACTGCGCAGTGATTTCCTTTAATTTTTCGTGGCTCACAAAGGGCAGCTTTTGCATAAGTATTCAACTCCATTTCTGATTGACATCATAGGCGGTTTGCGCCCTTCCGTCAAGTGCTTTACGGTGTTCTTTTGTGTTAAGATGTCAGCAAGGCACGATACAGGGCGAGATGAAATTATTAACATTGCGAAGTTGAAGAAAGCGAGATTTCGTGATAGAGTAAGAAGAAGGTCATGTAGTTTACAGGAGGTAGCCCTTTGTCCATCTCTGAGCGCATCGAAAACCTGCTGATGTCCGTGCAAAAGCCGGTTCGATACATGGGCGGCGAATTCAATGCCGTCATGAAGGACCCGAACGCGGTGGATGTGCGCTATGCATTTCTCTTTCCGGACACCTATGAGGTAGGCATGTCCCATCTGGGCATGAAGATACTGTATCACGCCATCAACGCGCGGGATGACGCCTGGTGCGAACGGGTGTTCTCGCCCTGGGTGGATATGGCCGATCTGATGCGCCGGGACGGCATACCCCTGTTTTCCCTGGAATCGCGCACCCCGATACGGGAATTCGACCTGCTGGGCATCACGCTCCAGTATGAGATGAGCTTCACGAATATCCTCGAGGCGCTGGATCTTGCAGGCATTCCCCTTCGCCGGGAGGATCGCAGCGAGGGGCCCTTTGTCATCTGCGGCGGTCCCTGTGCCTTCAACCCCGAACCGCTGGCGCCCTTCGTGGATCTGGTGGCCCTGGGCGATGGGGAGGAGGAGACCCAGCAGACCATCGATCTGTACAGGAAATGGAAGGCCGCAGGACTGCCCCGGGATGAATACCTGCGCATGGCCGCTCAGATTCCCGGCATCTACGTCCCTTCGCTCTATGACGTGACCTACAATGCCGACGGCACCGTCGCCTCCGTCGTGCCCAAGCCTGGCAGCGGCGCGCCAAAGGTGGTCAGAAGGGCCCTGGTAAAGGATTTGGACAGCGCCGTCTATCCGGAAAGGCTGATCGTGCCCTACGGCGAAATCGTACACAACCGCATCATGCTGGAGATCTTCCGGGGCTGTACCCGCGGCTGCCGCTTTTGCCAGGCCGGCATGATATACCGTCCCATTCGGGAGCGCAGCATTGAACGCCTGATGCGCATGGCGGACAGCCTGGTCGCCTCCACGGGCTACGATGAAATCTCACTGATGAGCCTGTCCAGCGGCGATTACAGCTGTCTGCCCGAACTGGCGCACCGGATGGTGGAGCGCTTCGCCGCCCGCCGCGTGCGCATTTCGCTGCCCTCCCAGCGCATCGACACGGTGCTCACCGATACCCTGAAGGAGACCCAGAAGGTCAAAAAGACCGCCCTGACCCTCGCGCCGGAGGCTGGCACTCAGCGCCTCAGGGACGTCATCAACAAGGGCGTGACCGAAGCAGACCTGATCCGCTCGGTGACCGACGCCTTCGAGCAGGGCTGGTCCGCTGTGAAGCTGTACTTCATGCTCGGCCTGCCCACGGAAACCGACGAGGACGTGCTGGGCATCGCCGATCTCGCTGAAAAGGTGCGAAAATGCTATTTCTCCGTTCCCAGGGAGCGCCGTGCGCCCGGGCTGCGCATTACGGTCAGCGCGTCTGTTTTCGTTCCCAAGAACGACACGCCCTTCCAGTGGGCGCCGCAGCTGGACTATGAAACCGTGGTTCACCGTCAACAGCTGTTAAAGCAGGCGCTGTCCCGCGTCAAGGGCGTCGATTTCAAGTATCACGCACCGGATCTCAGCTATATCGAAGCCGTGTTTGCCCGCGGCGACCGACGCCTGGGCGAGGCCCTGGAACGCGCCTGGCGCATGGGCTGCCGCTTCGATGGATGGAGCGATCAATTCCGATACGACCTGTGGCTCAAGGCCTTTGAAGAAAGTGGCCTCGACCCGGATTTCTACGCGCTGAGACCCCGTCCGACGGACGAGGTGTTTCCCTGGGATCATCTCGATTGCGGCGTCACCAAGGACTACATGCTGCGGGAGTGGGAGAGGGCGCTGCGTGAAGAATGTACACCAGACTGCCGCAGGGGCTGCACGGGCTGCGGCATGAAGCGCTATCCAGGCGCATGCGAAAGCCGTTAAGGGCTATAGGAGGCGGACATGAGGGCACTGATACGCTTCGGCAAGCAGCCCAGGCTGCGCTTTATTTCCCATCTGGATCTCCAGCGCTTTTTCCAGCGCGCCGTGAACCGCACGGGATTGCCCATCGCTTTTACACAGGGCTTTAATCCTCATCCGGTGATGTCCTTTTCCTCGGCGCTCGCCCTGGGCTGGACCAGCGAATACGAGGTCATCGACATCAAGCTGAGCGCGCCGATGGGCCGCAAGCGCACGGAGGACGCCGTTCGCAGCGCACTGCCGGAGGATTTACCGGTGCTTGAGACGCGCATGGTGGACGATCGTCACCCCGCGCCGATGGCGCTGGTCAGAATGTCTGATTATATCGTTCGGCTGGGGGGCGAGGACGCGTCCGCCATCGTGGCGCAGATCCCCGCATTCCTTGATCGGGAGATCGTAAATGCCGTCAAAAAGACCAAGTCCGGCGAAAAGGAAATCAACGCGCGCCCGCTTGTGCTTTCGATGGAGCCCCTTGACGCCGCCAGCTTCAAAACCCGCCTGATGCTCACGGAGAGCCAGTCCATCAAGCCGGAGCTGCTGGTGGGCCTGCTTTCGGACATGGCGGCGGTTGAAGCGCCCCAGATCCGCGTTCACCGTCTGTCGCTTTCAGGGCTTGACGCCGATGGCAATCCCGCGCCGCTGATGACGCTGTAAGGGCAGGCGCGGCTATGAAACAGGTGCTGTTGATGGAACGGGTGATGGATCAGACCCGTCTGGCCGTCGTTGAGGATGGCGCGCTGTGCGAAATTTACCGGCAGATACCGGATACGGAAAACCTCTCCGGCAATATCTACCTGGGCAGGGTTGAAAACGTGCTGCCCGGCATGAACGCTGCCTTCGTGGACATCGGCATGGAGAAAAACGGCTTCCTGGCCGCAGGGGACATACGCCTGTCCGCCCAGGGCGACAGCTCGCTGTCCGCCATGCTGAACAAGGCGCGCATTGAGCGGCTGGTGCGCCCTGGCCAGCAGATCCTGGCACAGGTCATACGCGCTCAACCGGGCGCGAAGGGTCCCAGGCTATCCTGCCACATTACGCTGCCTGGACGCGCGATGGTGCTGCTGGCGGGCATAAAATACGTCGGGATTTCCAGAAAGATCGAGGACGCAGGAGCGCGCGCCCGTTTGCGGGATGTAGGGCTGTCGCTGACAGAGGACGACCCGGACGGCCTTATCCTGCGCACGGCGGCTCAGGGCCTGGATACGGAGCGCCTGAAAGCGGAATACGCGCTCCTGAAGGCGCAATGGGCCGACATGAAGCAGCGCGCCGGGGTCCTGCGCGGGCCGAAGCTGATTTACGACGACAACGACCTGACCCTTCAAGCGGTGCGGGACATGCTGACGGAGGATGTCGAAGCCCTCTGGACGGACGACGAACAGTGCCACCAATGCCTGTTGGCCTGGGCCGGAAGCATGGCGCCGGACCTTTCGGACAGGATTCAACGGCACAACGGCGCGACGCCGCTGTTCGACCTTTACCGGGTGGACGCCCAGCTTGAAAAGGCGCTTCAAAGGTTTGTCTGGCTGAAAAGCGGCGGTTCGCTGGTCATCGACGAAACGGAAGCCCTCACCGTCGTGGATGTCAATACCGGCAGGAATACCGGCAGGCGAGACGCGGACGAGACGATTCTCGAGACCAACTGCGAAGCGGCCCGGGAGCTGATGCGCCAGGTGCGGCTGAGGGACATCGGCGGCATGATCGTCGTCGATTTCATAGATATGCGCCGTTCGCAGGATCGTGAAACGCTGATGGCGACGCTGCGCTCATGCGCCGAAAATGACCGCAACCGCACGCGGATTGTGGACATCACCGCCCTTGGACTTGTTGAACTGACCCGCAAGCGGGTGCGGCAAAGCCTGTCCAGACAGATGACGCACACCTGTTCAGTGTGCGGGGGCAACGGCGTGGTCGCCTCCCATGAGGCGACGGCCCGGCGGGCGCTGCGCGATCTGTGGCGACGCAGGCGCAGCGGAGACGATACGGCGCTTCGGCTGGAGGCCGCGCCCGCTGTCTGCGGCTGGATCAGGCGGATCGGCGTTCCCGGGGGCGGCCCTGTGGAATTGACGCCCACGGAAAATATGGGGGAAGGGGATTATCGCTTCACACCCCTTCAAAGCAAACGCTGAAACGAGGTTCTTCACATGTTGGAAAGACCGGTTGTATCACAGGAGGAGATGCTGCGCCAGGCGGAATTCATGCGGCTGGTGAAAAGCATTGCCGAACGTCCCCACAGCTATCACATCGTCTCCATGGGTTGCCAGATGAACGAGCGGGATTCCGAGTCCATCGCGGGCATGCTGGAGCAGATGGGCATGGTCCATGAGCCCGTGCGCGAAAAGGCGGATCTGATTCTCTACAATACCTGCTGTGTGCGGGAAAACGCCGAAAACAAGGCGCTGGGCAACGTGATCTGGCTCAAGGAATTGAAGAAGGACAAGCCGGATCTGATGATCTGTGTGGGCGGTTGCATGACCCAGGAAAAGGGCATGGCGGCGATGATGAAGGCGCGCTATCCCTTCATCGACCTGGTTTACGGCACCCACAACCTATATCGCCTGCCGGAATACGTCTATCGCGTGCTGACCGAGCGGCGTCCGGTGGTGGAGGTCATCGACACCGACGGCGAGGTGGTGGAGGGCATGCCCGAGCGTCGCAGGAACCGCTTCAACGCCTTTGTCAACATCATGTACGGCTGCAACAACTTCTGCACCTACTGCATCGTGCCCTACGTGCGCGGTCGGGAGCGCTCCAGAGCGCCGGAGGCCGTCATCGCCGAATGCGTCCGGTTACAGGACGAGGGCGCGCAGGAGATCATGCTGCTGGGACAGAACGTCAACTCCTATCGGGGGGGCGGCGCTGAATTTGCGGAACTGCTGTTTCGCATCGACCGGCTCGGCATACCCCGCATACGCTTCATGACCTCGCATCCGAAGGATCTTTCCGAAGAATTGATCCAGGCTTTCGGAGAGCTGAAGCACCTGATGCCCCAGCTGCATCTGCCGGTGCAGGCGGGCAGCGACGAAATCCTGCGGCGCATGAACCGGAGCTACACGCGGGAGCACTACCTCAGCCTGGTTCGAAGGCTGCGCGCCGTTTGCCCGGATATCGGCCTGACCAGCGACATCATCGTCGGCTTTCCGGGTGAGACGCTCTCCCAATTTGAGGAGACCCTGTCTCTGGTCGAGGAGATACGCTTTGACGCCGCCTACACCTTTATCTATTCGCCCCGCAAGGGCACCAGGGCCGCCACCTTCCCGGACGATACGCCCTACGAGGTCAAGAGCGAGCGCATACAGCGGCTGATCGACCTGCAACAGGCCATATCCCTTCAAATCCTCGAAGCCCAGGTGGGAAAGCGGGAGCGCGTGTTGGTGGAGAGCGTGTCCACCCGGGACAGCGGCGCCGTCGGCGGCAAGACGCCCCGGGGGCACATGGTCAATTTTGCGGCAGACCCGTCGCTGATCGGGCGATTTGCGGATGTGGAAATAACCTCTGCCGGACGCAATACATTGCGCGGCAAGATGATCGTTTCGGAGGAATGACAGACATGGACGTTATATTTCAAAAGACCCGGGAGCTGGGACAGGCGCTGTTGGAGAGCGAGGCCTATCTGAAAATGAAGGCCGCCGAGGACAGGGCGATGCAAAACGAGGAGGCGGCCCGCACGATGAGCGAATACCTGGAGAAGCGACAGCAGCTCCAGGCGATGGTGCAGTCCGAAAACCCCGATCCCGGCGCGCTGAAGCGCATCTCAGACGAAATGGACGCGGCTCAGGAGCGCCTTCAGATGATCGACGACATCGCCGCGCTGACCGACGCGAGGAACGAATTCAACGCCCTGATCGGGCAGATCAACCAGGTCCTGCAGTTCATCGTTACCGGTGAAATGGAACAGCCCTCCGGCTGCTCCGGCAGCTGCGCCACCTGCGCGGGCTGTCATTGAAGCGCCGTTAACGCACGTTCAGGCCTGTAACAGCGGCGGATTGCCGCCGTCATACCAGGCACGTTTTCAGTTATTCACAATCAACCGTCGCATTTGTCATTGAGAGGTGAACCCCATGCCCGTGACACCGATGATGCAGCAATACCTGAACATCAAGGAACAATACCCGGGCACCATCCTTTTTTACCGCCTGGGCGACTTCTATGAGATGTTCTTCGAGGACGCCAAGCTCGTTTCAAAGGAGCTTGAGCTCACTTTGACGGGCAAGGACTGCGGCCTTTCAGAGCGCGCGCCCATGTGCGGCGTACCCTATCACGCGGTGGACACCTACCTGCAAAAGCTGATTGAAAAGGGCTATAAGGTCGCCATCTGTGAACAGATGACCGACCCTGCCACCACCAAGGGACTGGTGGAGCGGGAGGTCATCCGCGTCGTGACGCCGGGTACGGTGATCGAAAGCAATATGCTGGAGGAGCGCAAGGCCAATTACATCGCCGCAGTTTGCCTGCAAAAAAACAGGGCCGGATGTGCCTTTTGCGATGTCTCCACCGGCGAATTTCTCCTGTGTCAGATTCAGGATGCCCGGGCGAGCCTTTCCGACGAGCTGGCGCGGCTTTCTCCCAGCGAGATAATCATCAATGACCGCGCCGCCTTCGCTGAATTGGAACCTGAGCGCGCCCAGAGGGCGGAATGCCTCGATGAAGCGTGCTTTGCCTACTCAACCGCTTCGAAGGCGATGACCGCGCATTTCGGTCAGTCGATTTCCGAGATGGGCTTTGAGGGACAGCGCCTGGCGGTTTCCGCCGGGGGCGCGCTGCTCAGCTATCTGACGCAGACCCAGAAGAACGCGCTGAGCCATATACTGACCGCGAAGCCCTATGAAAGCGCTGGCTTTATGGCGCTGGATCGCGTGGCGCTACGGAACCTGGAGCTGGTGGAGACCGGTCGGGAAAAGCGCCGCAAGGGTTCCCTCCTGTGGATACTGGACAAGACCAGCACCGCCATGGGCAGCCGCCTGCTGCGCACGTGGGTCGAGCGTCCCTTGAGAGACAGGGCCCAGATCGAAGCCCGCCTGGATGCCGTCGGAGAGCTGATGGAAAAGCCCATGACCGCCGAGAGCCTCAGGCAGACCTTCGACAGCGTATACGACGTCGAGCGCCTGCTCAGCCGCATCGCCTACGATACGGTCAACGCCCGTGATTGCCTGGCGCTGGTGGCGACGCTGGACTGCGTACCCCTGATCCGGGAATACTGCGGCGAACTGGACGCAGCGCTGATTCGCGATATCCTGGAATCCCTGGACCCCCTGAAGGCAATGACGGATAAGCTGCGCAGAGCGATCTCGCCCGACGCGCCCATCTCCTTGCAGGATGGCGGCATGATTCGCGAGGGCTACAGCGCCGAGCTGGACGAGCTGCGGCAAATCGGCAGCCACGGCAAGGAATACCTTGTTGCCCTGGAGGCACGGGAGCGGGAGCGCACCGGCATCAAGAACCTGAAGGTGGGCTACAACCGGGTGTTCGGCTATTACATAGAGGTCACCAAGTCCTTCTACGACCAGGTGCCCTACGATTATGTGCGCAAGCAAACCCTCGCCAACGCCGAGCGCTTCATCACGGAGGAGCTCAAGACGCTTGAGAGCCGGATACTCGGCGCGGAGGAAAACGCCATTCGGCTGGAATACGCCCTGTTCTGCGAGATAAGGGAGTGCCTCAAACAGAATCTCAAACAGCTGCAGGGCACCGTGTCCGCCCTCAAGACATTGGATGTGCTGCTTTCGCTTGCCCGCGTCGCGTCGGAATACAATTATGTCCGGCCCGCCATCAACGAGGAGGGCCGCTATACCATCGAAAACGGCCGTCATCCGGTGGTTGAAGCCTCCATCGGGCGGGAGCGCTTCGTGCCCAATGACACGGCGCTGACCCAGGACGAGCGGGTCATGATCATCACCGGGCCGAACATGGCCGGCAAATCCACCTACATGCGCCAGGTGGCGCTGATCGTGCTGATGGCCCACATGGGTTCCTTCGTGCCGGCGACGGCGGCGGATATCGCCATCACAGACCGCATATTTACCCGCATCGGCGCGTCCGACGACCTGTACGGCGGTCAATCCACCTTCATGGTGGAGATGAGCGAAATGGCCACGATACTGAAATTCGCCACGCCCAGAAGCCTCCTGATCCTGGACGAGGTGGGGCGGGGGACTTCCACCTTCGACGGCCTGTCCATCGCCTGGGCGGCGGTGGAGTACATTGCCGGCCCCAAGTGCGGGGCGCGCACGCTGTTCGCCACACACTACCACGAGCTCTCTGAGCTTGAGGGCCAGCTGGAGGGCGTGGTCAATTTCAGGATCACCGCCAAGGAGCAGGGCGAGGACGTGATCTTCCTGCGCAAGATTGTCCGGGGCGGCGCTGACAGGAGCTACGGCGTTTCCGTGGCACGGCTGGCAGGATTGCCAAAATCGCTGATTGCCAGGGCGCGCCAGATCATGGCGCGGCTGGAGGTCAACGATCAACAGCGGGGCAACCTGGGGCAGAATATACTGGACGACCACAAAAAACCCCAGGATCGACAGCTTGGCATGCTGGATTTTAAGCCGATGGAGCTGGTTCAGGAGATCGCCGCGCTGGACGTGGTCAGCATGACGCCCATCGACGCGTTGAACAAGCTGTTTGAGATCAACGAAAAGGCCAAGCGGATATAATATCGGAGGATGAAAATGCCAATTCGCGTACTGGACGCCGCAGTCGTCGGCCGAATCGCCGCAGGCGAGGTGGTGGAGCGCCCCAGCTCCGTCGTCAAGGAGCTGTTGGAAAACGCCATTGACGCCGGAGCCACAGCCGTTACCGTCGAGATCAAGGGCGGCGGCATAGATTATCTGCGTGTAACGGACAACGGCTGCGGCATCGAGCCGAATCAGGTGCGGCTGGCCTTTGAAAACCACGCCACTTCAAAGCTGCAAACAGCGGATCAGCTGGATGATATCCGCACGCTGGGCTTTCGCGGCGAAGCGCTGCCCTCCATCGCGTCTGTATCCCATGTCGAAATGACCACACGGGCGAAGGGACAGGATACCGGCGTTCGTTTGAATATCGACGGGGGCGCGGATCTGCGCGTAAAGGAGATCGGCTGCCCGGAGGGCACGACCTTTGTCATGAGGGATCTGTTTTACAACCTGCCCGTCCGTCGCGCTTTTTTGAAAAAGCCCGGTTACGAGGGCGGGCTGGTGGGCGACGTGGTGGCGCGAATGATACTCGGGAATCCCGGCGTTGCCATGCGCTATATCAATAACGGTACGAACGTCTACCACAGCTTCGGCGACGGCAAGCTGCGCCACGCGGTATTCGCCGTGTATGGCAAGGCAACGGCGGAGCAGATGGTGGAGCTGGACGCCTGCGAAGGCGGTACGCGCATATTCGGGCTGATCGGCATCGGTGAACTGGCCAAGGCGACGCGGGCGCATCAGGCCTTCTTCATCAACGGGCGCGCCGTGCGCTGCGCGATGCTGTCCCGCGCGCTGGAGGAGGTCTGCCGCAGCCGCGTGACCGTCGGCATGTATCCGATGTGCGCCCTGAATCTGGTCATTCCGCCCGCCAGCGTCGATGTCAACGTGCATCCCAACAAGTTGGAGGTGCGCTTCAGGGATGAAGCCGTCATGCGCGACGTGGTCGAGCGCCTCCTGAGCAGCGCCTTTGAGGGCGAGAAAGTGCTGCGTCTGGAGACGGACCGTTCATCGGACGTTTCGGTGGAAAGGGTTGCCGCCGTGCGGCAGATCACGCCCGCCGCCATCGATGCGAATAAGCCGGAAAAGACAGGCGCCCCTTTGCGTGAAGTCCCCGCGCCTGCGGATCCGCCGGCCCCTGATTTCCACGCAGCAGAGAAGCCGCTTTCTCGGAAGACTGAAAACAAATCCCCTCGGAAGCAGGAAAAGCCCATCCAGCTGGACGTATTCCAGCGGGTCGTGCGCGAGGAGCTTCAAAAGCTCGGCGCCGCTCAGGGAGACGCCCTTCGGGAGGACCGTCTTTCCGACATCGCACCCTCCGAGGCCCCGGCATCCACGCTCCGGGAGCCTGTGAAGGCGCCGCCTTCACGCGATGACAAGACAGGCGCCCACTCCTTTGAACCGGCAAGGCCCAGTTATCGCGTCATTGGCGTGGCGCTGAATACATACATATTGGTTGAAGCCAACGATTCTCTGGTTTTGATCGACCAGCATGCGGCGCATGAACGGCTCCAATACGAGCGTTTCATGTCCCAGCTGGAGGCGGGACGGGGCTCTCAACAGCTTCTGACGCCGATGATCCTGCGGCTGTCCGCCCGGGAAACGGCGCTGATTGCGGATAATTTGGATGTTCTGAAGGAAACAGGCTACGACGTTGAGCCCTTCGGCGAAACGGACATACGGGTTCGAGCGGTTCCCTTTATACTGGGAAAGGCCGATTTGAGGCCGGCTTTCATGGACACCGTCAACGCGCTGAATCGCCTTCGCAATGCGACCATCGACCTGCGGCGCGCCGAGGTGATGCAAATGGCCTGCAAGAGCGCCGTCAAGGGCGGCGACCCGCTTAGCCGGGATGAGATCGAAGCGCTGATCCGTCAAATGCTGGAAACCGGCGCGCCGCCGACCTGTCCCCACGGCAGGCCCGTTATGAAGGTCATTACCCGGCGGGAGCTCGAAAAGCTGTTCAAGCGCGTACAGTGAGGCGCGGGGCATGGGAAAGACAATTCTACCGGTAATCGCCGGCCCTACGGCTTCTGGAAAAACGGCCTGCGCGGTGGCGCTGTGTCAACGGATCGGCGGCGAAGTCGTCTCCGCCGATTCCATGCAGATCTATTCCGGCATGGAAATCCTCTCCGCCGCGCCCTCGGACGATGAAACACAGGGGGTTCCACACCACATGATCGGGTGTGTGGACCCTGCCAGCGGCTATTCCGCCGACGCCTATCGGGAGGACGCAAAGGCCTGTATCGCGCGCATCGTTGCGCGGGAGCACGTTCCCGTGCTGTGCGGCGGTACCGGGCTTTACATCGACGCCGTCACGCGCCCCATGAGCTTCTCCCGTCAGCGAAGCGACGAAGTCATGCATCGGGCGCTGATGACCATGGGCCAGACCCCGGCGGGCAGGCGCGAGCTGCACGATATGTTGCAGCAAATCGACCCCGAATCCGCCCAAAGACTGCATGAAAACGACGTCCGGCGGGTGAGCAGGGCGATTGAAATCTATCGGCTTACGGGCATGACCCTTTCGGAGCACACACGCCTCGATCGACAGCGGGAGGGTGAATATATGGAGATCATATTCGCCCTCGATTGGCCGAGAGAAGTGCTGTATCGGCGCATCGACCAGCGCGTGGACGACATGCTCAAACGCGGGCTTGTGGATGAGGTGCAAAGCCTGATGGCCAGCGAGCGGCGGCATCCGACGGCGCTTCAGGCCATCGGATACAAGGAAATCGCCGCCGCACTTCGGGGCGAAATATCCATGGAGCGCGCCGTTTATCTGACCAAGAAGGCCTCTCGAAACCTGGCTAAGCGCCAGCTGACCTGGTTCAAACGCGATACTCGGGTGATTTGGCTTGGGGCGGAGGGGAAGACCGCCCTGTCGCTGGCAAATCGCATGCTGGAACACATGGATGAGCGCTTCGGCACAGACTGGCGGCAGAATTTTCATTGATTGATAAGGAAGTGAATCTGCTTGCGTCGCGCTGTCATCATGGCGCTGATAACATTGGCACTTGCATCGATGCTGTCGGGCTGCAAGCCATTGGTACAGGAACCGGACGGGTCAATCTCGGTTTACGCCACGTTCTATCCCATCTACGCGCTGACGGACGCTGTCATGCGGGATGTACCAGACGCCCAGCTGCATTGCCTGATACAGCCCCAGGACGGCTGCCTGCGCGCCTATCAGCTCTCGGATTGGGATGCAGCGCTGCTGACGCGAGGCGCGGATGCCGTCATTTGCGGCGGGCGCGGACTGGAAAGCTTTGAAACCACGTTGTTTAGCATGGGCGAAGGCGGCCCCGCTGTTTCAGCGGTGTTCTACAATCTGGAGCTCTACGAGGGACAAAAATACGCCGACGGCGAAGCCTATCCCCATATACAGGGGGCCAACCCACACCTGTATATGTCGCTGGAGGGCGCAAAGCAGATCGTGGAGAGCATCGGCGCAACGATGGTGTCCCTGGATCCCGTTTATTCTGAACGGTATATCGACAGCGCGCAGGCGGCGATCAGCGCGCTGGACAGACAGCTCGAAGACGCCCGGGGCAGGCTGGAGAATTGCGCGGGCAGGCGCATAGCGCTGATGAACGAAGCGTTGATCTATGTGGCGCGGGATTATGATCTCGAGGTCGCAGAGTGGATCGGTCGGGAACCGGGCGCGGCATTCGGTGACAACGAGCTCGCCGGGTGGCTTGAGCGCCTGGAAAAAGCGGATGTGGAAGTGGTCTTGATCGAAAGGCAGGCCCCGCAGATGTTACAGGAGGCCCTTGAAGCCGCCGGCTATGCCGTTGCGCCCCTCGATGTGCTGTCCACACACACCGAGGGCGAGGGCTTTGACAGGTATCTTGAAATTCAGGCGGATAACGCGCAGGCTCTGCTCGATGCCTTTGAACAGGCGGACAAAAGAAGGGAAGGACATTGAAAAAAGTCATCATCTATACGGATGGCGCTTGCTCAGGCAATCCAGGCCCAGGCGGTTGGGGCGCGATATTGATGTATAAGGATAAAAAGCTGGAAATCTCCGGCTATGAGGCGCACACCACCAACAACCGCATGGAATTGACTGCGCCGATCCAGGCGCTTTCCAGGCTGAAGGAACCCTGCGAGGTCACCGTTTACTCCGACAGCGCCTATCTTGTGAACGCCTTCCAGAAGCGCTGGCTGGACGGCTGGCAGCGCCGTAACTGGATCAAAAGCGATAAAAAGCCCGTCGAAAACCAGGACCTGTGGCAGGCGTTGCTGGATTACACGGCGATACATCGCATTGAATGGGTCAAGGTCAAGGGACACGCCGACAATCCGTTCAACAACCGCTGCGACGCTCTTGCGACCGGGGAAATCAGGCAGCACGACATACATATATAAATAAGGAAACACCGCAGACAAACACACGGTATTTCCTTATTATTAATTAATAATATCAGTCGGTCTTGTCTGTGGAGGCGTCTTCGCCGCGCAGATGGACCTTGGTCGCCGCCATACGCCTGCGATCATCCGTCATGGCGGCGTAATGCCTGCGCGTCGTATTCACATCGCTGTGACCCAGGACGTCAGCCACCAGATAGATGTCTCCCGTCTCGTGGTAGAGGTTTGTGCCGAAGGTACTGCGCAGCTTGTGCGGGCTCAGCTTTTTTTTCAGCGGCGCGGCCATCGAAGCGTACTTCTTGACCATGTTCTGCACCGCTCGCACGGAGATGCGCCGGTTTTGCAGCGATAGAAACAGCGCGCCTTCGTGACCGGGAACCGGCGTGATTTCCCGGCGTACCTTCATATAATTCATTAAAACCCGGGCAACCTCGTCGGGAAAGTAGAGTATGGCCTGATTGCCGCCCTTGCGGGTCACCAAAAATCCGTTGATAGTAAAATCGATATCATCAATGTTGATGCCCACCAATTCGCTCACGCGGATGCCGGTTCCCAAGAACAGCGTCAGTATCGCCAGATCGCGGGCGCGGGTGTGTTCGTTGTACTTCTTTTGATGCTCTGTTTGCATATCTCCGTTTTCCACCATATCCAGCATACGGGCGACCTCGTCGATCTCCAGACGTATGATGGGCTTCTGGTGGCGCTTGGGCATGTCCACCAGCGCAGCGGGATCGGAATCAATATAGCCATTTTTATACAGAAATTTGTAAAAACTTCGCAAAGACGAAAGCTTTCGCTGTTTGCCCAATTCCTGATTCGTAATTTCAACGTCTTCCCGCATATACAGGGTAAGGTAGTCCAGATACATGTAGATATCACGGGAAGTCACTTTGGCGATATCAGAGGCCTCCAGCGCGCTCGGCTTACTGCCGGCGAACTTCGGAAGCTCCTGCGTCAGGAAATCAAAAAAGAGCTTCAAATCGGATATATAAGCGTAGCGCGTCAAGGGCTGCGTTGTGGCGTCGATGGCATTGATGAAGTCAAAGCAAACGTCGGGCAGCTTGCGAAGCGCTTCACGGATGCGAAGCTGAAGCGCCTTGGCGCGTTGTTCGGAATAATCGGACATATGAGGGGCGCCTCCTGTCAATTTGGGCTCTATCTCTTCGCAAAAGCTGCCTTTTACGCATAGATGCAGATGGTGCCCTATTGCTTCCTAAAGCATTCGAAGGGTTCCTCACCCTCGTCGCTGTTCATCAGATCCCGACGCAGCTGGTCGTATTCCGCCGATCCGTCGTCAATAATTTCATCGATTTCGATGGCTGCGTAATCCGCGCCGGTCTTCAGACACTGCATGCAATTGTCGCAGATCTTGTTCGGATCCAGATCGCATACGCTGCATTCGCCGCAATCATCGCACAGCTTGCTTTCGTCGAGCACACAGATCTTCGCCATAGCCGACGGCCTCCCTTTCCAATCGGATCGTCAATCCTCGATCACCTGATGACACAGTTTGTTTATGGAGCGCTTCACCGCATCGCGGCTGTTGCCCCAGGGTTTGTCTTGATTGCGATAGTCGAATTTGCTGGTGAACCATTCGATTTCGCCATCAAGGCGCTCAAAGCTCTTCGTTTCGATATCTGTGAGCGTATCCACAAAGCGCTTCAAAAGGTCGCCGGAAAGGTGCTTTGGCGCCATTTCCAGCGCTTGGGCATAATGTCTGAGACACATGCCCTTTGAGCGCGCAAAGAGCTCAGGAAATTCCGCTTCGTGCCTGTACATGTACAGCACGGTATACATGTAACGCTCCATGTTTTCGCGAACGCGCTCGCAGATCAGGCAGCTTTCCTCTATAGCCCTCAGCGCGTCTACGGGCCCCTGGAAGCCTGCGCCCCTGGATCCCCCAAATCGCTTGAAAATGGGCTTCCCTGTTTCGTCGGCAGCCGCCTGTCTGGCTTGGGAAGCGATGTCGCTCAGGCGCTTGGACGTCTGTTTCATGTAGGTATGCGTCATCAGTGCGAGCCCAAGCCGGTTGCCAACGTCGTACATCCGCTTGAAATGAACGGCGCAAAAGCCCTTTTCATTGACTTCAACGCGCTGGCTCGGCTCCATCACGGATTCGCCCAGAAAATAGCTCACGTTGGCGTTTTCCGCTCTGGCGTGAAGCAGGCACATCGGGCATTCACAGTCCTGACGATAGCCTTCCCACACCGGCGCGGTATCAATATGCTGCTTCATTGTACAGTCACATCCTTTGGAAGCACTGATCTCTATTGATTAATAAACCGCATCACGCCTTCTGCTTAAAGGCGTGGCGGCACTTGCCGCAGGTCATCGTAACCTCTCCCACCCCTCTGGGCAGGCGCAATCTTGTCTTGCATTCCGGGCATTTGAAATATTTGTACTTCCTGATGTTTTTCATGCGATTGAAAAACTGCCTTACGGACAATGATGTTTTGCGCCAGAAATTTAAAAAAGCGGCGTTTTCCGCGTACCGTTTCTCGAGATTGCGGGACAGCATGCGAAACATCGCGAAGGCGTAGAGCGCCAAACTCAACAGATAAACGATCCTCAAATGAAAGATGCTGCTGAGCATCGACAGCACGACGCCCGAAATCAAAAGCGCCAGCGAGAGCTCATCTGCGCCTCGACGCCCGGCCATAAACCTTTGAAAGCCCGCTTTGAGCTTTTCCAGCAGGGACATTTGAACGCCTCCTATGTCAATCCTGATAAATTATCAGCTGAATAATCACCGATACCTGCCGTAATAACCGCCGCCAAATCCGCCGCCGCAGCAGTTACAAAGGCAGTTGCAAAGCAGGCTCGTCAAGCAGCAGCCCAGAAGAGGACTGCCGCACATAACCGTCGGCATGGAAAAACCTCGGTCCGATGTTCCGGTTTGATAATACCGCGTGTTGCCCTCCAGACGGCTCAAAAGCACTCTGTATTCAAAGTTGTTGGGGTTCATGCTTACGGCCTGGCGCGCGTAATTGAGCGCCGCCACGCGGTTGCCCAAACCCAGGCTCGCCTCGCCGCACAGGTAATACCATTCGGCGTTGCGTTCCATAATGTCCTCCAGGACGCGCATGGCCTCCTGATAATGGCCCGAGCGAATGTAATTGCGCGCTGCCTGGATGTGAGGATTGGCGCTTCCCTGGGTATCGCCGCCGCCAAATCCCTGACCGTAGCCGTAGGTATTGCCATTGCCCGATGCGTTCGTCCCTTCCCTGCGCCATTTCATGACCGTGGAATAGGCCTCGTTGACCTCTTTCATTCTGGCCTCAGCCTCCGCAGAGCCGTTGTTCACATCGGGATGATATTTTTTGGCCAAGGCGCGGTAGGCCTTCTTGACCTCATCGTCGGTGGCTTGGGGCGAAACGCCCAATACGCGATAGGGATCCTGCATCATCAAGCTCCTTTATAATGCGCGTTCCGCTTGCTTTGCAGATACGCATACTTGCTCCATACGCCGGAATACAGCACGTTGCGAATAATATCCGCGTCCAAAATGACGGGCAACCGCTCGAAAGCGTCGGCGGCGTCCGCGATCATCGTCATGAGCGCCGCCTTGCACAGCTGCTCATAATCCGCCTTGTCCCGAAGCGGCTTCAGGGGGTTGTAGCTGCCCCGGCGCACATCCCTGGGCAGATCGTCGTAGGCGTCCATGAAATAGACATAGCGCCCGAGGCCGTCGCCGATTGCTTTCAGCTCCTGCGAAAAATCCGTCCGTTCCGGCCAGACGAACAGCTCTGACAGCATACGGCCGGTGGCGTTGACGGGCAAATCGATTTGAAGGACGTCGTCCTTCTCCCATTCGTGAATATCATCAAGCCATTTTTCTATCGCGGCACAGCGCTCAGGATAGGCCTGTTCTATGCCCCGATAGGCCTTGCGCAGCAGCGTCGCCTCTCCTGCGGACAGGGGGTTCTTATCGTCGCGCCAGTCGTCCCTGCACTTGTGATAGGCCAGCGCGATATTCATATCCGCCACGTAATCCATCACCGGTGTCGAAACGTAATCGTGCTGCCTTGCGGGATTTGCGATACAGCGTTCCCGCTTTGTGGATTCCCCGGGTTCATAGAGCGCGTTCAAAAGCGTCGCCAGAAATGTCAGATCGTAGCTGAGCGTAGTGCTCGTCAAAAAGCCGTGCCTCTTTCTCAGCGTCCGACAAAGGCCGCAATACATGGCCTTGAACCGCCGCTGCCGATCCTCAGAAAGTGTCTCGGGATAAGTAACGATGTATCCGAACACGTTCGCGTCTCCTCAACCTTGTTTACACTTATTATAACGGGTCATTGTTAAGGAAATACCGCATAATCGAGTCGTGCAGTAACGAGCTGAATTTTAGTCGATTGCAAACTGCAAATTTCGAAGGCTTGCTGGCGGCAAGTCAAGAAATCAGCAGGCAGCAAGCGGCTGAAATTCAGCCGTTAATGCTGCGCCATGAACATTGTGCGGTGTTTTCCTTAAATAATCGAATCATGCCGTAATGCGTGCGCCATGAGCGTTGCGCGGTGCTTCCTTTAGCGGAGGGGTTCACCGGCCCGCGCCGTGAAGCCCCAGTTCGACCATGGCCTGGGTTACTGTTTCCACGCCGATAACATGTATGCCATCGGGTATCCTAAATCCCCTCAGGTTGTACTTGGGCAATATGACATGGTCGAAGCCCAGGCGGGCGCATTCCGCAATGCGCCGTTCCGCCTGTGAAATGGCGCGCACCTCGCCGGCCAGCCCCACCTCGCCCATCACGGCCCAGTTGGCCGCGATGCCCTTGTTTCTGTGGGATGACGCGACCGCCATGCACAGCGCGAGATCCGCCGCCGGCTCCGTCAGCGACATGCCGCCTGCGATGTTGATGTACACGTCCTGGTCGTACATGCGCAGCCCTGCCCGCTTTTCCAGTACCGCCAGCAACAGCGACAGCCTGCCCTGATCCACGCCGGACGCCATCCTTCTGGGATTGCCGAAAGCCGTGGTGGCGACCAGCGCCTGAACGTCTGTCAGAAGCGGCCTCGATCCTTCAATCGCGCACATCACCACGCAGCCGCTGGCATCGTGCGCGCGCTCTGAAAGCAGCGCTTCACTGGCATTTTCGACCTCTTGCATCCCCCGCTCCGTCATTTCAAACATTCCCAGCTCGTTGACGGAGCCAAAGCGGTTTTTGACCGCCCGAAGCAGCCGGTATTGATGCTGCCGGTCGCCCTCGAAATACAGAACCGCGTCCACCATATGCTCCAGTATCCTCGGACCTGCGATTGCCCCTTCCTTGGTGACGTGGCCGACGAGAAAGATGCTGCATCCACTCTGCTTCGCCAGTCGCATCAGCATCGAGGCGCATTCGCGCACCTGAGAGACGCTTCCGGGCGCGCTGGCCATCTCCGGCCTGTACATCGTCTGTATGGAATCGACGATCATCACGCCGGGCGACAGCTCCTGCATGCGCCGCTCCACGGTATTCATATCGTTTTCAGACAATACATAAAAGCCTGTCCCGGATACCCCAAGGCGCCTGGCCCGCATCTTGATCTGCCGACTGGATTCCTCGCCGGACACGTACAGCACGCACGCGCCTTCGTTCGCCATATTGGCGCAAAGCTGGGTCAGCAGCGTGGATTTGCCGATACCCGGATCGCCGCCCACCAGGACAAGGGAGCCGTCCACAACGCCGCCGCCCAGTACGCGGTCCAGTTCGGCGATACCGGTGGAGCGGCGCGCCATGGCCTCGTCGGGAATGTCGTCAACCCGAACCGCCTGGGCACCGCTGCCCGGCGCGCGCTTCAGCTTTTTATCCTCCAGTTTTGCCGCAGGCGCCGCTTCCTGTTCCTCAAAGGTATTCCAATTGCCGCAATCCGGGCATTTCCCCATCCACTTTGGCGTTTCATGGCCGCACACGTTGCAAACATAAACCGTTCTGATCTTTGCCACCTTCGTCGCCTCCCCCGTGCGCCTGTTGGCATGCCGCAGGCTTAAGGAAACACCCATAAAGGGCATTTTTCAGGATTATATCACATTCGGACGGGAAAGTGCGGATTTCCGGATTTTATTTACCTGTTCTTATAATAATACCCATGATCTCAACTTGTCAGCCCAAATAAAAAAAACTATAATATAATGAGGTGTTTTGTTAGGAGTATCGCAATGCCGGAAGAAGAGCAAAAAAAGAAATCCACAAAGACGATCATCCCCATATCGAAGATCGACAGCAGCGCTTCGGGCGATGTTTTGCGCGACGAATCCTCTCAATACGGCGATGACGCAGAGATTCGCCTGCCCCGCAGAAAGCGCACGGACGCGCGCGTCCCCATCATAAAGAACAGAACAGACGACGCTCAGAAGCAAAAGGAAAAGGAAAGCACTTCAAAAAGCCCCAAAAAGGCAAAAAAAGGCAGCTCGGCGTTTCCAGAGGTAACCCCAAAGCGCAAAAAGAAGGGACGGAAGAGACGAAAAAAACGCCGCTCCCTGTTCGAGCTGATGAGCGGCTCCGGCACTGAAGGGTTGTTTCGTCCCATTCGCGTGTTTGGCCGGGATATTCGATTCTGGCCGCTGATTCTGTTGGCGGCCCTGGCTTTCATGGCCGTCGGGGTCATGCTCAACAACAGTAATTTGACGATTACCGAGCAGACCGTTACGGTGGTCGGCCTGCCCGAAGATATGGAAGGCTATCGCATCGTCGTGCTCTCTGACATGAACGGCAGACGCTTTGGCGACAGCCAGAGCCTGCTGTTGCGAACCCTGAACGGCATCAAATACGACGCCATATTTTGCCTCGGGGATATGGTTGGCAAGAGCGGCAACGCGCAACCCTTTTGGGAATTCATAGAGGGGCTCAAGCGTCCCGAAAAGGTCTATTTTATCTGCGGTGATTCCGACCCAGGTCCTTATTTGAGCCGTGCGCGCGGCACGGAGGGTGTGCTTTCACAGCTCATACTTGAGGACTGGATATTGGGGGCGATTGAGCGCGGGGCCAACTATGTGGACGCGCCTGTGGGAATCCCCGTCAAAAAACAAACGCTGTGGATCTCCCCCGCCACATTGCTCAACCTGGAAACCATCACCACCCTGGCCGTCTGGGAGGATCAGACAGAGCAGGAGGAGGATGGCGTGCGTTCCGGCATCGTGGACGACTATACCCACCTGCCCATTACCACCTACCGGTACAAGCTGGCCCAAAGGCTGTACGAAGCCCAGCGAAAAATGAACGCTTCGGATATTCACATATCCCTCGCGCACGAAATGCCCGCCGAATCGTTTATCTATACCTCAGAGGATCACAAGCAACAATCCGAGCGTTTTCTGGCTGCCCCGGATTTGATACTTGCCGCCCATTATTGCGGCGGCGTTTGGAGGCTGCCCTTCCTCGGCGCTTTTTACGTGCCCGACAGTACGCTGCCCCGAGGCGGCTGGTTCCCGGATCAGCGCAAAGTCAGCGGCCTGTCCGCCGTCGGTGAAAGCCAGGCGTATATCACGCGCGGATTGTCCACCAACGGTTCGACGCCGCTTATGCCCTTCCGCCTCTTCAACGCGCCGGAAATATCGGTGATCACGCTGACCTCTACACTGCCGGAGAATATGCTGGAGGCGGGTTAAACAGCGCCTGTTTCAGAAATACAGAACCCGCAGTTCCGGCGGCTTTCCCGCCAAAGTTGTGTCATCAAGCCCCGGACCTGTTTCCATAGCCGATCTTCGGAGATGTCCGTCGGATGTCCCCGAAGTTTTTTTGTGCGGACTTGTCATGCATCTTTCCGGGCGTTATGCGCATGATAAGAGACGTATCGATCTACAACTCTGGGGGGTGCTTTGCCTGGATAAGCCTCGCGAAGCTCTGTTGCGTACAGAGCTGCTTTCATCGCTCGACGAGAATGTGTCCCGCTTCAGGGCGCTGCTGAGCGACAGCGTCAATGCCGACGCCCAGTTCAGGTTCATCTTCTGTTCAGGCGCACGACTTTGCGTCGTCTATATCGAAGGCATGGCCGATGACAAAAAGATCAACGATTTCATACTGCGCGCCTGCGTGCGGCATCAGGCCGCCCCGGGAACGCGCATCGACGCCAGCTACCTGCTGGGCAATGTCCTTGAAATCGCCCAATGCGAAAGGGAGCAGCGCGTTTTCCGTATACTTGCGTCCCTGGTTACGGGCATGACGGCAATATTGATAGACGGCTCCGAAGAGGCCATACTGCTGGAGACCAGGGGCTATCCTGCGCGACAGGTCAACCGAACGACCAACGAATCGGTGGTCATCGGCGCGCAGGAGGGTTTTGTGGAAAGCCTGCGCACCAACATGACGCTGATGCGGCGCTATGTCCCCTCTCCCAATCTGATCACAGAGCGTATTTCAGTGGGCTCCGTCGTACCCATACAGATGGTCCTGGTGTACCTCAGGGATGTTGCCGACGAAGCTGTGGTTGATGCTGTGCGCAGACGCTTGAAGGGCGTAGACGCCAGGACGGTACAGGGCCTGGGCGCTATACAGCAGCACATCGAGGATCAACCCTGGGCGCTGCTGCCCCAGATGCTGCAGACCGAGCGGCCCGACCGGGCCGCTTCCTGCGTCATGGACGGACAGGTGGCAATGCTGGCGGAAAACTCGCCCTACGCCCTGATCGCGCCGATCACGCTGTTTCACCAGCTGCACGCCTCCGACGATTCCTTTTCACGATGGCAATACGGGACCTTTCTGCGCCTGATTCGCATTGTCGGCATGCTGATCTCAGTGCTCCTGCCGGGGCTGTACATCGCACTGACCGATTATCACATGCACCTGCTGCCGCTGAGCCTGTTGGGCTCCATCGCCGAGGCGCGCGCCAACGTCCCCTTTCCGATTGTCATTGAAATACTGATTATGGAGTTTTCCTTCTATCTCATCAACGAAGCCGGCACACGAATTCCACAGCAGATCGGCTCCGCGCTGGGCATCGTCGGGGCGTTGATCCTCGGCCAGGCGGCGGTTTCCGCGTCGATCATAAGCCCCATACTCATCATCATCGTCGCCATTACCGGGCTCGGCAACTACGCCATACCGGATTACGGCTTTGGCATAGGACTTGTAATCTGTCGTCTATTTGTCATTGCCTGTGGCGCGTCCTTCGGACTGTATGGCTTCTGTCTCGCCGCATTTGTATTGTCCGTTTCCCTGTGCGGCATGAAATCCTTCGGTTTCCCCTATATGGCTCCCGTTGCGCCTGCACGGCCTCACAATCCCGACCTTCTGGTGAGGCTTCCGATATGGCTGCAAAGGAAAGCGATGTACTTTGCCGCGCGCCGCAGACACGTTGAAAACCAGAAAGGATAATCCGCCATGAAGCTTCGCATTGCCCACGATGCTGCCGCAGCAGCAGCCTTTGTGGCCGCGGCAGCGCGGATTTTTGTCGGTCTGGCGCTGGACAGCGTCCCGATACACAACGGCGTCTGGATCGCCGCGCTGCTTGGCGCGCTTCCTGCGATCCCCTACCTGCTGTGCCTCGAAGCCGTTCAGGCAGAGGCACAGCCGAACAGGCCGGCCTATCGAATGCTGATGCTGCTGCTCGCGTCGGTAGCTCTGTTGGACGCCTCCGAAGTGCTGTCGGTCGTCGCTAAAACCTCAGAATACCTCACTATTAATCACGTACCTCTGACAGTGCTGACCGTTCCGGTGGCTCTGGCAGCGCTTTGGTGTATCTGTCGCAACGGGGACGCCGTCGGCTATGCCGCCATGCTGTGGATCAGGGTATTTCCGGTGCTGTTGATGCTGGTGCTGTTGCTCCAACTGCCCCATTTACACGTGCGTTGGCTGCAGCCGCGCCTTGGAGACGGCTGGCGCGCGATCGCAAACGGAGGCGTTCGAACCGCAGGCTGGTTCGTGCCGTCTACGGCCATACTGTTTGTCAGCGACAGGGGCGGCGCTCTCCCAGCAAAACACGTTTCACGCGCCTGGCTCGCCTGTGCAGCCCTGGTAACCGCGCCGCTGTTGGCGCTGAGGCTGATGATGGCCCCCACCGTCGTCCGCAATGCGTCGTGGCTTTTCAACCTGGACGCCCTTTTGACCAACGGACGTGCACCCCTCTATCTGCAACTGCCGATGATATTGATCTGGTTTGTGGGGCTGCTGCACCTGTTGAGTTGTGATTGCTTCGCCGCCACCGCGCTGCTGCAACGGCTTTTCCCTGCCATCGATGGACGCGCCTGCGCTGCCCTCGTTGTACTCGGCACTGCCCTGCTGTCGATTCATGACTTCAGCGTCGCGCTGAACCGCAGCGCGGCGCCGTGGGTTTTCATCCTCGCCGCCAGCATAGTCGGCCTGTACGTCCTTGTGCTGCGCGATTCAAAGGGAGGTGAACATAGATGAAGAAGCCGGGAATGCTCGCCCTCCTTGCCGCGCTGTGCATGGCTCTGTCCGGTTGTCAGGTCACCGGTGAGGTGGAAAACCAGGCCTATGTGCTGGTTCTTGCCCTGGACAGCTCAGACGACGGCGCCCTGACATTGACGGCCCGGGTGCCGCAAATCGGGAAAAGCGGCAACAAAGGCGAACAGGAAAAAGCCGGAGACAGCCCGTATTTGGTGTTTTCCGTTTCCGCGCCGTCCTGGTCCCTCGCACTGGACGCACTGCAGTGGTCGACGCCCAGGCAGGTCAATCTCAGCCACATTGAAATGATCGTCGCTTCCGAGGCGCTCGCGTCGCATGCGTCTTTTCCGGAATTGATGAACCAAATTGCGGATACCCCGCATCTGTACACCAACGCCCGTTTCGTTGTCTGCGCCGGTAGCGCAAAGGCCTTTCTGGAAGCCGGCAAAACCGTGATCGGAACGCGGCTGTCTTCTGAAATCAACGCGATGCTTTCGCAGTATGCCCGGCAGAGCTTTATCCCGGATGCCTCCTTTGCCGATGCCTGCTACAGCGCCAACGCCATCTACGGCGACCCCATAGCGATATGGGGTTATACCGCAGACGCCGCCCCATCCGGGAACGACCGGGGCATATCGGTTGTTGAATCACCCATGTGGCAAAGGTTTTCGGGGACGGCGCTGTTTCGGCGCGGCGTGTTTGTCCGCGCCTTGTCGCCTGAGGCGACGCGCCTGCTCAACCTTATCCGCGGGCAGAGCAAAGTGCTTTCCCATGTGTGGCAGGACGCGTCCTATGAATTGGAGCTGGATTCTCCGCCCGATATAAAAATTCTGATCGACGGCTCTGACGTCACAATTTCCCTTCGCGTGGCGCTTCACATCGATGACAGTCTGCCGGATGGGGTCGTAAACGCTCTGGAAACGGCGATCAAGGCCGATATCGACCAATTGATCGTCGATTGTCGGCAGGCGGGGTGCGATCCCTTCGGCTTCGCGGAATTGGCGGCGGGTCAATTTGCCACCGTTCCGCAATGGCTGGCCTTTGATTGGCCCGGCCGGTATGCGCATGCGGCTGTGGAAACACTTGTGCGTGTAAGCCGAAGACATGCCTCATAGCCATTGCAATCGATTTCGCTTTGACGATGAGATCATTTCCTCATATTGCCAATCCGATTTTTGTATGATATAATCATTGCGTGATAATACGAACTGAAGGTCTGCGCAGGCCCCGCGCCTTCGGAAAAAGGAGGATCAATACCGTGCATTGCGTTAAACAGATTACACAGGACATGTACTGGGTGGGCGGCAGCGACCGCCGGCTGGCGCTGTTTGAGAACGTTTACCCCATACCCAACGGCGTTTCCTACAACGCCTATCTCGTTCTGGACGAGCAGACCGTGCTGTTTGATACCGTGGACAAGAGCGTCAGCGAGGTGTTCTTCGAGAACATCGAGCACGTCCTTGCGGGGCGTCCGCTGGATTATCTGGTGGTCAACCACATGGAGCCGGACCATTGCGCCACGATGAGCGAGCTGGTGCTGCGCTATCCCAACGTGAAGATCTATACCAACGCGAAGGCGCTGGCGATGATCAAAAACTACTTCACCTTCGACATCGACAGTCGCGTCACCGTGGTCAAGGAGATGGACACCCTCGTCACCGGCAGACATACCTATGCCTTCGTGATGGCTCCGATGGTGCACTGGCCCGAGGCCATGGTCTCCTACGACACCACCGACAAGATACTGTTCTCCGCCGACGCCTTCGGTACCTTTGGCGCGCTGAACGGCAACATCTTTGCCGACGAGGTCAACTTCGAGACGGAATACCTGGACGACGCCCGCCGCTACTACACCAACATCGTCGGCAAGTACGGCAATCAGGTGCAGGCGCTGCTGAAAAAGGCCGCCAAGATCGAGATTGCGATGATCTGCCCGCTTCACGGCCCCGTATGGCGCAAGAAGCTGGACTGGTTCATCGACAAATATCAGAAGTGGAGTACCTATACCCCCGAGGAGAACGCCGTGATGGTAGCCTACGCCTCCGTGTATGGACATACCGAGAACGTGGCCAACATCATCGCCTCGAAGCTGGCCGACGCGGGCGTTCGCAACGTGAAAGTGTATGATGTCTCCGTGACCCATCCCTCGGTGATCGTCTCAGAGGCTTTCCGGGTCAGCCACATCGTGTTCGCCTCCACCACCTACAATGCCGGCATCTTCGTGAACATGGAGAACACCCTCCATGACATCGTGGCCCACAACCTGCAAAACCGCACCGTCGCCATCGTCGAAAACGGAAGCTGGGCGCCTACCGCCGGCGGATTGATGCGGGCGCTTTTGAGCAAGCTCAAGAATGTCAATATTCTGGATCAGGGCGTTACCGTCAAATCCTCGCTAAAGGAGGCCCAGCTTTCCGAGGTGGACGAGCTGGTGGCCGCCATCCTCGAAACCATGCCCAAGCCCGAGGCCATCGAACACAAGCCCTCGGAGGCCATCGAGCCCAACGCCATGTTCAAGCTATCCTACGGCCTGTTCGTGCTGACTGCCAGGGATGGCGACAAGGACAACGGCTGCATCATCAACACCGCCGCCCAGCTGACCAGCAATCCCAACCGCATCAGCATCGCCGTGAACAAGGGCAACTTCACCCACGACATGATCCTGAAGACGGGGGTTTTCAACGTATCAATACTGACCACCGACGCGCCCTTCGAAATCTTCAAGTACTATGGCTTCCAGAGCGGCAGGGACGTGAACAAGTTCCCGGGCAGCGGCTTCCCGCGCAGCCGCAACAACCTGATCTTCATCACCGGCTGCACCAACGCCTTCATCTCCGGCAAGGTTGTCGAGGCCCACGACTATGGCACCCACACGCTGTTTGTGGCGGATGTCACCGAAGCGCAGGTGCTTTCAAACGCCCCGTCCGTTACCTACGCCTACTACTTCGCCAACATCAAGCCCAAGCCCCAGCCGCCCGCCGAAAAGAAGGTCGGCTGGGTATGCAAGATCTGCGGATATGTGTACGAGGGCGAGGAACTGCCACCGGATTTTGTCTGCCCGTTGTGCAAACACGGCGCGGCGGATTTTGAAAAGCTGCAATGATTCCATATTGAGCGCGAAGGGCCGACCCCTCAAGGGTCGGCCCTTCAGGATGTTGACGAAGTCAACAGACTGCAGACCGCTGAAAAAGGCTGCAAGGCAAGGCGGCTAGCCTGCAAAAAAGGGAGTTTACCCCGTCGTAAATGACCGCATTTTGCAGGCGACGCCAACACAGCAAGCAGAAAATCCTTCCGCTCTTCTTCTTTCGGTGCCCGACAATGCACCGGTGGAGAAAGCGATTTGCAGATTGAAGCCGCCGGTAGCCGCGTCCACATCCATCAATTCTCCGCAGAAATACAAGCTTTTGATCCGCTTGCTCTCCATCGTAGAGGGGTTGATCTCCTTCACATTCACCCCGCCCCGGGTGATGATGGCTTCGTTGAAGCCGCCGAGGGCCTTTGGATGCAGCGGAACGGCCTTGATGACCTTCAGCAGCGCCGCCCTCTGCTGTGCCGTGACACCGTTGACCGGCTGCGTCGGAGACAGTCCGGCCAGCTGGATCAGCTGTTCCGATAGGCTGCGGGGCGCGAGGCCGTCAACGACACCGCTCAGTTGTCTGCGGGACATCTCCCTGAAATCCCGCAGAAGGCGGGCATCCAGCGTCTGTTCGTTCAACGCGGGTTTCAGGTCAATTTCCATGCGCACGGCGGACAGATCCTCTGGCAACAGGCTTGAAAGCGTCAGTGCCAGCGGTCCAGAAATGCCGGTATGTGTAAACAGCATCTCCCCCATCTGGCTGTACATCTGCTTTTCCCTTTTTCCGCCGGAAACCCAGGCGCTCAGGTTCACGTTTTTCAGCGAAAGTCCCGCCAGCGTTCCGGGCCAGCTCTCCACCGTATCTATGGAAACCAGTGCGGGCAATGTGGCGGTAACGGTATGTCCGGCATCCCGGGCCATGGCGTGGCCGTCGCCGGTGGACCCGGTGGAGGGATAGCTCAGCCCGCCCGTGGCGAGTATGACGGCGTCGGCATATAGAAGGTCGCCGTTTTGAAGCGCGACGCCCGCGCAATGGCCGTCCTTTATCAACAATCGGGAGACTCGCGTGTTCAGACGGATGTTTACGCCCTCTCGCTCCAGGGCCCGCCTGAGCGTGGCAATCACGTCGCTGGATTTGTCGGATACCGGAAACACGCGGTTACCGCGTTCAACCTTCAGCGGCAGGCCCAAATCCTCAAGAAGCGCCATCAGCCCGCTGTTGTCCATCTGCGCAAACGCTGCGTAAAGGAAGCGCGGATTCCGGAAGATATTGCGCTGGTACTGCTCCATATCCGAAGCGTTCGTGACGTTGCAGCGCCCCTTGCCGGTGATGTAAAGCTTTTTCCCAAGCTTTTCGTTGCGCTCCAGCAGCGTTGCCTGCGCTCCCCCGCGCGCCGCGAACAGCGCCGCCAGCATGCCCGAAGCGCCACCGCCCACCACAATGCATCTCTTCTGCCCCATGTTTTGCCTCATATCATTCGGAGGTCCTGGCGAGGTATACGTCGTACTTGCCCCAGATATCCTCCATCTGCTCAAAGTACTCGGTAACCTCGTGTCGCCTGCGCTGCCCGAGCGCCACGATGAGTGCGTTAATCAGCGAAAGTGGCGCTGCAAAGGAATCCACAAAGGAGGACATGTCGCTCTTGGCCATCAGGCAAGTATCCGCCGTGGCATGCAGCGGCGACAGCGGCCCGTCGGTAATGGCGATCAGAGACGCGCCACGGGAACGGGCGAATTCCATCGCCTCAATAGACCGCGCCGTATACCGGGGAAAGGATATGCCAATCAGCAAATCCCCCTCGGCGATGCGCGACAGCTGTTCAAATACGTCGCTGATGCCTGAGGTAACAACAGAGACATTGGGAAAGATAAAGCGAAGATAATGCGCAAAAAACTCCGCGATTGGCGCGGAAGCCCGAAGCCCCAACACATAGATGCTGCGGGCTGAAATGATCTTTTCTATGGCGTCCTCAAAGGCGTTGATGTCCATTTCATCCAAGGTTGAGCGTATATTTTGTATATCGGCCTTCAATACCTTGTTCAGCACCTGGGCGTGATCCATGTCAGAAGTCATTTCAAAGCGCTGCGACGCCGTCAGGCGATGGCGAATCAGCTCCTGCAACGCCTTTTGCAGATGGGGATAGCCGCTGTAGCCAAGGGCTGAGGCGAATCGAACGACGGTAGATTCGGAGACGCCCACATATTCGCCAAGCTTCGAAGCGGTCATAAACACGACTTTATCATAGTGCGTTACGATGCATTCCGCAATGCGGCGATGGCTTTTTGACAGTTTTTTGCCGCTGTGATTTAATCTTTGGATCAACTCCTGTGCGTTATCCATAGCGCTTATCCCTCCCCGGCAAATGCCATTTTTGAACCCGTTACTGCAATTATACTTCTTTTTGCATAATTTTGCAAGGCAAACAATCAAAAAACTGAATCCTTATTACGCGAAATATTCAAAATACTTACGCCTGACAAAGGAAAGCAACGCCAATAGACCGCTCGTATCGCTTGTGGACGTCACGGTTTATGTATGATCCAGATGGCGGCCCTCAGTATGCCGGTTATGTTTTTCGCATCGTCCTCATAGATTAGTGCGTGAAGAGTTGCGGGAGGTGAACAGATGATTCATTTCAAGGTTATCCGTGCGTCGCGCCTGTTGCTGACCGTCGCCATTGTGCTGCTGGTAGCGATGCTTGCCCTGTTGGGCGTGCGATTGCTCGAGCAGCGCCACGCGCCCCCGGTCAACAGCTCCGCCAGCCTGGTCGAAGCTGCTGTCAGCGACGAGGTAAAGACCGAACAGGTCTTTGCCTCGTCTGACAATTCGGACTTGCTTACAGCACCACAGGCCGGCAACATAGAAATCGAAATCATAGACGATAAGGATGATGCGACACGCGCAAAACGCATATTGATCTATCACACCCACACGCACGAGGCTTATGCGCAGGTAGCAAGCGACCCATATGAAGCGCTGGAAGCATGGCGCACGACCGACGCCGGACACAGTGTTGTCCGAGTGGGCGAAGAATTGGCCAGGCATCTTGAACAATTTGGCTTTGAAGTCGTGCACGACACCACCGACCACGAGGGAAAGGCGCTTTCCACCGCCTACACGCGATCACTCGAAACACTGATGAAATACGAAGAACCCTTTGACCTGTATATAGATTTGCACAGAGACGCCTATGTCGAGGGAGAACCTGTCTGTGTAACGACCGCTGACGGCGAGAAGATGGCTCCGATCATGCTATTGATCGGCAACGGAAACGGATTTGATGTCAAACCCTGGTATGAACAGAACCTGTGCTTTGCCCGCGCCCTGGAAAACCGTATCAATGAAAGCTGCCCTGGGCTGTGTAAGCCGGTACTGGTAAAGGACGGCAGATACAATCAGCATGTCGGCGTCTTTTCAATTCTCGTGGAGGTTGGACACAACCAGAATACGCTGTCTCAGGCATGCCGTTCCGTTTTGCCGTTGGCCGAGGCAATCCGTTCGCTAATGTTGGATGCGCCGGATCCACAACTTGTGGAGATCAGGGAAGCGTGGTACGCCGGCTTATCTGCCGCAAATTAAGACGGGTCTGTCTTCGAATAATGAACAACGCGCACAACGAATTTGACATGCGCCGATTTGTTATTATGTTAATTCATATTAATATCATTGTATTTTAATATGTTGCCGATTTTTGTAATTGACATAGCACCATCGAGTATGTAAAATTACACCATAAACAGTTTTACTTATATACCATAAGTTGTTTATTGGGGTTGCAAAACAATGAAGAAGTGTCGATTTTACATTGCTGATATGGATGCGCAGTTTGTTCTGAAAGCGCGGCGCGTCATTTCCCGTTGCGCCGGCATTGAAATTGTCGGCAGCTCAGGAAACGGCAGAACGGCTTTATCGGAGGCCATTCGCCTTAAGCCGGATGTGGTGATGACGGATATCCCGCTTCCCGAGCTCGACGGGATATCGTTGCTGCATGAATTGAACCGCTTCAAATGTCCGCCTGCCGTGATTGTCTGCACATCTTTTTATTCCGAGGCAAGCATGCAATGCGCCTGCAGGCATGGCGCCGCGTTTTTCCTCTGCAAGCCAATAGAAATCGCCTCGCTTCCTGAGCTGGTTCTCCAGTGCGGACAATGCAACCCGACGCCCTCCTTCTGCATGGAAGATGCGCACCGGGAAAGTGAAGAAGAGCGCTGTCGCGGCGCAATCGTCCATAACCTGCTCAAGGAGCTTGGCATGTCGGCGAGGCTGGATGGCACCGCATATTTTATTGAAGCCGCCGTATACTGTTATCGGGACACGCTTTTGCTCAGAAATCTGTCGAAGGGATTGTATGCGCATCTTGCACAGAGAATGGATACGAGCGTTGCGCGCATCGAGCGCTCCATGCGCAGCGCAATCGCCATCGCCTATGACAGGGGCACTCTGAACCGGCACTTTTCCCATCGTCCGACAAATCGTGAATTTTTAGAGTTCCTCATGCGCGCCGTCGAACAGGCTCTGTATTCCCGGATTCCATAGCGGCGCAGGCATATTAATATGAATTTTCATTTTTTTATATGTTTTCATCAAAATATCTGGCCGATTCGTCAATTATGTGTTATAATTAAAAAATGAAATACGCTACCGATGTGGAGGTGCCGATTATAATGAAGGCTTCCAGGCAAACGCAATACAGGATAATGTCCATAGACCCCTGGCTACAGCCCTATTATAATGATATTGCCCTGAGAATGGAACGCCATGCGAACACCCGCAGACAGCTGTTGGGCAGTAAAGCAGATTTGGCCTCCTTCGCCAACGGTTATCTGTACTATGGCATCAACCGTACCGATAGCGGATGGGTCTACCGAGAATGGGCGCCCGGCGCGGATGCCCTGCACCTGATCGGAGATTTTAACGGCTGGAACCGCGAATCCCACCCACTTACACGCCTGCCGGACGGCACATGGGAAATCGAGCTTGAAGGGGCCGGCGCGCTGAAGCACGGGCAGCTCGTCAAGGTTCAGGTCACCAAGGACGGAAGGCGATCCGATCATATCCCCGCCTATATTCGCCGCGTGGTTCAGAATTCAGAGCATCTCTTCAATGGCCAGATATGGGCGCCTCCACGGCCCTTCCAGTGGACCGACGGCGGCTATGGCAAGCGCAAGATCGCCCCACCCTACATCTACGAGGCCCACATCGGTATGGCGCAGGAAAATGAGGGTGTGGGCAGCTATCGCGAATTTGCAGATTTCAACCTGGAATACATACGCGGTCTCGGTTATAATACCGTTCAGCTGATGGCGATTCAGGAACACCCCTATTACGCCTCCTTTGGCTATCAGGTGACCAATTTTTTCGCCGCGTCGTCGTGGTATGGCGAACCGGAGGATTTGAAATACCTGATCAACAAGGCGCACGAGATGGGCATGTACGTGTTGCTGGACGTGGTACATTCCCATGCCTCCGCCAATGCCGACGAGGGGCTCAACGCTCTGGACGGCACGGACAGCCAGTATTTCCTGAGCGGAGACAGGGGCTGGCATCCCTTGTGGAAAACCCGCCTGTTCGATTACGGCAAGCATGAGGTACTGCACTTCCTGCTCTCCAACCTGAAATTCTGGCTGGAAGAATACCACTTTGACGGCTTTCGGTTCGATGGCGTCACTTCGATGATCTATCAGGATCACGGGCTTGGCTCCAACTTTACCGATTATTCCCAGTATTTCGGTCTGAACACAAACGTGGACGCGCTGACCTATTTGCAGCTGGCCAACGAACTGATCCATACCGTCAACCCCTTCGCGCTGACCATCGCTGAGGAAATGAGCGGCATGCCCGGCATGTGCATCCCCATCCGAAGCGGCGGCATCGGCTTTGACTATCGCCTTTCCATGGGGATACCGGACTTCTGGATCAAGCTGCTCAAGGACTATTCCGACGACCAATGGGATATGTTCAAGATGTGGTACGAGCTGACCACCCGCCGCCCACAGGAAAAGAACATCGGCTATTGCGAATCCCACGACCAGGCGCTGGTCGGTGACAAGACGCTGATTTTCCGCATGGCGGATGCAGAGATGTACACCGGCATGAGCAAATCCTTCCATTCCATCGCCATTGACCGGGCCATCGCCCTGCACAAGATGATACGCTTTATCACGCTGACGCTGGGCAGCGATGGCTATCTGAATTTCATGGGCAATGAATTCGGCCATCCGGAATGGATCGACTTCCCCCGGGAGGGCAATGGTTGGAGCTATAAATATGCCCGCCGCCAGTGGTCTCTGGTTCAAAACGGCATGCTGAAATATGAATGGCTGGCCAATTTTGATCGGGCGATGCTGAAATTCAGCCGCAAGTATCGCGTGCTGAACAAGACGGACACCGTCAATCTGTGGATCGACCAGCCCGGCAAGATCATCGCCTTTTCCAAGGGCGAGCTGGTGTACGTGTTTAATTTTCATCCGACCTACTCCCCCACCGACTTCTTTTTGCCGATGCATTCCGTGGGCGAGGGCCGATACAAGGTCATCTTCTCCACAGATGACATCGACTTCGGCGGCCTGGATCGCACCAGCAAGGATTATGTATACTACACAAAGAACGTCGAGGCGCGCGGTCTGGGCTTTGAAATCTATATCCCCTGCCGCACAGCCATCGTCTTCAAAAAAATTGATTAAAGGCATCAATATAAAATCATGACCACCGGCTTAGCCGGTGGTTTGCACCAGGCCTATAAGGCCATTTTGCCGGCAACGCTTACGCGCCTTGAACAGCCGCCTTATGCACCACTTCCTCCAGTACCACTAAAGTGGTTGCGACTTGCAATGCTGTTCTTCTTGCACATTTCTGTTGCTATGTTTTCCCTTAGTCCTTTGTCTGTTTTCCGGATAAGGGTTGGACGAACTACTCATAGCTATAAGCTTTTTGGAACCCCCGCTCGAAGCGGGGGTTTTCGTTGTACAAAAAGAGCGGCGTTACATTCGTAGCGCCGCTCAGACCGCTGACAAAGGCCGCAAACGCAAAAAATCCTTCCGAAAGAATAAGAGCGGAAGGATTTTCTGCTTGCTGTGTTGGCGTCGCCTGCAAAATGCGGTCATTTACGACGGGGTAAACTCCCTTTTGTGCAGGCTTGCCGCCTTGCCTTGCAGCCTTTTTCAGCGGCCTGCAGTCTGTTGACTGTGTCAACAGACTGAGCGGCGTTACGTTCGTAGCGCCGCTTTGTCTATATGGGGTTAATGAACGATCAGGCTCTCGCCCGTCATCTCCGCGGGCTTTTCAAGGCCCATCAGATCCAACAGGGTCGGGCACAGATCGCACAGCTTGCCGCCCTTTTCGCGCAGCTTGTACTTCGGATGCTCCGGATCGATGACGATCACGGGCACCGGATTGGTGGTGTGCGCCGTGAAGGGGCCGCCGTGCACCTTGTCGATCATCTGGTCTGAATTGCCGTGATCGGCGGTGATGACGACCTTGCCATTGTGGGCCAGCAGCGCGTCGACGACCTTGCCGACGCACTCGTCCACGGTACGCACGGCCTTGACAGCCGCCTCCATCACGCCGGTATGGCCCACCATGTCGCAGTTGGCAAAGTTCAGTATGATGACGTCATACTTTTCCTCGTTGATGCACTTGATGACCGCGTCGGTGACCTCATAGGCGCTCATCTCAGGCTTGAGATCAAAGGTGGGGACCTCTTCGGCGGGCGGAGAGGGAATCAGTATGCGATCCTCGCCGGGGAACACGCGCTCCTCGCCGCCATTAAAGAAGAAGGTGACGTGAGCGTACTTTTGCGTCTCGGCGATGCGCAGCTGGGTCTTGCCGCACTTGGAGAGGTACTCGCCCATCGTCATGTGCAGGCTCTCCGGCGGATAGGCAACAAGCACGTTGGGCATCGTCGCGTCGTACTGGGTCATGCACACATAGGTCACCGGGAACATGCCCTTGCGGCGCTCAAAGCCCTTGAAGTCCGGGTCCACGAACGTGCGGGTGATTTCGCGGGCGCGATCGGGGCGGAAGTTGAAGAATATGATGGAGTCGTTGGCCTTGATCGTGCCGTTTTCATCGATCACGGTGGGCAGCATGAACTCGTCGGTCAGGTGCTTGCCCGTTTCATCCACCACCTTGTAGGAGTCGAGGATGGCCTGAACGGGATCGCTGGCCTTGATGCCTTCGCCGAACACGAAGGCGTCGTAGGCCTTCTCGATGCGCTCCCAGGCAAAGTCGCGATCCATGGCGTACAGGCGCCCCATAACTGTGGCCACCTTGCCGACGCCCAGCGCCTTCATCTTTTCCACAAGTTCCTTGACGTACTCCCAGCCGGAATCCGGCGGTACGTCGCGTCCGTCCAGCAGACAATGCACCCAGACCTTTTTCAGGCCGTGACGCTTCGCCATCTCCAGCAGGCCATAGAGGTGCTCGGTGTGGGAATGCACGCCGCCGGGAGAAACCAGTCCCATCAGGTGGAGCGCGGAATCGTTCGCCTTGCAGTTTTCAATGGCCGCCAGGAGGGCTTTGTTCTCAAAGAATACGCCGTCCTGAATATCCTTGGTGATCTTCACCAGCATCTGGTAAACCACACGGCCTGCGCCGATGTTGGTGTGTCCCACCTCTGAATTGCCCATCTGTCCGTCCGGCAGGCCCACGTCCAGGCCGGAAGCGCCGATGGCGGTGCAGCAGTACTTCTCCTTGAGAGCGTCGATGTGGGGCGTGCCTGCGGCGACGATGGCATTGGATTTGGGATCGTTTTCACCGATCCCGAATCCGTCCAGTATCAAAAGCGCGGTCGTGCTCATCAGAAGTTCACCACCTGCGCAAAGTCAGCCGCCTTCAGGCTTGCGCCGCCGATGAGGCCGCCGTCGATCTCCGGCTGCGCCATCAGGCCCTTGACGTTGGAGCCCTTCATGCTTCCGCCGTACTGGATGCGGATCTTCGCGGCGGCTTCCTCGCCGAACTTGTAGGCGATGGCCTTGCGGATGACGCCGATGGTCTCGTTCGCCTGCTCGTCGGTGGCGGTCAGGCCGGTGCCGATGGCCCACACGGGCTCATAGGCGACGATCACGTTCTCCAGCTCTTCAGCGGTCAGGCCGTGCAGCGCCATCTGAGTCTGATACATGACGATCATGTCGGTGTAGCCGGCTTCACGCTCGTCCTTCATCTCGCCCACGCAGACGATGGCCTTCAGGCCGGCCTTCACGGCGGCGATGGTGCGCAGATTGACGGTCTTGTCGGTCTCGCCGAAGTATTGGCGGCGCTCGGAATGGCCGATGATGACGTATTCGCAGCCGGCAGCCTTGAGCATATCGGCGGAAAGCTCTCCGGTGTAAGCGCCGGATTCCTTGAAGTGAACGTTCTGAGCGCCCAGCTTGATGTTGGTGCCCTCGATCACGGGCTTGACAGCGGCAAAGTCAACGGCGGGCGTGCAGACGACGACATCGCACTTGGCGTCCTTTACCAGCGGAATCAGGTCCTTGACCAGCTGGGCGGCTTCTTCAGGGGTCTTGTTCATCTTCCAGTTGCCGGCGATGATGGGCTTGCGCATGGGAATCTCCTCCTTAAAAACGTCGATCCGTTTTGATTTGTCAGTATTTTGATATAACGTTGTACCTGATCGAGGAAACAGGGAACAGGAATCAGTGACCAGAAAGTGCCGCTGCCGCCATCCTATTTGAATTGCTGGAAAAGAAAGCGCGGCAGCTACTATTCCTGTTCCCTTTTCCCTGTTCCCAGTTTGCCGTTCCGTAAAAAGCAATTGTTGAAAGAGGCTGCTTGTATCGTATTACTTATCCAGCAGGCAGGCAACGCCGGGCAGCACCTTGCCCTCCAGGAACTCCAGGGAAGCGCCGCCGCCAGTGGAGATGTGGCTCATCTTGGAAGCCAGGCCCATCTGGGTCACGGCCGCCGCGCTGTCGCCGCCGCCGATGATGGTGGTGGCGTCGGACTCGGCCATGGCGGTGGCGATAGCCAGGGTGCCCTTGGCGAACTCAGGCTTCTCAAACACGCCCATCGGGCCGTTCCAGACCACGGTCTTGGCGGATTTGATGGCGTCGGAGAACAGCTCGATGGTCTTGGGGCCGATGTCCAGGCCCTGCCATCCCTCGGGAATCTTGCCCGCTTCGACGGTCTTGATCTCGGTGGGATTGTCGAAATCGTTGGCGATCACGGTGTCCACGGGCAGCAGGAACTTAACGCCCTTGGCTTCCGCGGCCTTCATCATGTCCTTCGCCATGTCGATGCGCTCTTCATCCAGCAGCGAATTGCCGATCTCGCCGCCCATGGCCTTGGAGAACGTATAGGCCATGCCGCCGCCGATGATCAGGGTGTCCACCTTCTCCAGCAGGTTGGTGATGACGCCGATCTTGTCCTTGACCTTCGCGCCGCCCAGGATGGCGACGAAGGGACGCACCGGGTTTTCCACGGCGTTGCCCAGGAAGTTCAGTTCCTTGCCGATCAGATAGCCGGCAACGGCGGGCAGGTAGTCGGCCACGCCTGCGGTGGAGGCATGGGCGCGGTGCACGGTGCCGAAGGCGTCGGACACGTACAGCTCAGCCATGGAAGCCAGCTCCTTGGCGAAGGCGGGATCGTTCTTTTCCTCTTCCGCGTGGAAGCGCACGTTCTCCAGCAGCACGGCCTCGCCGGGCTTGACCTCGGCGGCCAGCTTCTTGGCGGAGGGACCGATGACGTCCTCAGCCAGCTTCACTTCGAAGCCCAGCTTTTCGCTCAGCCGCTTCGCCACCGGCGCGAGGGAATACTTCATGTTGAACTCGCCCTTGGGACGGCCCAGGTGGGAGCACAGGATCACGGCAGCGCCGTTGTCAAGCAGATACCTGATGGTCGGCAGCGCGGCGTTGATGCGGGTCTCGTCGGTGATGTTCTTGTCCGCGTCCAGCGGCACGTTGAAGTCGCAGCGCACGAGAACCTTCTTGCCCTTTACCTGAACGTCTTCAATGGTCTTTTTATTCAGATTCATAGCGGTTCACTCCTTAATCATTTTGATACTGTTATTCTAACACATCGACAGGAAAAAAAAAAGGGGATATGCCGATTTGACTTCTATAAAATTTGCGTTGATTGTGTCGAAAAACGACAAAAAGCGTTTTCAGAGCGGATTACTCTTAACGATGGCATGATATACTACGTCCAAATCGGAGGATTATCCATGAAAAAAACGATTATCGAAGCGCGCGACGTGTGTTATAAATACGACGGTACGACCGCCCTGGCCGTGGATCACGTCACCCTCACAATTGCCGAGGGCGAATTTCTGGCGATACTGGGGCGCAACGGAAGCGGCAAATCCACCTTCGCCAAGCTGCTCAACGCCCTGCTGCTCCCCACCGAAGGCAGCCTGACGGTCAACGGCATTGCGCCAGCCACCGAAGATGATTGCTATGAAATACGCAAATCCTGCGGCATGGTGTTTCAGAACCCGGACAACCAGATCGTCACCACCATCGTCGAGGAGGATTGTGCCTTTGGACTGGAGAACCTCGGCACGCCGCCGGATGTAATCCGAAGCCGCGTGGACGAGGCGCTGCACAGCGTCGGGATGACGGAATACGCTCAGGCCTCCCCCGCCATGCTCTCCGGCGGTCAGAAGCAGCGGGTCGCCGTGGCGGGCGTTCTCGCCATGCGCCCGAAGATCATCGTTTTCGACGAATCCACAGCCATGCTCGATCCCATCGGACGGCGGGATGTGTTCGCCCTGGCCCGGCGTTTGAACGTCGAAGAGGGCATCACCATCGTGTGGATCACCCATTTCATGGAGGAGGCCGCGCTGGCGGACCGCCTGATAATCATGGATAACGGCCGTGTCGCGATTGAGGGTGAGCCGAGAGCGGTGTTTGGCCAGACCGAGCGTGTGATGGCCCTGGGGCTGGACGTGCCGGAAATGATGAAACTGGCCGCGATGCTTCGGGAAAGGGGCGTCTCACTTCCCGGGAATATTATGACAGTCAACGAAATGGCGGTGGAACTGTGCCGATTGAAGTAAAACACCTGACCCATGTGTACATGCCGGGAACCCCTTTTGAGGCCAAGGCCTTGAGTGAAGTCAGCCTGAGCATACGAGACGGCGAATTTGTGGGCATCATTGGCCATACCGGCAGCGGCAAGAGCACCCTTATCACCCACCTGAACGGTCTGGAGCACTCTGAACCGGGCGTCGTGTTCGTCAACGGCGTCGATCTGGGCGAAAAGGACACGGACCTGATCGCCATACGCAGGGTGGTCGGACTGGTGTTCCAGTATCCCGAGTACCAGCTTTTCGAGGAAACCGTGGCGAAGGACGTCGCTTTTGGGCCGACCAACCTGGGCCTGGACGCCGGGGAGATCTCCGAACGGGTGCAGACCGCGCTGAAGCAGGTCGGCCTAGACCCCGCAAGCGTATCTGAAAAATCGCCCTTCGAGCTCTCCGGCGGCCAGAAGCGCCGCGTCGCCATCGCGGGCGTGCTGGCCATGCGTCCGTCCATACTGATACTGGACGAGCCCGCCGCCGGTCTCGACCCATCGGGACGCAGGGATATGTTCGATTTGATCCGGGGCATTCACGCTTCCGGCGTCACCGTCGTGATGGTCTCCCACTCGATGGACGATGTTGGCCGCCTTTGCGACAGGCTGTTCGTGCTGAACCGGGGCGAAATCGCCTATTCCGGTACGCCTGCCGAGGTCTTTGTTCACGAAAGCAAGCTCCACGCCATCGGCCTGGATGTGCCGGAGTGCGCCAAGCTGGCCCGGCGCCTGAGGGACGCCGGCTTCGACATGCCCGAGGGCATCTATCGCACCGAGGACGTATGCGCCGCCATCATGGACAATCTGACGCAGAAAGGTGACGCCAAATGCTGAAAAACATTACGCTGGGCCAGTATTTCCCCGGCGATTCCTTTATACACCGTCTCGATCCCCGCACAAAGCTGCTGGCAACCGTCGCGCTGATCGCCATCGTTTTTGTGGCCCAGGGCTTTTCCGGCTTTCTGCTCATCGCCGCGTTCGTCGTCGCCTGTGCCGTGTCCACGGGAATCCACCTGAAGTTTCTGATCCGCGGTCTGAAGCCGATCATGCTCATCATCATATTCACCTTCTTTCTGAACCTGTTCTTCCAGACCGGGGGCAACGAGCTTGTGCATATCGGTTTTTTGCGCATCACCGATCAGGGCTTGCGGACGGCCGCATTCATGGCGACGCGCCTGATCCTGCTGGTGGTCTGTTCTCAGCTGCTGACGCTGACGACATCGCCCATTGCGCTGACCGACGGCCTGGAATCGCTGTTCAGGCCGCTGGAGGCTATACATTTTCCCGCCCACGAAATCGCCATGATGATGTCCATCGCCCTGCGGTTTATTCCCACGTTGATGGACGAAGCGGATAAGATCATGAAAGCCCAGAAGGCAAGGGGCGCAAACTTTGAAACCGGCAGCCTTGTGCAGCGGGCCAAGGCGATGGTGCCGCTGCTGGTACCCCTTTTCGTGGGCGCGTTCCGAAGGGCCGAGGATCTGGCCCTGGCGATGGACGCCCGCTGCTATCGAGGCGGTGCGGGGCGCACACGTATGAAGCAGCTGAAATTCGGCAAAAACGACCTTCTGGCCGGCCTGGCCATTCTTCTGCTGCTGGCGGCGGTCATCGGCCTGAACGCGATAAAAGCTTTTTGAGGGCGGCATGCGCAGGATACTGTTGACGATCGAATATGACGGCACAAATTACGCGGGCTGGCAGCGTCAAAGCAACGCGCTGGCGGTGCAGCAGGTTATCGAAGATGCGCTTTCCCGGCTGACGGGCGAGCGCGTCGTGGTGCATGGCGCCAGCCGTACCGACGCCGGGGTTCACGCCCTTGGGCAGCGTGCCCACTTCGACACGCACAGCCGCATCCCCGGCGAGAAGTTCAGCTATGCCGTAAATACCCTACTCCCGCCGGACATTCGCATACGGTGCTCCCAGGACGCCCCGGAGGTCTTTCACGCGCGCTTTTGGGCCCGTGGGAAGCGCTATCGCTACATGTTTTATGACGCGCCCCACGCGGGCGCATTGAATCGGTTGACCCATGCCCACAGCATCTATCCGCTGAATGACCGCCTGATGGCCCTCGAAGCCAGGGCGTTGCTGGGCACCCATGACTTTTCCGCCTTTGCCGCGAGCGGCTCCGTGGTCAAGGACACGTCGCGGACCATATGGCGGGCGGATGTCATTCGGACGGACAACGACGTGTCGTTGATCGTTGAGGGCAACGGCTTTCTGTACAACATGGTGCGCATCATTGCGGGAACCCTGCGGGACATCGGCGCCGGCAAGCTGCAGTCCGGTGCACTGGCCAAAGCAATCGACACCGGCGACCGGTTGGATCTGGGGGTCACTGCCCCGGCCCACGGGCTTACGCTGATGGAGGTTTTCTATACGCTGCCGGACACCTGCGGCATCCCCGTGCCCCCAAAGGAGGTCGATCCGATATGACGGTCACAAACGCCATGCGCCTGCTCACCCAGGCGGGCATCCCCTTCGACACCGCGGAATACCCGGTGGACGAGAGCGACCTGAGCGGCGTGCACGCCGCCGCCATGCTCGGAGTCGATGCGGACTGCGTGTTCAAGACGCTTGTCGTGCGGGGCGAGCGCAGGGGCGTCTGCGTGTTTGTCATTCCCGTCGCCGAAGAGCTGGATTTGAAAAAGTGCGCAGCGGCAACGGGCGACAAAAAGATGGAAATGACCCATGTCAGGGAGCTCCTCGGCCTGACCGGCTATGTGCGCGGCGGCTGTTCCCCCATCGGTATGAAGAAGAAGTACCCCACGTATATCGACGAGATCGCCACGCTGTTTGACCGCATTTATGTGAGCGCCGGACTGCGCGGGCAGCAGATCATACTCAACCCTGAAGATCTGCGGGCCTACACGGAGGCGACCTTCGCAGATCTGACCAAGAGGTGACGGCAAATGCGCAGCTTCATATTCGACTTTAACGGTACGCTGTTTCAGGATACAGACATCCACCGCGCCGCCTGGAAGCGATTCATGGCGGAGCATGGCATGCCCATCAGCGACGAGGATTTTCGGCAGAAGATGAACGGACCCGGCAACGACATCATATTGCGGCGCTTTTTCGGGGACGGTCCCTCGGATGCCGAAATCGACGCGCTGTCAGAGGCGAAGGAGCGCATCTACCGCGACATCGTTCTGTCAGATCCGTCAAGGCAGTCCCTGGCTCCGGGCGTCGTTGAGATGTTCGACGCGATGAAAAAACGGGCGATCCCCTGCTGCGTGGCGACGGCGTCGATCCGCGCAAACGTGGACTTCTACATGGAGGACCTGGGGCTGAACCGCTGGTTCGATTACAGCCATATCTTTTATATGACAGGGGAATTTCCGGGCAAGCCAGATCCGGCGATCTACCTGACTGCGATGCGCAGCCTGGCGTATGTGCCCAGTGAAACCGTCGTGGTGGAGGATTCTCTTCCGGGCATGCGCTCGGCGTTGAGCGCCGGTGTCGGCGGGATCATCGCCGTCGGGGAAACGGTTTCCCCCGATGAACTGGCGCAGTTTCCCAATATCGTGGCAAGGATTCAGGACTTCTATGACTTTGAACGCTTTTTTGCGTGATAGCGCGCCGTATCATTTTATATTTATGCTGTGCGGGATTATGCGTCCTCATCATTGAGTGGTTCCGTGAATCAATATTGTCAAATTGCTATAACAGCATCGTCACTTTTTGGCACCCTTGACAACATGGTACAATGCCCTCCCGTCTTTTTGTGAAATCGCCCCATTCACTTTTTCACTCGGTTCTGCTATAATATCAATCAGGAAAAATATTTGAGGAGGTACTTTCATATGGCCAGTTTGTCCCTTCGCGGCATATACAAGATTTATGCCGGTGATGTCGTCGCGGTGAGCGATTTCAACCTGGAGATCGAAGATAAGGAATTCATCATTCTCGTTGGTCCTTCCGGTTGCGGCAAATCCACCACGCTGCGCATGGTCGCCGGTTTGGAGGATATTTCCAAGGGTGAGTTGTACATCGACGACAAGCTGGTGAACCATATTCCCCCCAAGGATCGTGATATCGCAATGGTTTTCCAGAGCTACGCTCTGTATCCCCACATGACCGTTTACAACAACATGGCCTTCGGTCTGAAACTGCGCAAGATGCCCAAGGCCGACATCGACCGCCGCGTAAAGGAAGCTGCTTCCATTCTGGGCATCGAAGCGCTGCTGAACCGCAAGCCTGCCGCGCTGTCCGGCGGCCAGCGCCAGCGTGTCGCCCTGGGGCGCGCCATCGTTCGTGAGCCCAAGGTCTTCCTGATGGACGAGCCTCTGTCCAACCTGGACGCCAAGCTGCGCGTACAGATGCGTTCTGAGATCACCAAGCTGCACAAGCGCCTGCAGACCACCTTCATCTATGTTACCCACGACCAGACCGAGGCCATGACGATGGGCTCCCGCATCGTGGTTATGAAGGACGGCTTCATTCAGCAGGTTGACAGCCCGCAGAACCTGTACGATTATCCTGCAAACCTGTTCGTCGCCGGCTTCATCGGCATGCCTCAGATGAACATCTTCCGCGTCAAGCTCGAAAAGCGTGGCGACGGCGTCTACGCCACCTTCGGCAACAACGCCATCAAGGTTCCCGACGGCAAGGTTCAGCGCATGACGGGCGACTACATCGGCAAGGAAGTCTACATGGGCATTCGTCCCGAGAACATTTCGGACGACGCTGTATTTACCTCCACCTATCCCGATGCCTGCATCGATGTAGACGTTGAAATCATCGAGCTGATGGGCTCTGAGACCTACCTCTATATGACCACCAGCGGCAAGGACGAAAACTTCATTGCCCGCGTCGATCCCCGCACCACCTCCCGCGGCGGCGACAAGATCAAGGTGGGCTTCGATGTCAATCGACTCCACTTCTTCGACGTGGAAACCGAAAAGACCATCCTCTCCCGCGACTGATCTGCAAAAATCATGCTGTGGATTCGCCCCTTCCCGTGCTGGAAGGGGCGAAGTTATAATATCGGAGTGATTCACCTGTGTCGGATAAATTTGGCATCAATGTTAAACAGTACTGCCATGCGCATGAAACCTCCGTGGCATCCCTTCCCCCGTCGCGTGAAACGCTGGAGCTTCACCTTGAAAAACTCCGCTGGCTTCAGCATGAGCGCCTGGTTCACCTGATCGTGTTGGTAATGACGGTGCTTGCGGAGCTGTTTGCGGTGGACTTGACGGTGCTGCACCCGCAGACCAATCCACTGGCCGCCGTGGTCATGCTTGCGCTGGCCATACTGTTGGGCTTCTATTTCGCCCACTACTTTTTCCTCGAAAACACGGTTCAGCGCTGGTATAAGCTGGCGGACGATCTTCGGGAGAGGATGGACAGATGAATGCCTGTCTATAGTTGTGCCCAGATAATAATGGGGCTGTCTCAAAAGAGAGGCAGCCTCTTTAATATAAAGAAGGAGAAAAAAGTAATGCCAGGTCTTGCGCAGACCTGGCAGCGTTGTTAGAATTAAGG
>CACYZW010000003.1 GCA_902778995.1 uncultured Eubacteriales bacterium
AGCCAGCATCGCGCAGAGTACCAATGCCAGAATCTTCTTCATAATCGGATACACTCCTTTGAATATATTGTGCAGGCCGCGCGCGGCCTTGCATCCGTTCATAGGGCCAATGCGCCTGGAGAAGGGATTGTGTGCCACACAATCCAGCTTCACAAAAATTACAGCCCATCAACCAACACATAATATTATAGCACATCCCTAAAGCGTTGTCTACTGTTTTTTACATTTTTTCTTCTCATTATTTGCTATAAAACGTTATCGGTTATCAATAATATATATATTCCAAAAAAACAAGCGCCCCCGGCAAAACTGCCGGAGGCGCTTGTGCAGACAACGGGCCGTTACCTGCCCTCCAGGAAATTGTAGGCGAACGCCGCCAGCGCCGCGCCCACGAAGGGACCCACGATGAACACCCACAGGCAGGCCAGGGGCGCGAAGTTGCCGCTGAAGGCCGCGAACAGCGCGGGGCCGAGGCTGCGGGCGGGGTTGACGGAGGTGCCCGTCAGGCCGATGCCCAGGATGTGCACCACAACCAGCGTAAGCCCGATCACCAGGCCGCCGAAGCTGCCGTGCTTGGCCTTTCTGCTGGTGACGCCCAGTATTGCGGTGACGAAGATGAAGGTCAGCACGATCTCCACCAGCAGGCCCGCCAGCACGTTGCCGCCCACGCCCGCCAGTCCGTTCGAGCCGAAGCCCCCGGTCATGTCGGTGACGTGACCCAGGCCGAAGATGGCCGCCAGCACCGCCGTGCCGCAGATCGCGCCCACGCACTGGGCGATCACATAGCTGATGAACTCACCCAGGTTCATGTCGCCGCTGAGCATCACGCCCAGGGACACCGCTGGGTTGATGTGGCAGCCCGAGATGTTGCCGATGGAATAGGCCATCGCCACGATGGTCAGGCCGAAGGCCAGCGCCGTGAGTATGTACCCGCCGCCCGCCGCGGCGTCGCAGCCCACCAGCATCGCCGTGCCGCAGCCCAGGATCACCAGCGTCGCCGTGCCGATGGCCTCCGCAATCAGCTTCTTGCTCATTCCAATTCTCCTCCTTGTTCTGTAAAAAAATATGTTATTACCGCACAATTATACTGCCGACAAGGTAGGATTACAAGCGAATGTCACAGTTGTTAATAGTATCGTCAAAGGGGCGTCAAGATTGGGCACATGCCGGATCCGTCCCCGGTAGCGCCGCAGCGGCAGGTTGCCGCCGCGGCAACTGGCTGTTCCCTCTTACCGCTTTATTTCACTTCCCCAGCGAATACCCTTCCTTTTCATACACGGCCAGCCACCCCTTCAGTTTGCTGAAGAATTCGGCATTGCTGGCGGTCTTGCTCATCAGGTCGATCAGCTGCTCGTACATCTCCTGCTGTCTGCCGCCGAGCATCCTGCGCACCTGGTATTCGCCGTTGATCTCGTCCTCGTTGAGCAGCAGCTCCTCGCGCCGCGTGCCCGACTTCAGCAGGTCGATGGCCGGGAACACCCGGCGGTCGGAGAGCTTGCGGTCCAGGTGCAGCTCCATGTTGCCGGTGCCCTTGAATTCCTCGAAGATGATGTCGTCCATGCGGCTGCCCGTCTCCACCAGGGCCGTGGCGATGATGGTGAGACTGCCGCCGTTTTCGATGTTCCTGGCCGCGCCGAAGAAGCGCTTGGGCTTGAACAGGGCCCCCGGGTCCAGGCCGCCGGAGAGGGACCGGCCCGTGGGCGTGATGGTCAGGTTGTAGGCCCGGGCCAGCCGGGTGATGGAATCCATCAGCACCACCACGTCCCTGCCCATCTCCACCAGCCGCTGCGCCCTGGCCAGCACCATCTCGGAGACGCGGGTGTGGTGGTCGGGTTCCTCGTCGAAGGTGGAATAGATCACCTCGCCCTTGATGGAGCGCTGCATATCCGTGACCTCCTCGGGCCGCTCGTCGATCAGCAGCACGATCAGATGCACGTCGGGGTACTGGGCGGTGATGGCGTTGGCCACCTTCTTCAGCAGCGTCGTCTTGCCCGCCTTGGGCTGAGAGACGATCATGCCCCTCTGTCCCTTGCCGATGGGCGCGAGCATGTCGATCAGCCGCAGGGACAGGTCGCCCTTGCCCTCCGGCGGCTCGAGCCTGAGCCGCTGGTCGGGGTAGATGGGCACCAGATCCTCGAACCGGGGGCGCTCGGCGGCCTTTTCAGGGCTCTCGCCGTTCACCTCGGTGATGTACATCATGGCGCTGTAGCGGTCGCCATCCCGCTGGGCGCGGGTCTTGCCGACCACATGGTCGCCGCTGCGCAGATTGAAGCGGCGAATCTGGGCGATGGATATGTACACGTCGTTCGGCCCGGGCAGGCAGTTCTCCGCCCTCAGGAAGCCGTAGCCGTCGGGCTGCAGCTCCAGCACGCCCGCGCCGTCGCCGCACTCGCCCGAGGCCAGCATTTCCGGCACGGCGGGGTTGGATGTCTTCAGCTCGGCGTTGTAATAGCCCTCGGGGCGCTGGCGCTCCGCCTGCTCCACGCCCTGGCCGTTCTCCGGCTGGGCTGCCGGCGGCTGCTGGGTGCGGCGCTGAAAGTCCCGGTTTTCCCACGCCTGGCCGGCGGGACGGGCGTCCCCCGGCCTGCCGTAGCGCGGATTTACCGGGCGGGGAACGCTGCCCGCGCCGGACGGCAGTATGCGCTGGGGCCTGGCGTCGCCCTGGGTCGTCCGCCCGGCGTTCCAGTTCTGAAACCTGTTTTGCCGCTGCGGGGGTTCTCCCATCGCCCTGGGACTCACCCTCGACGGGCTCGCCATCCTGTTCCGAAGGCCGGACCGGGCGTCGGCGCTGTTTTCCTGCACCACGTCGGCGGCCTTCGGCTGGGCGCCCTGTGCCGCCGGCTTCGCCGCCTGCGCATCCGGGGTTTCAACGGTATGGGGCGGGATCTTCTGTTCCGAAGCCGCCCTTTCCGCCGGAGCCTTCTGGGGCTGCGCGGCGGAGGCGGGCTTTCCGTCATGCCCGGCTGCCGCAGGCGCGGGGACCTCGGGCGCTGCGTCCTTTCGCACCGGCTCCGTTGCGGCGGGCGCGGGTACGGCAGGAGCCGCTTCGCCCTTGGCCTCCGGCGCCGACGCCGTGGGCGCGGGCTTCCGGCCCCGCGCACCGGTCCTGCGCGGCGCAGGCTTTTCAGCGGCTTCGCCGGCGGATCGCCTGCCCCTTCCCCTGCCTTTTTCGGGTTTGGGCGCTTCGCCGCCCTGCCCGGGCGCGGTCGCCTGACGGGCCTGATCCGCCTCCATCAGCATATTGATCAACGTGCTCTTGTTGGTGCCCGCCGGAATCCGAACGCCCATTTCCTTGGCGATGCCCCGCAGCTCAACGACTGTCTTTTGGTTCAGGGATTGATAATCCATAGGTTACCTCCGATGGGATGTTTGGATGTGCGTTACCGTGGCTTTCTGCAAATGGCAATATCCCGGGTGATGGCCTGCTCGACCCAATGCGCGAATCCGTCATACGCGCCCCCCTCCAATACCTCCAGCCCGGCCCCCGCCATCAGCGCGCGCACGCGATCAAGCTTCATGTTCTGGGCGTTGAAGGAAAGGGCCATCGCGCCGCCGGGCTTCAACGCCGCCCGCCAGTCGGGCAGCGCCCTTTCCAGCAGCGCCTCCAGCCAGTTGCCCTTCGAACGCGCGCCCCGGCCCAGCTGGGCGTCGTGACGCACGCCATAGGGCAGGTCGCAGGCGACGATGTGAAAGGCGTTGCGCCCCAGGGCGCCGCCTGTTCCGGCAGCGTCCAGGCATACGAGGCTCAGCGTCCGCCGCGCGTCGCGCGCCTCCCGCGCATATTCAAACCGACATTCCGACGCGCTGCCGCCCTGTCTCAGGGTACGCGACAGGCGGGCGACGTTATGCTTGAAGCGGTGATATTCCAGGTAGCGCCTGAAATATTGCTCGGCCTCCCTGAGATCGTTCCTGTCCACGTCCGCGCCCACGGCGTCCCAACCGTAGTTGGCCGCCACAAACAGCCCGGTGGCCCTGCCGCACATGGGATCGAGCATGGCAAGGCTGCCGCGCTCCCGCCAAAAGGCGCTCGCGTACAGCGCAACGTTGACCAGCAGCTGCAGGAACATCTCGTTCGTCTTGCCCTTGTATTTCAGAATCGCGGGCAGATCCCGGCCCACTGCGGCGTCCGCGCGCCCGGCAATCGGCATGAGCAGCCCGTCCCGATCCTCAAACAGACCGTACAGCAGCGAATGGCGGCGCAGCGCTTCGACGGCGGCGGCGTCCAGAGCCGCCTCCGAACGCAAATCCAGGCATGGCATGCCAAGGCGCTCATCCGTAGCGATTTCAGCGCCGGGAGCGAGCCGCGCCAGCATCATTTCAAGCTCCGCCATAGCCAGCTTCACCGCTTCGCTTTGATAGCGCGCGTTGGCATGAGGCCAGAGCAGCATTTTATAATGCATATTCTGTTCTCCGTAAAATTATGTAGGGTTCACAAATTAAAAACTGGAAAATCGCTTCCAATGACTGCGGATTATTGCACTTCAACGCAAATGTATGAAATTCCGTAACCATTCGGTCCTGTGCGCCCTCCGGCCCGCCGCGCGGGCCGCTTCCCTGTGAAACGGGGGCTTTGGGGTGTACTTGCTTCTTACAGGCTCCCGGACTGAGGGCGCTTTCTCGTGGAGAACTGAACAAATAGGAAATCCCAAATAAGAATCATCGGCTGTCTTCAAAGGATTGAAAACAGCCCCTCCGGGGAACCAGAGGGGCTTTCATTGGTTTAATATTTGCGCTTACGAGCAGCTTCAGCCTTCTTTTTACGCTTTACGCTGGGCTTTTCGTAATGTTCCCTTTTCCGCAATGATTCATTTTCCCGAATGCGTACCTCGGACATGTGCTTTCCCTCCCCTCGCGTTTAAATGGCATAGCCAATGTAGCATGGGGTCCGCCACAAAGGTTATTATACCGCATAGCGCGTGTACTCGTCAACCCTTGAAAGTGACAAATCCAATAATTTCACAAAACTTTGAAAATACGTCGACGATTTGCCCAACTTTTTGGACTTTCCCTTGCGCTATGCCCCTGGTATATACGTTTTGCACCGAGAAACGGGGAAACGGCATTATCAGACGTTCCCGTTCCCGGTTTCCCATGGAAAAAGCCTATCCCATCCGCTCGGGCAGCTGCTTGCCGCCCATCAGATGGATGTGCAGGTGATTGACCGACTGCGCCCCGTGCTTGCCGCAGTTGCTGACAACCCGGAAGCCGGTCTTGTCCACGCCCTCGCTTTCGGCGATCCTCTGAACGGCGTCGGTCAGCGCTGCGGCGGTCTCGGCGTCGCATTCGAGGATGTTGTCCATGTGCTTCCTGGGCACGATCAGCACATGCACCGGAGCCTGGGGATTGATGTCCCTGAAGGCGTACACCTTGTCGTTTTCAAATACGGTTTTGCCGGGAATTTCACCCGCGATAATCTTGCAAAACAGACAGTCGCTCATCATTTTTCCTCCTGTTCTCTTTCGATGACGGTCCCGTGGGCCAGCGTGCCCTCCGCGCCGTCGATGCGCACCCGGCACAGCTCGCCCGGCCGGGCTTCCGCCCGCACGCGCACGTACTGGCCGGTGTAGCCCTCGCTCAGCCCCGCGCCCGCAGCCTGCTCGAACAGCACCTGCTGGCTGGAACCCACCAGTCCTTGGACGAAGGCCCGCTCCAGTTGGTTCCCGACCTCGATCAGTTTTTTTGCGCGGGCATGCTTGAGGGTCTCGTCCACCTGATCCGGCATTTCGTCGGCGACGGTGCCCTTGCGCCGGGAATAGGGAAACACGTGGATGCGCGACAGCTTCGCCTTCCGGACGAAGGCCAGCGTCTCCTCGAATTCCGCTTCCGTCTCGCCGGGAAAGCCTGCGATCACGTCGGTGGTCACGGCGCAGTCGGGCATATGCCGCCTGAGCGTATCCACTGCGGCGAGGTATTCCTCCGGGGTATAGCGGCGGCGCATCCGTTTCAGCACCCCCGCGCTGCCGGATTGCAGCGACAGGTGAAACTGGCGCATCAGCCCCGGCAGGCCGGAGACGGCGCGGGCGAACTCCTCAGTCACGGTCACCGGCTCCAGCGAGCCCAGGCGCACCCGGCGCACCCCCGGCGCGTCGTGCACGGCGCGCACGGCGTCCAGCAGCGTGGCCGCCGTCCCCCGGCCATAGCTGGCCAGGTGGATGCCCGTCACCACGATCTCCCGATATCCGGCCCTGCCCAATCGCGCGGCCTCCGCCGCCACGTCCGCAAGGGGCATGGAGCGCACAGGCCCGCGCACGCTGGGGATGATGCAATAGCTGCACCATCGGTCGCACCCCTCCTGAATCTTCATGGTGGCCCGGGTCCTGCCCTCGTGCCGGGAGACGAACAGGCTCTCAAAGCCCGCGCCCTTCAACGGCTCCACGGCGTTGATCGTCCGCCCCTCGGCCAGCGCCGATTCCAGCAGCGCCACAACCTCGCCCCGGCGCTGCGCGCCCAGCACCAGCGCCACGTTGTCCATGCCGGCGAGATGCGCGGCCTCCCGCTGCGCCAGACAGCCGCACACCACGATGGCGCAGTCCGGGTGCTCCCGGGCCACCCGGCGGACGGTTTTGAGCGACTTCTGGTCGCCGGTACCGGTGACGGTGCAGGTGTTGATCAGGTAGACGTCCGCATCGTCCTGAAATCCCACGGCGCGGTACCCCGCAGCCTCAAACCGTTCCAGCATGGCTTCGGTATCGTACTGGTTCACCTTGCAGCCAAGGGTATAAGTCGCGATCGTCCTGGCCATTCCCAATTCCCCATTTCTATAGGTCTCCCCACAGCTGCATCGCCAGCGCCGCCGAAACCACCGCGGCGGTCTCCGTGCGCAGTATGCGGGGGCCGAGGGTGACGCAGCGGCCGCCGACGGCGGCTATGGCGTCGATTTCCTCGGGGGCGATGCCGCCCTCGGGGCCGATCACGATGCCGATGTCCCGGGCGTCGGGCTTCATTTCCCGGACGTCCTTCAATCGCGTCTCCCGCGCTTCCTCCCAGGGAACCAGCAGCAGGTCGTGGCCGGCCATCGCCCGAACCGCGCTTTGCCAGTCCATCGGGGCCGCGACGCTCAGGGGGACGCCCCTGCCGCACTGCTTGGCGGCCTCCCGGGCGATCTTCTCCAGGCGCTCCCGGCGCTTTTCGCCGTCCCTGCCGTCCAGCTTCGCCACACAGCGCGACATCCGCACGGGCACCAGCGCCGCCGCGCCCACCTCTGTCAGCTTCTGGGCGATGAAATCCAGCTTGTCCGCCTTGGGCAAGCCCTCGTAGACGGTCACGCGCACCGGGGCTTCGTTGTCGGGCAGTGGCTCCGACAGCCGCACCGACACGCGGGTGCCGTCGATTTCCGCGATTTCGCCCTTCCAGCGCCCGCCCGCGCCGTCCATGGCGCAGACCGCGTCCCCAACGCCAAGCCGCAGCACCTTCAGCGCGTGCTTCGCTTCCTCCGGCGGCAGCGAGGCGACGCCGTTCGCCGGCGAATCAACATAAAAGCTGTGCATGGTCGCTCCCTCACGCTTGATAAGACCGTCGAATTTTCATATTATTGTGCTCTGTCGGGCGCGGCATATCAGCGCTTCCGCGCCGCCATCGCGCACCACTCGCCCCGAATCGGCGCGTCGATCACCTCGAAGCGGGCCTCGGCCAGCGCCCGGAGCACGTCGTCCCGGCGCTCGACGGAAATGCCCGAGCAGATGAACAGCCCGCCGTCCACGATGCGCTGGCGCACCGGCTGGGCCAGCATGATGATGACGTCGGAGATGATGTTGGCGATGACCACGTCGCCGGATTCCTCGACTACCTCCAGAAGGTCGCCGCAGCGCACGTCGATCACGTCCTCGAAGCCGTTGATCTTCACGTTCTCCGCCGCCACGCGCACGGCCACGGCGTCCAGGTCGGTGGCCAGCACGGGTTTGGCCCCCATGTGCGCCGCCGCGATGGCCAGTATGCCGGTGCCGGTGCCGATGTCGATCACCCGGTCGCCGGGCTTCACGTACTTTTCCACCAGCTCCACGCACAGGCCCGTGGTCTCGTGGGTGCCGGTGCCGAAGGCCATGCCGGGGTCGATCTCGATTTCATGGTCCCCCGGCCGGAGATCCGCCTTCTCCCAGCTGGGCCGCACGACCATGTGGGCCCCAAGGCGGAAGGGCCGGAAGGCGGCCTTCCAACTCTCGGTCCAATCCTGCTCGGCCACGTCGTGGCGCAGGACCTCCAGCTTGCCCAGATCCATGCCAAGGGTCATTCCCCGCAGGCGGCGCAGCTCGCTTTCGATGAAGGCGACGCGGTCCGGCAGCTTGTCGTCCGCCTCGAAGTACCCCGTCACCTTCACGTCGTCGCCGATGCGCTGGGCGATGGCCTCGTCGATGATGTCCCACTGCCCCTCTGGGCGCTGGTTCGCGGCCACGTCGTTTTTGTCCTCGATCATCGTGCCCGTGCTGCCCGCGTCCAGCAGAATCTGCGAAATCAGCTCCGACGCCTCCGTGGTCGTCAGTATCGTATACTCCATCCAGTCCATAATCATTAGCCTTTCATTCTCGATCTCAATTTCTCATTCTCAATGGGTTACGGCTCAGGGTTTCCGTTTCCAGTCGGGGAAGGAGGCATGTACGCCGTCCCTGCGGCCAGATTGTCTCTGCGATCAGGCACGGGATTGTCCCGAATGGGCCCCGTTCCCTTCGAACGGCAATGCGAAGCCGCAAGCTCAATACACCTTACCCAGCCACAGCCCGATCCAGGTCATGTAGGCCAGGGCGGCGCACTCCAGCGCCAGCATGACCGCAAAGCCCCAGCGCCGCTTCGGTATCCCCGCAAGCATCGGGTACAGCGCGTAGTTGCAGGAGGCGTAGCGCGGCCCGCTGAGCAGCCAGGTGGGGGCGAAGGACACGTAATGGTACACCAGCGCGTAGGCCACGTCCCCCGGCCGCGCGCGCTTCCTGCGCCACCATATCAGCAGCGGCACGGCGACGAGCAGCAGCACCTGGGGCCGCCACACGCCCAGCTGATAGAGGAAATCGTCGTAATCCACCGAATTGTACAGGCAGTATTGGAAGGTGTTGCCCAGGTGTCCGAATTCCTGGTACCAGTGCTCCCTCTGGAACACCATGAAATGGGTGGCGCTGCCGAACAGGTGCCAGTTGAGGCTCAGATAGCCCAGAAAGCCCAGGCTGACCGGCAATACCTTCAGAAGGCTCACGGCGATCCAGCGGGCATATTCCCCGCCCGTGACCGGCCCTTTGCCATCGTCATGCCGCTCCCGCTGGCTCCGCAGCAGCTCCCAGAATATGGGAATGGCCGTGGCCATGCCCAACAATCGCGCGCCCGAGGCCAGCGCCCCGAACAGCACCGCCAGGCCGAACCGCCGCTTCCGCGAGAAATACACCGCCAGCAGCGTCACCAGCAGGAACGTTGATTCAGAATAAGCGATGGAAAAGAAATAGGTCATCGGGCAGAACATCAACAGCAGCATGGCCCTGCGCCCCTGCGTCGCGCCGCCGTCGATCTCCGCCAGCCGGTACATCACAGCCCCGCCGCCCAGCAGCGCCGCATTCGACACGATCAGCGCCGCAGCCGTGGCGGAGATGCCCGTCATCAGCGTCAGGCACCGGCATACCATGGGATAAAACGGGAAGAACACGATGAACAGCCGCGCCTCGCCGGTGGCGACGTAGCCGTTATCGATGATGTCGAGATAGTGGTGGGCATCCCAGGGAAACAGGTTTTCCCAGAGCGCGCCGAAAAATCCGGAAAGATCCTTCGTCTGTATCCAACAGCCCGTCGCGCATACCAGCACCACCAGCAGCCTGGACGCGATAAAGGCAATCAGGAGCTCGCATAGCAGCCTGCGCCAGGTTACGGGCGCCTGCGCGACGGGCGTCGCTTCGGCAATCGGGCCCAACGCGGATTTGAAATAACGCGGCAGCTCCGTAAGGGTCAGCGCGGCATATCCGGCCATCAGCAGCCAGCCCAGCCATCTTCCCAGCGCGTCCAGGTCCATCGGCCTTCCCCCCGTTTCCGTCGCGTCAAATCACGGCCCATTATAACATTGAAGCGCAGGCTGCGTCAAGAGAAGCAGGTTTCATAAACCGTCAAAAAAGAGTTGTTAGAATCGCCCAACGGCCGCTCAAAACGGGGCTTCGCTCCCGTCCTCCGCACCGGCGATGGCGATGCTCACGCCGTTGACCTCCACGCCCTCCTCGGCGCGGATGAGTATGTAGCGCTGGCCGTCGATCACGCGGGTCTCGATCAGGTCGCTGCGCTCAGGGTTGACCTGCACCACCACGTCCGGGGTGCGCACCTCGAACTTCTTCGGCTGGGCGATGTTCACGGCGTTCAGGCTCATATTCTGGCCGAATTCGGCGTCGAACTTCTCCTCGAAGGCCGTCACCTTTTCCTCGGGCACGCCGCAGGCCTGCAGCATGCCGGACACCTCCCGCCGGGAGATGACCAGCGGCTCCGGAACCTTGTCCTGGTCGTGCTCCCGGATCATGTCCCGAAGCGATTCGTGAACGGTTTGCGCCACCTCGAAGCTCAAATCCTCGTCCAGCGTATCCTCCAGCACCGCCTGGAACACCTCGCGCTGCTCGACGGCGGGCATCGGGGCGTCGCAGTGGAACACGGCGTCCACGAAGGCGTCGTGGGTATCGGCGGCATCCCGGGTGAAGTAGAGCGCGCCATAGATGTTCGCCGCCCGATCGTCGAAGGCGGGGAACATGAAGCCCAGCTCCGGCGCGGAGACCACCCATTCCAGCTCCCGGCTGTGGAAGGCGTTGTCCTCGCTGAAATAGCTCAGCGCGGGCTTGGTCAGCTTCACCGGGCAGACGCTGACCAGTATGTAGTTGAAAACCTCCTCGGAAATCACGTCGACCTTGTTTTCATCGGCGTGGCGGAAGGGCAAATCGTAGGCGTCGTGCATCATCAATATCAGATAATTGCCCTCGAGCTCCAGGTTTTCGATGATTTTCCGGCACAGCTTTTCCGCCCCCGCGTCCACGGTGAGGGCGGTATTGCGCAGCCCCATCAGCAGCTGGTGGGCTTCGTCCTCCATCACCTGGTCGGGCCGGAATTCGATGTCGATCAGGTTTCGTCCCGGAACGCCCGCCAGCGTGCGCTTGAATATGGCCAGGTACTTCTCCTGCTCCTCCATCGGCAGGGACAGCATCGGCACGTTGAAGGCCGCGACGACCTCCCGCTTCCCGTTGACATAGCAGCCCCGGACGCAGCTGACGGCGTTTTTGTCCGGATTGAGCCGACGGCGAATCTCGGCAATTTCCTTTCTGTTCATGGCTTACCTCGTAAAATTAAAATCAGGGCGCGCTCCGGCGCGCCCCTCTGCAAAAGACGCTCTGTCCCTATTTTCCTGCCTGACGATATCTCCGCTCGATCAGCAGGTTCGACAGGCCGTTGTAGGCGATGATCCCGCCGATCACCATGACCGCCACCTTCATCGCGCTGAAGGCGAAGAAGATCAGGAACAGCCCCGCCACGACGGTCAGCGCTGCCAGCACCACCGGGCCCACCCAGTTCATGCCGCCCATTTTGCGCATTTCCAGCGCCTGGGCCAGGTTCAGCACGCCGTTGACGACGATGGCTGCGCCGACGATCTTGGGCAGCAGCGATATGACGCCCCTCGGCGCGACAAACACCACCACGCCCATGATCAGGCACAGTATGCCGATGGCCAGCGTGGTATAGTCGCCGCCCGACTGGTGGCGGTCCCTGAACCAGCTGACGAAGGATATCACCGCGCCCACCAGCAGCGCGACACCCAGTATCTTCGCCGCCACCTCCAGCGTCGTTCCGGGCCAGATGACCAGCAGCAGCCCCAAAATGAGCATTACGATGGACAGCAGTATGTTGTTCTTGCTGAATTTTTCAAAATGATTCTTCATGGTTCAACGCTTCCTTTCTGATTTGCCTTCGGTCGATTGTCTTCTCTTCAGCAGCCCCCTGACCCGATCCTTCAGGCTCGCCTTGGGCTGGACGGACCTGGCGAACTCTATCGGATGGGACAGATACCAGGCCTGAACGTCGATGGGCTCCGCGCCGTCGGGGCGCAGCCGGGTATAGATGCCCTCCGCGTCCTGCCGCCAGGCCCGGGTATTGTCTGAGAGCAGCAGGTTCAAATACGCCTCCAGGAACTGCTTCATCTCCGGCGAGCGCACCGGCCCGCCCACCTCCACGCGCCGGTCCTGGTTGCGGGTCATGAAGTCGGCCGAGGACAGGTACAGCTTCATCTCCGCCCCGTCGCCAAAGGCGTAGATGCGGCTGTGCTCCAGGAAGCGGCCCACCACCGAGATCACGTTGATGTTCTCGGTCTTGCCGGGCACGCCGGGCAGCAGGCAGCATATGCCCCGGATGATCAGGTCCACCCTGACCCCGGCGCAGCTGGCTTCGCTGAGCTTGTCGATCAGCTCCCGGTCCGTGATGGAGTTGGCCTTCACCCGGATGCGCCCCTGGGCGCCCCGGGCGATCTGTTCGTCGATCATCTCCATGATGCGGTTCTTCATGGCGTAGGGCGCCACCAGCAGCTTTTCATATTCCCCGGCGCTGTTGCCGATGAGCATGTTTTCAAAGAAGTTCACCGCGTCCCGGGTGATGATGGGGTCCGTGGTCATCATGCAGAAATCGGTGTACAGCGTGCTGGTCTTTTCGTTGTAATTGCCCGTGCCCACCTGGGCGACGTAGCCCAGGCCGCCCCGCTCCCGCCGGGTGATCAGGCACAGCTTGGCGTGGCACTTCAAATTTTCGGGCCCATAGATGATGCGGCAGCCCGCCTCCTCCAGCTCCATGGACCAGTCGATGTTGTTCTGCTCGTCGAAGCGGGCCCGCAGCTCCATCAGCACCGTCACCTCCTTGCCGTTCTCGGCGGCGGCGCACAGCGCCTTGGCGATGGCGGAATTGCGGGCAAGGCGGTAGATCGTGATCTTGATGGAAACCACGTTCGGGTCCCTGGCGCTCTGGCGCAGCAGATCCAGGAAGGGCTGCATGCTCTGGTAGGGATAGAACAGCAGCACGTCGCGCTGCTCGATCTGCTCCCATACGGGTTGGTCGGGATTCAGGTAATCCGGGTATACCGGCACATGAGGGGCGTTGAACAGCGTCCTGGGAACCTTCTCGATGCTGTCCACATAGTCCAGCACCAGCGGGCAGGCACAGCTGAACACCCGTTCCGCGTCCAGCTTCAGGAATTCGCACAGCCGCTTGGCCAGCCGGGGGGCCTTGCCCTCCAGCTCCAGCCGCACCGGGGCCAGCCTGTCCCGTTTTTTGAGCAGCCCGCGCATAAAGTTCAGGAAATCCGGGTTTTCGTCGTCGAATTGCTCCTCGCTCAGGCTGATGTCGGCGTTGCGAGTGATGGAGATCACCGCCTGCTCCCCCACGTCGTAGATCTTGAATATCTTCCTGATGTGCGCGGCGATCACGGCCTCGGTGCGGATATAGCGCGCGTCGCCGCCCGGCAGCATGATGATCCGGGGCAGCGTCGGTGGCACGTCCACAATGCCGAGCACCGCTTGCTGCTTCCCCGCGACAGCCTGCTTGCTCCCCGTCTGCTTGCCCTGGCTCTGCTTGCCCTGGGGCTTGCCGCTGCTGAGCGTCAAAAGCGCGGCGGCGTACAGCGCCTTGTTCTTCAAATGGGGAAAGGGATGGCTGCGATCTATCACCTGGGGCGAGAGCAGCGGTCGGATATTTTCCTTATAATATTCCTGGACGTATACCTTCTGGGCGGCGGTCAGCGTATCGTAGCTCACCTCCGTCACCCCGGCGTTGTCCAGCTCGTCCATCAGGGTGTGGTAGATTTCGTCCCGGCGCTGAATCAGCGGTGTGACCGCCACGCAGATGGCGCTGACCTGCTGCCGGGCCGTCATGCCCGATTTATTGTCCTTTTCGTCCGGGGCCAGCATGTCCATGTCGATCAGGCTGCCCACGCGCACCATAAAAAATTCGTCAAGATTGCTGGTAAATATCGAAACGAAGCGCAGCCGCTCCATCAGCGGCAGGCTGGGGTCGATGGCCTGGGCCAATACCCGCTCGTTGAATTTCAGCCAGCTCAGCTCACGGTTCTGGGTAAAGCTCAGATCCCTTTGCTTGACGACGGGGATGTTTTCCACCTTAAAAGCCTCCTCTTTCAACCTCAAAGGCGGGGTCGGGTCGCTGTATACCGTGGGTTTCGCCATCTATTATAGCAGATTTTTCGCAGCCTGCCAACGTTTCAGAGGCAACAAAATGCGGCTGAATGTCAGTTTTTTGCCAAAATCCGTCAATTGAATGTCATTTTTGAAAACAGCCTTGTCCCGCAGGGCGCTTTATGATATAATTCACTTGGTTTAATATACCCATAATTCATTCAAGGAGGAAAACCGAACATGAAGAAAATGCTTGCTCTCCTGCTGGCATTGATGCTGGCGCTGACCAGCACAGCGGCTCTGGCAGAGGCGACCACTTTTCCCGCCTTCCAGGGCATGACCGTACAATCCGAAAACGATGTGGATCGGGAAGTTCTGAAGAACGCGCTGACCCAGATGGGTCTCGACGAGTACACCCTCTCCATCGTCGATACCGTGGCCAGCATCGTCTCCGAGACGTCCGAGAAGGTCGTCATCGCCCCCAACGGCTTCCAGTATGAGGAGCTGGTGAAGGGCACCAGCCTGTTCTCCATGGTCAGCCAGTTCACCGAGAACGGCCTGCTGGCTGCCACCAGCCTGCTGCCCAACTACACCTTCAGCATATCCACGGAAGAGATCGGCCAGATACTTTTGGCCATGGCCCAGCAGGCCGAGGACTTCCAGGCGCTGGATACCGAGGCACTCACCCAGGCCATCACCGGCTACTCGAATGCCTTTATCGACACCTGCGTCAAGTCCGTCACCCCGGGCCAGCCCGAGCAGGGCGATTTTGTGCTGGACGGCATCAGCTACAATGTCAAGGTGCCCATCAACGTGGATCTGGCCGCCATCATCGACGCCTCCAACAAGATGACCACCGACCTGTTCAACGACGAGGCCGTCAAGTCCACCCTCGAAACCCTGAAGGGCATGGGCGTGAACATCGAAGCGCCGGAAGTCAACGATACCCCCGTGGATCCTGCGACCCTGCCCACCGTGGCTGTGGACGCCTATATGACCATCGACGAGCAGGGCAACCAGGGCGATACCACCGACGTAGTGTTCTCCGTGACCCTTCCCGGCAGCGAAGAAGCCGCTACCATCGGCGACGTACTGGTTGAGGGCAAGAAGGTGCGCATCGTCGCCCAGTTCCTCACCGCGGGCCTGAACATCGGCTGCACCGTGGATCCCACCGAGAACGGCGGCAGCTTCCGCTCTGACTTCGATTTCAACGGCCTGTACTTCGGCATGGCCAGCGTGTGCGACAACCAGGAAAGCGGCACTGTCGTGGACAGCTATCTCTACCTGATGGACGACGCGAACCCCGCGTTCACCAACCACACCACCATCGTAAAGAGCGGCGAACTGACCCTGTCCGCCGACGGCGAGGGCAAGACCGTCGTGACGCTGTCCGACCTGACCGGCGAGAACGCTGAGAATGTCACCGGCGGCATCGTCACGGACTTCATGCTCAACGGCATGGGCAATCTGTTGACCAGCGCCGGCAAGCTGATGCCCGATGAAATCAGCGCCCTCACCAGCCTGTCATGAGCGGCGCCGCTGACGCAAGCCCCGCGGCCTGAGCGACAGTCGGTTGAAAAGATCGATCCCGACAACGGCGACCCGTTGACAGATGATTCAAGGGGCGCGGCGATTCACTGTGAATCGCCGCGCCCCGTCGTTTCATGATGGAAACGCCGCACAATGCTTGCAGCACATGAACGGCTGGATTTCAGCCGCCTGTTGCCCGCAAAACCCTCGATTGCGCAAACACGCAAGTGATCGCATTTTGCCTGTCCCGGCGACACGGCAAGCAGAAAACCCTTCCGACTTCGATTTCGCGGAAGGGTTTTCTGTGTTTGCGGGCGCTTTGTCAGCGGTCTGCGCCGTCGGAATCCAACGGCTTTGCCTGTTCAATGCTTTGCCGCCTCAAGGCGTCGTGATTTCTGCGCACCAGCCGCTGGATATGGATCATGACCCCGAGGCCGATAAAGATGACCGCCAGCATGATCGACCCTTCCAGCTTGAGCGTCGAACGGACGGCGTAGACGCTTTCGGCGGCCATCAGCCGCTTGGCGAGCCACATCACCGACGAATAGAGCAGCAGGGCGAACAGCACCGCTCCGGACGCCGACGCGCCCATGTTCGCCGTCGCGCTGGAGCGCACCACGGTTCGAAGGTAAAACAGGAAGCCCAGCAGGCACCATATCGCCAGTATCAGGAAGGCGTCCGAGCCCATGGTTTCCACCGCCGTGAGCCCAGGAATCAGTTGGACGACGATAAAGGCCACAGATATGACCGTTCCCAACGCGCCCAGCATTACAAACCTGCGGTTGCCGATTTTTCGCGCGATCCTCCAGGTGGAAACAGAGGTATAGCCGAAGGCAATGATGGCCCCCAGGGAGGTCAATTCCATAAAGCATTGCAACGCGTTTCTGCCAAAGATGGAGATCACGATGGAGACCACCATGATGAACAGTATGCTGTAGGTGGTCTTTGAAAACTTTTCGGACAATATGTTGTCCTCCGCCATCGTGGAAAGCACGCGGGTCGTGGCGCGATAGGCCGCCATCATGCCCGTCAATATGGCGGCCAGGGCGGCGATGGCCACGATCAGCAGCCCCGCGCTTCCCATAATCGACTTTGCAGCATAAAAGGTCGGGGCCGCGTCCACGCCGTTCAACCGGCCCAGATCTCCGATATACGCCTGCCACGAGGCATAGTCGTCCGGACGCGCGCAGACGCCGACCAGCGTCAGGGCGATGTAGACGATGCCGCTCAGAACGATCGAGGCGATGATGATCCACCGGGACCTTTGAATCTTGAAATCGAAGTGTGCCGTCTCCAAAGATATGACCTCAAAGCCCACGAAGGCCCAGGGCGCCAGCATGACGATGGAAAAGATCCCGAAGGCCGGATTGACGCCCCTTATGCCGAAGGCGTCCTGCAGGCCCTCCAGCTTCATGCGGGGCAGGCATACCGCCGCGACGATCACCACGCCCAGCAGCAGTATGACGGCCAGTATCGTTTGCAGCTTCTGCAGCAGGGGCTTCGCGTTGATGAAGAGCAGGCCGATGGTGGCCAGGGCGACGATGGACGCGCCGACCTCGCCCATGAAGATGTGGTTTCCGGCGATGTTATAGTAGTAATAGCCGTATTGCAGCCGCCTGCCAAATACCATGCGGATGACCAGGAACAGCGAGGTCGCGTTCATAAACAGTATCGTAAGGTAAGAAAGGGACAGAAACCAGGCGCACAAAAAGGCATGGTCTCTGTCAAAGGCCGCCTTTGTGTAGGCGTATACGCCGCCCGTCCCCGGCCTGTGCCGCATCAGGAAATAGAAATTGGCCCCGATAATCAGCATGATAAACACGCTTATGGCCATGGCGATGGCCGTGCCCAGGGGACCGGCCACGGGCAGGAAGGTCGTCCCGGGCATCATAAACGCGCCCCACCCGATGGTACAGCCAAAGGCAATGGCCCACACATCCAGGGGCGACAGGTATCTGTCGTATTCGCCGTAAATTCTGTTGTCTTCCATACACACGCCTCCGTATACGCCTGCGGCATCGAATGTGAAGCCTTTCACGATTCAGCCCGATGCCAGCGCGATCATAAGGAAACAACGCATAATCGAGTCGTGCAGCAACGGTATGCATTTCAGTCGATCGCAAACTGCAGGCGGCTGAAATTCAGCGGTTATATATGAAACCCGTCCTGAACGATGCGCCATGCGCACTGTGCGGTGTCTCCATAACAAAATTATAGCACAGCCTTCGCCATTTGAAAAGGTTTTTCGTGCGATTTGACGCGGCTCACGCATAAATACGTGAGCCTTTCGCGCAAAATCTGCGGATTTTGCGCGGGAAGACAGGGAACGCAGAAATGACCGGAAACTTCGTTGCAGCTACGCGCCTGAAGACGCGAATTTCCTGACAGGCGTGAAAACGCCCCGGTCCTGCCGCGGGGCGGGCATGCGGGGCGTTTGCGGCTGTGCCGCTTCTGCAGACGTCTACCTTTTCTTCACCGGATAACAGATTTCAGTCACGAATTCATCGGGATTCTGCGTTTCGTGGGGGCTGACGTGGTAGATGTTGAACATCGGCCCGGCGGGCGCGTAGCCGTTCGCCTCCATCCACGCGATGACGGCGGCGTAGACCTCCGTGATCTGGGTATAGCTTCCCTGATAGGTGCAGCTTGCGACGGTCACCTCCGGCAGGGTGCGGAATTTCACGTGCGCCGTGTCAGGGTAGCTGCCCTTCACGGTCTTCCAGGCCATCATCTCCACGTTTTCTTCCTTGTATTCCCCGTCGAGATAGGTCACCGCGCAGAGGCAGGGGTCGTCCTCCACCAGGTTCATCCGGCAGGTCTCTTCCGCCATCTTGCCCCATATCATCCCTTCGTCCTCGTAGCGGGGAAGGGTCATCTGTACGGTTGCGGCGTAGCGCTCGGGGATCGTCTTGATCGTAACGTTATAATTCATGCTCTCTTCCTTTCTCAGCCTCTTCCGGGCTGCGTCCAGAATCGTCAGCTTGCGCGCCGTATCCTGCGACAGGGCCTCCAATTCCCTCTGTCGCGCGGAAAAGAACCGCTCCATCTGTTCGCGGTCATCATAGATGGCCAGGATTTTGACGATATCGGCGAGGGAAAAGCCCATGTCCTTCAGCGCCGCGATGCGGCCCGCCGTCGGGAGCTGATCCTCTCTGTAATACCGGTAATCCGTAAAGCGGTCGATTTCAGCCGGCTTCAAAAGGCCGATCTCATCGTAGTGGCGAAGCATCCTGACGCTGACCCTGGACAGCTTTGAAAATTCTCCGATTTTCAGCATGGGGTACCTCCTGTCGCTGGTTCCTTGTGAGCTCAGGTAGATTGTAATGCCTGCCACAGTGGGAGAGTCAAGGGGCTGTTTTTATTTTTTTGGTTCTTCACGTTTTCTTGTGGAATATTGGGGAACTCCCTCAGTCATGCTGCGCATGCCAGCTCCCTCAAAGAGGGAGCCTTCAGGCAACGAAGGCGGTTATCCTGCCTCCCTCACCGAGGGAGGTGGCCGAACGCAGAGAGGCCGGTGGGAGTTTTCATTCCACAACTCTCCGTGAAGAGCCTTTTTTTTGTTGGATCGGCACCCAAATAGGTTACCTTTTCCCCCGGATAACTCCCCGGTCTGGCCATTCGGCCCATAAGCAGCCATATAATTTGCGCCTCCCTCGAAGAGGGAGGCGGATTGGGGGGCTTACAGGACAGAACCGTTACAGGGCGTCGCCCTCCGCCTCGATGCGCAGCAGCCGCCGGGCATGTCCGGTCTCCCCCGCCTCCAGCAGCTGCCGGATCCTGGTGGATGAACAGACGACATCGCCGTCCATCACCGGGGGCACGATCTCGGCGCGGTAGCCCAATTCCCCCGCCATCCGACGGATCAGCGCCGCGTTGCCGCGACCCTTCGCGCCAAAGGAATAGTTTTCGCCGACCACGATGGCCTTGACGCGCAGCTCGGCGACCAGCGAGCGCAGAAACGCCAGCGCATCGGTCGCGCCGTATCCCGGGGTAAAGGCCTGCACCAGCGCCCATTCCGCGCCCAGGCGCTCAAATTTCTTCAGGTTTTCATCCAGCGGCAGCAGCGCCTTCGGGGCCATCTCCGGGCACAGCACCGACAGCGGATGCCGGTCGAAGGTACAGACCACGCTCTGCGCCTCCAGCTCGCGGGCCAGCGCCACCGCCCGGCGAATCAGCGTCTGATGGCCGATGTGCACCCCGTCGAACATGCCCAGCGCCACCACGGCGCGGTCTCCCGTAAATTCAGTCGTGTCGTAAATGACCTTCATGCTTTGTCTCCCGGTCTGTACAGCATGGCACGAAATTTCACGTCCCCGTTGGGCTGAGGCGCGCCGATGCCCGCAAATTCATCGTTCAGGTAGACCCGCACGGCCTCCGCCGCCGGCGCGGGACGGTCCAGCCACGCGGCTCTGAGCGGATTGCCATTGAGCACGGCGTGGCGCGCGCGCTCCCCCACCCGCACCTCGGGCAGGTGGGAAAGGGGCGCGTCCAGCGGAATCAGGGCCGATTCGAGCCGTCCCCCGGCGGCCAGCGCCTCCACCGCCTCCGGCGACAGCGCGTCCTCGATGCGGAATATGCCCGCCGCCACCCTTTCCAGCGATTGCATGTGCGCCCCGCAGCCCAGCGCCCTGCCGATGTCGTGGCAGAGCGTGCGGATGTAGACGCCCTTCCCGCAGCTGATCCTCAGGACGTGAACGTCGCCACCCGCGTCCCCCAGGTATTCGACGGCGTCCACCCGACAGGGCCGGGGCTCCAGCGCGATTGCCTCGCCCCTGCGCGCCATCTGGTAGAGGCGCTTGCCGTCCCGCTTCAGCGCGGAATACATGGGCGGAACCTGCATGATGTTCCCGGTGAACCGGGGCAGCACGGCGCGAATTTCCGCCTCCCCGGCGCATACCGGTCTTTCCGCGACGACGCGCCCCGTGGCGTCCTGGGTGTCGGTCTCCAGGCCCAGGCGGATGCGGGCCACGTAGACCTTCTGCTTGTCGATGATATAATCAAACAGGCGTGTGGCGGAGCCGACGCACACCGGTAGCACGCCGGAGGCTTCCGGGTCGAGGGTGCCGCCGTGCCCCACCGCCGTGTCCCTCGGCAGGCGCCTGCGCACGAAGACGACCACGTCCGACGATGTTCGCCCCGCAGGCTTGTTCAGGTTCAAAAATCCGTTCATATCATTCCGTTTCCGCATTCCGGTTGAGGGCCTCCCGGGCCATCGCCAGCGTCTTTTGCAGCGCCTCCTCCAGGGGCAGCTTCATAGACACCCCGGCGGCGCAGTCGTGTCCGCCGCCGCCCAGGGGGACGGCCACGTTTTTCGCCACGTTGAAGGGTTCCTTGGAGCGCAGCGACAGCTTCGTGCCCTCGGGCCGCTCCATCGCCAGCACGGCGACCTTCACGCCCATCATTTCAACCAGGTAGTTCACGATGCCCTCGCTGTCCTCCTTGTCTGCGCGGCAGTCGCGCAGCATCTTTTGGGTCAGCCGCGCCCAGCTCAGCGTGCCGTCCGGGGACAGCTCCAGCCCCGCCAGCACGACGCCCAGCAGCTTGGTGCGCCCCACCGTCCGGGTGCGATAGAGCCTTTCGGTGATCCGCGCCACGTCCACGCCGGCCTCCAGGCAGCGGGCCGCCGCGCGCAGCGTCTGAGGCCGGGTGTTGGAATAGTTGAAGTGGCCGCTGTCGGTGGAAATCGCCACGAAAAGGCATTCGGCCATGGCCTCGTCCAGGTGAACGCCCAGCGCTTCGATCAAATCCACGACCAGTTCGCCCGATGCGGCGGCCTCGCCGTCCAGCATGTAGAGTTGACCGAAACCCGGATTCGTAAAGTGGTGATCCAGCGCCGCCTGGTCGGGGCAGCTCTGAAACAGCGCCATGCCCGCGTCCCCAAGCCGCTCGATCTCGGATACATCCACCGCCAGGGCGGTCTGCGGCACAAAGGGCAGCGGTTCTTCGGTATTCACGATGTTGTCAGCGCCGGGAAGCATTGCGTACAGCAGCGGTATGCCGTCGGGCAGACATACCACCGCGCGCTTGCCCATTGCGCGCAGGGCATGCCAAAGCGCCAGCGTCGACCCGGTGGCGTCCCCGTCCGGCGAAACGTGGCCAAACAGCGCGATGTCCTCCCGCTTCCGCAGCCAGTCGGCCAGCTGCTCAATCGTCACTCTCTGGCTCATCGACGTGGTGCTCCTTCAAAAGCTGGTTGATGTGGGCGGCGTATTCTATGTTGGTATCCAGCTCGAACAGTATCTCAGGCACGTAGCGCAGGTCCACCCGCCGACCCAGTTCCCGCCGGATGAAGCCCGACGCTTTTTTCAGCGCCGTCATCATATCCTTGCGCCTGTCCGCCTCGAGGATGCTGACCCGCACCTTGCAGTAGCGCAGATCGCGGGTGACCTCGCAGCGCACGATGGACCAGGTCCCGCCGATGCGCGGATCGTTCAGATCATCCCGTATGATGCTGTCGATGGCCTTGTGCACCTCCTGGGAGATGCGGTCTATTCTGTCAAAAGATGGCATTTGTCGTCCTCCATACTCGCGATAAATGGTGTCGTGTCAGTGGTGTCGTTGTGGTACCCGCGTCGGCGCACAATCAAAGCGTAACCGGCATGCGGAGCCATGTTGCCTTTGCTTCGCATTGAAAACAACTCATGGTTTTCAAAAGCCCCTGTCCAACCTATCTGTGCCTGTTTCTGACCGCACAGCCATCCATTCTAATCAATCCTATTATATCCAATAGGTCACAATAATTCAAGCAAAGTTTTATAGGATACAATTAACCGGCGGGTGTCCATATTGTGAACGCCCGCCGGTCTTGTTTATTCAATTCAAAGTCAGCGCTCGATTTCCTCCATCACGAAGCACTCGATGACGTCGCCTTCCTTGATGTCGTTGTAGTTCTCGATGCCGATGCCGCACTCGTAGCCGGTGTTGACCTCCTTGGCATCGTCCTTGAAGCGCTTGAGGGAGTCGATCTTGCCCTCGTGGATGACGATGTTGTCACGCAGCAGGCGGATCTGGGCGTTGCGGGCGATCTTGCCGTCGGTGACGTAAGAGCCCGCGATGGTGCCCACGCCGGAGACCTTGAAGGTCTGGCGCACGGCGGCGTGGCCCAGCAGGACCTCCCTGAACTTCGGGGCCAGCATGCCCTTCATGGCGGCCTCCACATCCTCGATGGCCTGGTAGATCACGCGGTACAGCCGGATGTCGATCTTCTCCCGCTCGGCCATGTCCCTGGCATTGTTGTCCGGGCGCACGTTGAAGCCGATGATGATGGCGTTGGCCGTGGAGGCAAGCAGCGTGTCGGATTCGTTGATCGCACCCACAGCGCCGTGGATGCAGCGCACGCGCACCTCGTCGTTGGACAGCTTCTCCAGGCTCTGGCGCACCGCTTCGACGGAGCCCTGTACGTCGGCCTTGATGATGACGTTCAGATCCTTGATCTCGCCGGCGGAAATCTGGTTGAACAGGTCGTCCAGCGTGGTCTTGGTCTGGGTCTTGACCAGCGCGGCGCGCAGCTTGTCCTTGCGCTCCTCGGCCACCTGGCGGGACAGACGCTCGTCGTCCACGGCGGTGATCTGGTCGCCCGCGTCGGGCACGTCGTTGAAGCCGATGACCTCCACCGGCTCGGAGGGGCCCGCGCTCTTCACGCGCTCGCCGCGATCGTTCACCATGGCGCGCACGCGGCCGTAGGCCGTACCGGCGACGATGGCGTCGCCCACGTTCAGCGTGCCGTTCTTCACCAGCACGGTGGCCACCGGGCCGCGACCCTTGTCCAGCTTGGCCTCGATGATGATGCCTCGGGCCTTGCGGTCGGGGTTGGCGCGATAGTCGTTCACGTCGGCGGTGAGCAGTATGGTCTCCAGCAGGTCGTCCACGCCCTGGCCGGTGACGGCGGAGACGGGCACCATCTCGGTGCTGCCGCCCCACTCGGTGGTGACCAGGTCGTACTCGGTCAGCTGCTGCTTGACGTGTTCGGGGTTGGCGGCGGGCTTATCCATCTTGTTGATGGCGACGATGATCTCGACGCCTGCGGACTTGGCGTGGTTGATGGCCTCGATGGTCTGGGGCATCACGCCGTCGTCGGCGGCGACCACCAGCACCGCGATGTCGGTGGCCTGCGCGCCGCGCAGGCGCATGGACGTAAAGGCCTCGTGGCCGGGGGTATCCAGGAAGGTGATCTTCCTGCCGTCCAGTTCCACGGTATACGCGCCGATGTGCTGGGTGATGCCGCCCGCCTCGCCCGCAGTGACGCGGGTCTTGCGGATGAAGTCCAGCAGGGAGGTCTTGCCGTGGTCGACGTGGCCCATGATGGTGACCACCGGCGGACGGGGCTGGAGCATCTCCTCGGCGTCCTCCACGTCCTCCTTCTCCAGGGCGTCCTCGGCGGTCTCCGCCAGCTTCATCTCCAGATCGACGCCGAATTCCTGGGCCACCAGGGAGGCGGTGTCGAAATCCAGGTCGTTGTTGATGGTGGCGATGATGCCCAGCATCATCAACCGCTTGATGATCTCGCCGGCAGGCTTGCCGATGCGCTCGGAAAGGTCGCGCACGGTGATGGTCTCGGCGGTCATGAAGGCCTTCTCGATCTTGATGGGCTCGATGAAGCTCTTCTGCTGGACCGCAGCCTTCTTCTTCTTGCGGCCCCGCACGAACTCGTCGTCATAGTTCATGCCGCTGCCCGCGCCGCCGCGCTGACGCACCGTCGCACGGCCGGTGTTGCGGCTGCGCTCGGGGTCGTTCTGGCGCACGTACTGCTTTTTATTGGGGTCGTAGTTAGACACCCGCTCCTTCTCCACAGAGGGGGTAAGCTCGGGTCCCTTGCGGCCAAAGCCGCCGCGCTGGCCGCCAAAGCCGCCGCCGCGCTGGCCGCCGAAGCCGCTGCCCGCGGGACGCTGGCCCGGTGCGCCCCCTGCGGGACGCTGGCCGCCGTAAGGGGGACGCTGGCCCGGTGCGCCGCCCTGCTGGGGACGGCCCGGATATGCCGGACGCTGGCCCGGCGCGCCGCCCTGCTGGGGACGGCCCGGGTATGCCGGACGCTGGCCCGGCGCGCCGCCCTGCTGGGGACGGCCCGGATATGCCGGACGCTGGCCCGGCACGCCGCCCTGCTGCCCGCGGCCCTGGAGCCTGTCGACCCGGGGCTGGGCCTGTCCGCCCGCCCTGGGCACGGGTGTGGGCGCGGGGCCCTGGCCCTGCTGCGCACGCGGGGCGGCAGCCGGGCGCTGAACGCTCTGAACGGGCTCCGCCGCAGTCTCTGTGGCAGGCTTGGGTTGCACTTCGGGCGCCGGCGTGGTCGGAATTTCCGGCACCTGCTCGCTGGAATAGGCAGTCATGAACTGCGCGCTGGCCGCATACTGCTTGCTGAGCGCCTCCTTGGCCTCCCGCTCCTGGCGCTCCCGCTCCTCGCGGGCAAAGCCGTCGGAGATCCGGCGAAGGGAATTCAGCATCTCCTGCGATTGCTTGCGCATGCGCGTCACGTTCTCCAGCATCCTGCCGGTATTCGCGCTCAGTTCCTTGGTGACATCCTGAACCCTGACTTTGGTCATTCCCTCAATGCACCCCCGTACACTCTGTCTGGTCTTTAGCCCATGTAGTTCATCGGGCCTTTATGCTTCGCCGAATGGTTCGGCGGTTGATAACGCTATGATTCTCTCGGCCATGCGCGGTTCGGTGACCACAGCGGCCATCCGCCCCGGCTTTCCGATGGCGTCGCCCAGCGCGTATTCGCCGGTGCGCAGCAGTGGAACGCCATGGCTCCTGCAGGCGTCGCCCAGCGCCTTGACGGCGTTTGGGGACGCCGCGCCGTCCAGCAGCGCCGCGCAGGCGCCGCCCCCGCGCACGGCCTGGACGCAGGCCTTTTCGCCGGTGATCAGCTTGCCCGCCCTGGCGCACAGGCCGAGCATGTTCAGCATGCGATCCACGCGCCTCAGTCCTCCCCGGACGGCGGCACGATGCTGGCCTCGAGCTGATCGAACACCGCTTCGTCGATCTTCGCTTCCAGCGCCCGCTCCAGCGCCTTGCTCTTGCGGGCCTTACGGAAGCATTCGATCTGTCCGCAAATGTAGGCCCCGCGCCCCGGCGCCTTGCCGGTGCGATCGATGTGGGCCTCGCCCTCCTGGGGCTTCACCACGCGCAGCAGCTGGACCTTGGGCTTCATCTCGCGGCAGCCCACGCACATGCGCATGGGAATCTTGCGCGGCTTGACGGGCATCAGACTTCCTCCTGCGCCTCGGTCATGTGCATGGCCTCGGCTTCCACCTGACTCTGGCTCTTGATGTCGATCTTCCAGCCGGTCAGCTTGGCGGCCAGGCGGGCGTTCTGCCCCTCCTTGCCGATGGCCAGCGACAGCTGGTTGTCGGGTACCACCACCGCGGTGGCCTTTTCCGCTTCGGAGACGAACACGCTGAGCACCCGGGCGGGGTTCAGGGCGTTGGCGATGTATTCCGCCGGGTCGTGGGACCAGCGCACGATGTCGATCTTCTCGGTCTTCAGCTCGTTGACCACGTTCTCCACGCGCATGCCCCTGGGGCCCACGCAGGAGCCCACGGCGTCGATCAGCGGATCGGTGGACACCACGGCCATCTTGGTGCGGTAGCCGGCTTCGCGGGCGATGGACTTGATCTGCACCACACCGGTGACGATCTCGGGCACCTCCAGCTCGAACAGGCGCTTCACCAGGCCGGGATGGGTGCGGGAGACGAACACCTGCGGGCCGCGGCCCTGGCGGGAGACCTCCAGCACGTAGACCTTGATGCGGTCGTTGATGGCGAGCTCCTCGGTGGGCATCTGCTGGCTGGCCTCCAGAAGGCCCTCGGTGCGGCCCAGCTCCACATATACCTGCTTGTTTTCAACCCGCTGCACGATGGCGGTAAGGATCTCGTTTTCCTTCTGGCTGTACTCGTCGTAGATCACGCCGCGCTCGGCCTCGCGCAGATGCTGCACGACCACCTGCTTGGCGGTCTGCGCCGCGATTCGGCCGAAATTCTTGGGCGTCACCTGCACCTCTACCAGATCGCCCAGCTCGTACTGAGGCTGTATGGCCCGGGCATCCTCCAGGGAAATTTCGCACTGGGGATCCTCCACGGTCTCCACCACGGTCTTGCGGCTGAGCACCTCGACGCTTCCCTTTTGGGCGTCGATGGTGGCGCGGACGTTGGCGTTCTTGCCGAAGTTCTTTTTATATGCTGAAATCAGCGCGGCTTCGATCGCGCCGAAGAGTACGTCTTTATTGATGCGCCGTTCCTTGCTCAGGGCGTCGAGGGCGCTGAAAAACTCATTGGAGTCGATTCCTCCGTTTGCCATGGCTGCATTCCTCCTGTTCCTTCTACCGCGTTCCGCGCGTCCGCCATCGACGCGCCGCGACGGGGTCTGTTTATATTTGTGTCGGGGGCTGCTGCGCGGGCGCGTCGTCCTGCAGATCCTCCTCGTCGAATTCAATCAGCGGGCGCACGATGGCCACTTCCTTCAGCGGGAAGCGCAGCGTCTCGCCCGCCTCCGTGGCGATGACCACCTCGCCGTTCTCAAGGCCCGCCAGCTCGCCGGAAAACTGCTTGCCGCCGTTTACGGGGCGATAGGTCTTCAGCTCCACCACCGTGCCCTTGCAGCGTTCAAAATCCCTTTCGGTTCTGAGGGGACGGTCGGCGCCTGGGGATGAAACCTCCATGTAATCGTATTCCACCCGCTCCACCAGCGGCAATATCCTGCGGTGAAAGGCTTCGAGATCGTTCAGGGCAATGCCGCCGGGCTTTTCAACGTAGAAACGCAGAAAATGACCGGTCGGCTCCTTGACCAGCTCAGCGTCGACCAGCTCAACGTTCATTTCCGCGGCGATTTTCTGTGCAATTTCTCTGGCTTCCCTGACCGGCATCGATTTGCTCGGCAACCAAACCCCTCCCTTTGGGCAATGGGCGCTACATAAATACAACGATTTCCATAGAAGCCCTGTGTCTCCGGCGAACCATGCGACGTCCGCCTGCGGCGACCCATCCGTGAACCGTTAAGGAAGCACTGCATCATCGGGTCGTGCAGTAACGGGATGAATTTCAGTCGATTGCAAGACGCCAATTTCGAAGGCCTGCTGGCGGCAAGTCGAGAAATCAGCAGGCGGCTGAAACTCAGCCGCTAATGCGCCATGCGCATTGTGCGGTGTTTCCCTTGCAAATTTCAAAAACACACCGCCGATGATCGGCGGTTGTTGACGGTTGACAGTGTTGCATGCGGCGGTAAATGCCGTTTTCGGAGCCACGCCTTGCTCGCCCTGCGCGACCAAAGGCGAGGCATTCCTCAATTCTTTTCCATTATACCACGTTTTGCCGAATAATACAACCGGTTAAACCGCAGAAAAACGGCATAAAATGTTATATGTTCGGCAGAAAGGCGCCCATGGCTGTCGGTTTTTCCTCGCGTACGCGCTCGATGTGCGCCCCGAGGCTGCGGAGCTTTTCATCAAAGCGCTCATAGCCCCGCATGATGTATTCCACGCCCGAAATCTCGGTAACGCCGTCGGCCATCAGCGCCGCGATCACCAGCGCCGCCCCGGCCCGCAGGTCGGTGGCGTTGACCCTCGCGCCCACCAGGCGCTCCACGCCGGTGATGATGGCGGTGGTCTCAATGACGCGGGAAATCGCGCCCATCTTCCGAAGCTCGTCCAGATAGCGGAAGCGGGATTCAAACACCGTTTCCGTAACGATGCTGGTGCCGTTGGCGACGGTCAGCAGCGCGGCCAGCGGCTGCTGCAAATCGGTGGGAAAGCCGGGATAGCCCTGGGTCTTTACGTTCACAGACCGGAAGCTGCGGTTGCTGCGCACGTGGATGATGTCGTCCTCACTGGCGACATGCACGCCCATCTCCAGAAGCTTTGCGGAAAGGGCCTCCATGTGGGTGGGTATGGTTCCGGTGATGATGACGTCCCCGCCCGTGGCCGCCGCGGCGATCATCAGCGTGCCCGTCTCGATCTGGTCGGGCACCACGGTATAATTCGTGCCGTGCAGGTGTCTGCCGCCGCGTATGCGGATCACGTCGGTGCCCGCGCCCTTGACCACCGCGCCCATGCTGGACAGGAAGTTTGCCAGATCGACGATATGAGGTTCCTTCGCCGCGTTGTGGATGCAGGTGGTGCCGCTGGCGCACACGGCGGTGAGCATACAGTTCACCGTCGCCCCGACGCTGGGCATTTCCAGGAAGATGTCGCCGCCTGTCAGCTCGTCGGCGGTGGCGACGATTACGCCGCCGGGCGTATCCACCTCCGCGCCCAGGATGCGCATGCCCTTCAGCGTCTGGTCGATGGGCCTCGGGCCGATGTCGCAGCCGCCCGGCAGGGGAACGCTGCAATGGCCAAACACGCCCAACAGCACCGGAGCGAAATAGTAAGAGGCGCGCATGCGGCTGGCCAGCTCGTAGGGCGGGTCATATTTGTCCGCAGTGCGCGGGTCGATGGTCATGACGTTATCCTTGAACTCCACCCGGGCGCCCAGGTATCTGAGCATCTCCATGATGATATGTACGTCGTTGATATCCGGAACATTTTCTATCACGGAAGGGGAATCGCCCAACAGGGCAGCGGGAATGATGGCCACCGCAGCATTCTTGCCGCCGCTGACCATGACCTCGCCCTCCAGGCGCGCACCGCCATAAATCCGCATTCTTTCCTTCATCTTAACTCCATCCGGTTCAACCGAAAATCATCGGTTCATAATCAAACCGCCCGAAGGGGCGTCAGTTGACGTATCAGCGCCCGCAGCCGGCGCAGCCCTGGCAATTGCCGCCGCAGCTGCAACCGCCGGCGGAAGTCCGGCCCAGAGATGACCACTTGCCCTCGTATACGCGGGCCACAGCGCCCCCGCATTTGGGGCAGCGCACCTCGTCCCTTGCGGACACGGAGCGCAGCATATCGAACCGGTGGCCGCATTGCATGCACTTATAATCGTATACCGGCATGTTTCCTCCGGCGCGCAAAAACAGCGCTATATTTCTATCGCTTACTCTATTATACATGACTTCTCTGCGGCAGGCAAGTCTGTTTACGTGCTTATTACCGTATCAGAACCTTACAAACCCGTGAATTGGGGTATCAGCGCATGAAATTTAACCTTTTTCGCCACACAGCAACAGGGCGTCCGCGCGGCATGCCAGCGCCAGCATCGACACCGCGCTCAGCCATCCAACCGCCCGATAGCCCGCGCCGATCGCCCGCCACAGACTCAGCGCGCCCGCAAGGGCCGCGACGGTGACGGCGGCCATGAGGGTTGCCCCGCGCCTGCCCCCTCTCAGCAGATCGAGCATCCCGCCAAGCACCGCTGCCAGGGTCGTGACCGCGCACAGATAGCCAAAGGCGGCGCAGGCCCAGAACCCGAACAGCCCCCACCGCGCCGACAGGAGCACCGTGGGCATCGCCTGGGCCAGCAGCTGCCTGCCGCCCCGGACCACGGCGCCGTGGGCCGTCGCCAGCAGCGCAAGCAGCGCCACAGCGCAATATATCCCCAACCGCCAGGGATTCGCGCCCTTCCCAAAGCGCAGGACGACGCCTGCGGCCAGCGCCCCGTTCATGGCGGCATAGGCCAGCGCCAGCAGTATCGCCGCAGGCCAGCTGTCCTCCAGCGCCAGCTGTACCGCGCCGCCCATCCGCAATCGCGGCGGCCTGGGGTCGACGGCCAGCGCCCCGTAGAACGCCACCCCCGCCGCCAGCGCGAGCAGGCCCAGCCAGGGCAGCGCCCGCAGGCGCGACAGGTTCAAAAGCAGCGCGATCAGCAGCGCCATTGACGCGCCCCACAGCCATCCAAAGCGCCAGGGCAGCGTCAGCGCGCCCGTCTCCCCCGCCCCGCACAGCATGACCGCCGCGGTCAGCGCCAGCAGCAGGGCGTACAGCGCTCCGGCGACCCTTCGCGCCCGCGACCCCATCAGCCTTTGGCCGAACGCCTCAAAGCCGTCCGCTTCAACGCGGGCGGCCCAGCGTCGAAGCAGCGCCGTCAGCATGCCGAACAGCATCGGCGCGACGCAGACGCCGATCCAACCCGCGCGGCCCGCCTGGGCAAAGAACAGCACGATCTCCCGTCCGGACGCATAGCCCGTGCCCGCCACCGCCGCCACCACGGCCAGCGCCGTCCGCGCCTCGCAACGCTTTTCCATGACAAAACCCCCGTTTCACATTCATGGTATGCGAAACAGGGGTAGGAAATAATCCGCAGATCTGCTTCAGTCGTCCGCTTCGGCCTCGCGTCCAAGCTCCTCCGCGGTCTTGTCCACAGGGGTCAGCTGGACCTGCTCCCATCCTGCCGAGGGATCGTCCTCGCGCTCGGGAGGCTGTCCCTCCCCCACCATTTCAGGGGGCCGGGTCACGGTTTCAGCCGGCTCGGCAAACTGTGGATCGGGCGCGCCGGAAGCGCCCGGACGGGTCAGGCTCAACGCTCCCTGGATCAATCGAACGAGCAACAGGGTCAGAAGGACGGCCAGAATCGCCGCCGCGACCACCGTCCCGATGCTCAACGGCCCACGTCCGGGACGCCTGCGCTTTTTACTCAATCTGCGTACTTCCGGATATACTCCGGCACCTCGTCCTCGGCGGAACCGATGGACAGCACGAACTTGCAGTGATGGACCTCGGAAATCACATTGAGGTTTTCAAAGAACTTCTCCATTTCGATATCGTCCAGAGGCGTCTTTACCAGCTTCTTGAAGGCGTCCACGGCGATCAGGCACAGGTCAAAATCCGCCGAGAGCATGCCGCACAGGAAGGCCAGGAACTCGTGGGCCGTGCATTTGTAGGCCGCGGGATACTCGCTGGCATCCACAAAGCGGATCTCATGCCGCAGGTCGTACATATAGCGCTTGTCGTCGTCAATGAAGATAATATTGCCATGCTCGGTCTTGAGCGCGTCGTTGGTCATATCGATCAACCGCTTCGTCTTGCCGCTGCCCTTGTCACCCAAAATCACACGTATCATAGCGATCCACTCCTTTTTCTTAAGGTGGGTATGCAGTCATTATACTATAGAAAAGCGAAAAATACAAGCCGTCCTCACCTTATTTTCCTGAAAGGATGCAGGAATTTCCCCGCCATCGTCGAATAATGAATGCATTCCTTTCCCGGCAGCGCGTTCCGCGCCCCGGGACGATGCGGCGGCTGTCAAGCAAGCGCCGACGGACAGATTCATCCATGGATCAGCGAGGCGCGCCTATGATCTACACGGAAAGCTACGGCTACATGCCCGAATTGAATACCCCCCGGCTGCGGCTGCGCAGGCTGACCATGCGCGACGCCGGGGACATATACCGGTACAGCCGCGACACAGAGGTGGCCCGCCATGTGCTGTGGGACGCACACCGATCCGTATCCGACAGCCGCGCCTATCTGCGCTTTATGCTCCGCCGATATCGCAATCACGAGCCGGCGAGCTGGGGCATCGAATGGAAGCAGACTGGGGAAATCATCGGCACCATCGGCTTCATGTGGATACAGTCGGACAACGCCGCCGCCGAGGTGGGCTATTCCCTGTCCCGGGACTATTGGAACCGGGGCATCATGACGGAGGCGCTGCGGGCCGTGATCGGCCACGGCTTCGGCAGCATGAACCTGAACCGCATTGAAGCCCAGCACGAAACGGGCAACCCTGCCTCCGGCGCGGTGATGCGCAAGTGCGGCATGCAGCGGGAGGGTACGCTGCGCCAGCGCCTGTACAACAAGGGCCGCTATGTGGACGTGGAGCTGTACGCCATATTGCGCATGGAATACGACAGCCGGAATAAAAGGACGCCATCGCGACGCCCCACGGGGCTGTGACGCTTCTGTGACGCTGGATGTGGCATTATTTTTTCAGCAGAAGGCGACCATCGTGTTTCCCGCAAAGGAGGAATGGACATGACAGAGTTTGTTGAACTGAATCTGGATGAGATGGCAAACGTGACCGGCGGACGCCTCGTGACAATCAACACTGGCACGGACCAAAACGCCGCCATACGCAATGCCCCCGGCAATGGCGATATCATCGCATCGCTGAAGAACGACACCATCGTCGATACCGTGGGTACCCCCGTTTACGATTCAGGGACCGACAGGAACTGGATCAGGGTCAAGTTCAAGAAAAAGGGCAAGACCAGGACCGGCTGGGTCGCGGCATCCATCGTCGGCCTGAAGCGGAAATAGACGTCATGGACAGGGCTGCAGCGTGAAATCACGCCGCGGCCCTCGGGATGTTGACATAGTCAACATCCCGCGAGAACGCTGAAAAGCCCTCAAGGCAAGGCGCCGGGACAGACAAAAAAGGGAGCTTACCAAATCGTAAGTGACCGCATTTTGCCTGTCCCGGCAACACGGCAAGCAGAAAGCCCTTCCGAATCCAAGTTCCTCGGAAGGGTTTTCTGCGTTTGCGGGCTTTGCCAGCGGTCTGGGGGCTGCAGCGTGAAATCACGCCGCGGCCCCCTGCTTTTTTTTGTTTCCCTCGGATACGACCACGTTCACATAGCTATACGGAATCTCGATGCCCGCGGCTTCAAGCGCACGCTTGACGCGGGTATTGATGTCGCTCTTGACCGCCTCGGTGGAATTGGCGGCGGTATAGTAGACCGTGGTGGCCAGCACAAGGCTGCTGGCGGCATATTCCAGGAAGTAGACCGGCGCATAGCCGACGCCGCCCGGGCCGGGCTTTCCGGGCACGGCGCAGGGGCTTTCCTCCACCGCGCGTCGGATGATGGCGCAGGCCTCGTCCACATCTGTGCGATAGGCCACGTTGAATTGTAAGAAGATGGATCGAAGCCCGCTCTGGCGGCTCATGTTTCGAAGGCGCATGCCGTTGAGCTTGCTGTTTGGAATGACGAGCTCCATGGTGTCCGGGCCCTGGAGCACCACATGGCGCATCGTGATATCCTTGACAATGCCAGAAGTACCGTCCTCCAGCTCGATGCGCTCGCCCAGGTTGAAGGGTCTCGTGGCGCTCATCATCAGCCCGCAGATCAGGTCGGCGATCACCGGCTGGGCGGCAAAGCCGGCGATGGCCGCGATGACCGTCGTGCCCTGGAACAGCACCTGGCCAAAGGGGCGGGTGATCGGAGAGCTCAGCACCACCCACTGAACCGCCAGAAGGATCAGCACAAAGCGGGATATGCGCTCCACAAACCGCAGGTTGATGTTCTTCTTGTCGTACAAAAATTTCCTGGCGGCCTTCTTCTCCAGTTTAAGCACGACCACCAGCACGATAATGGTGCCCGTAGCCGTTATCGCGAGCTTCAACCACTCCCCAAGGGTGGGGTGTGTTTCAAAAAAATGTATGACCTCGTTCATTGGGATTCCTCTATTACCGCTTCTGTATACGCGAATAGCCGCCGGGGATAATCCACCTGCGGCAATCGCCCCCCCACCGGACATGGCGGGGCATATTTCGCTGCTACGCGCCTTTATTCGATCGTCAGGATATCCGTAAAGCCGGTTACCTCGAAAACCTCCATCACCAGGTCGCTGACGTTGGTCACCTTCATGCTTCCCTGCTTGCTCATCTGCTTCTGGGCGGACAGCAGCACGCGCAGTCCGGCGGAAGAGATGTAATCGAGCTTTTCAAAATCCATGATCAGCTCGGTCACGCCTTCGAGGCTGGACTTGATTTCCTTTTCCAGATCGGGAGCGGTGGTGGTGTCGAGGCGGCCCTGCACGGCGATGGTCAGGGTGCTTCCGTTCTGCTGCTTGTTGATGGTCATGTGTCAATACCTCCTGTTTTATGGCTCCTTGCCTGTCTAAAGTGGTTGATGCAGTGGCAATAAGCTATATCCGCTTGCGAATGGTCAATATATTTCGGCCATCCTTGCGGGCATAGAGCATGTCGTCCATGGTCTTTTTGACCAGGAATATGCCCAGACCGCCCACTTCACGCTCCTGTGCCTGGAGCGTGACGTCCGGGTCGGGCTTGCGCAAAGGATCGTAGGGGACGCCGGTGTCTATGAATGAAATCGACGCCATCCGGCTTTCCTCATCAAAATCAAAGCGCACCGTAACGTCGCCCTTGTTCGGGGCATAGGCATAGCTGGCGATGTTGGCCAACAGCTCGTCTATCGCCACGTCGATCTGCATCTGCGCCTTCATCGGGCAATTCAGGCTCTCCAGCGCTTCGTTGACCTGATCGGTCAGCCAGGTAATGCGATCTATGGTTGCCTCAAAAGTCCATTCCTTCACGGCGTCTGCCTCCCATCTGCGCCATAGTAGACAAAACCCAGCATGGTGATGTCGTCAAACTGCTCCACGCCTCCGGCAAACGCCTCCACATCCGCGCGCACGTCGGGAAGGACCCTTGTCATGGGGGCATTCCGAAGGGCGTTCAGTTTGTCCCTCAAGCGATCCGTACCGTACTGCTGATTCTGGGGGTCGATGGCCTCGGGAACGCCGTCGGTATACACGAACAGCCGGTCTCCCGGTTCGAGCTTCAATTCATACTCCTTGAAGCGTACATTCTCCATGGCCGCCAGCGCAAGGCCGTGCTTGTCCTTGAACAGCTCGTAATCGCCGCCGGCGCGCATCAGCATCGGATACTCATGCCCTGCGTTGGCGCAGCGCATTTCGCCGGTTCTCAGGTCGATGATGCCAATCCACACCGTGACGAACATCTCGGCGTCGTTGCCTTCGCACAGGATGTTGTTCGCTTCATACAGTATCTCCGAGGGCGTAATGCCCGATCCCGCAAGTCCCCGAACGGCTGTCTTGCTGCGCATCATAAACAGCGCCGCGGGAATGCCCTTGCCAGCCACATCGGCGATGACCATCGCCAGGCGGTTGCTGTCGATAAAGAAGAAGTCGTAGAAATCGCCGCCCACTTCCCTGGCCGGATCCATCATCGCGAAGAGCTCAAAATCCTGCCTGGGGAAGTCAAAATTCTTGGGCAGGGCGGCGTCCTGAATGGTGCGCGCAAATTCGAGTTCCTCCTCGATGCGCTTTTTGGCCGCCGCAATGTACCCCTTGAGCGCGTTCACGGTCTGATTGATGTCGTCCGACAGCGACGCAAACTCCGATGCCTCGCGCACATTGACGGTCTCGTTCAGGTCGCCTTCGGTGATCCTGGCCAGCGACCGGTTGACCAGCTGCAAGTTTTCCGCGACGATATACCGCACCAGCAGCGTGATCAGCAGGTATATGACGGTGAAGAGCAGTATGTCCCCCAGCAGCGATTCATAGGCCTGAATGTCGCGCTCTTCATACACCTCGTCCAACGGCAGCAGCACCAGCAGCATCGAGCCGTCGGACAGCTTTTCGACGCGACACAGGGACTCTTTGTCGAACATGGTAGCCGTGAAGAAGGTATCGCCTGCCGCCAGGTGTTTCCTCGCGATGTACCATTCCGAAAAGACCATGTTTTTGTGGGCTCCGGCGATGCTGTACCCCGTGGAAGACACGATGTCAAAGCAGCCGGTGCTGCCCACATGGAACATGGAAAGGATGTCGTGCAGACCGGATTGGTTCAGCGTCTGCGACACATTGCCCGCATCCAGCACCGATTGCAGGCAATCGTCGCCGCAGCGCGCCGCAGCCACCACCCGCTGGGAGGACAGCCACCTCGACTGGACGTCCACTGCATGGGAGGTCAAACGATCCATCATGCCGATATACAGCGGCGATTCGCCCGCAGCGCATATCAGCTTGCCCTCCTTCGAGATCAGACTGACGCTTTCAAGCTTGTACAGCGCGCGCCAGGATTCCAGAAAGTCCTGATCCACCGCCTGAGGGCCGCCCGCGTTCTCCACGGCGCGAACAATGGCCCGGGTATCGGTCTGAACCAGCGATCCCACCATTTCCTCCATGCGCGCCTGGGTGGTCTGAATGCCGGCATGGGTCTGCACGATATCCTGTGAAACATCGGCCAGAGCTTCCCTGGAATACTGTATGGCCGACTGGGTCTGTATCGCAAAGGAAAGCCCGCTGTTGATTATGAACACCACCAGCGCCACGCCGAACAGCCACGACTGGAACCTGTGGGAAACGGTCAATTCTTCGCGGGACCGGTGGCGGAAGGGATTGCGCCACTCCTTGCTGATCACCTTCAGCATAACCGCGCAGGCCGCCATGCCCAGCCCGGTAAAGCCGATCATGGGGATGGCGCAAACGCGCACCACATAGAAGGCCATATCCATGTCGCTGCGGTGCGTTATCAGCACCGCGTACATGTGAAAGACCTCCATCACCGCGCCCATGAAAAAGGCATAAACCCCGGATGGCTTTTCGCGCTTGAATATGAACACATTCGCAAACGCCGCCACGATGCCCGCCAGGCAGGTGGATGCGCTGCACGCAATGGTCGTATACGCGCCTATGTTCCAATAGGTTCCGGCGATATAGCGCTCAACGCCGCCGATCAAACCGGCGATGATGCCCGAGAGCGGATGAAAAAAGAGTCCCGCTGCCAGCGGCCCGATGTCGCGGAGGTTCAACAGCATGTGGCCGTAATCCACGCCGAAGTGGGTGGAAAGCACGGAGCATATGCCATAGATGACGCCTACGAGGATCCTACGGGCCAAAGTCAACGGTTTGCCCGACAACCGCATCCACAGCAGCATCGTCAGCAGCGTATACAGCAGCGCCATGCCGGTCATTTTCAGGATCATCGCGATCATGTCATGCTACCCCATTCAGCCCGCTTTGGTCTTTGCTTTACGTCAACCGCCTTTTATATTATACCAATTATCCATGAATCGTCAAGTATATTCTGGTGAAATCCGTTTTTACAGGATTTATGTAAACAAAATTTCTACTTTTGGGCCTTATTGTTATTGCTTTTTTTCGCATAATAATGTATGATAGAGGTAAGTCATGGATTCTTAAAAAAATACAGATAAGGAGGTCTGCAACGTGTCCAACAAACCCCTCGTGCTTTGTATAGACGATGAACAGAACATACTGGAACTGCTTTCATTCAATCTGGAGGCATCCGGATATGACACGGTAACAGCGACCAGCGGAACAGCGGGATTGGAACAGGCCGTCAGCAAATCCCCCGCCCTCATTCTTCTTGACCTGATGCTGCCGGATATGGACGGCACGGAGGTATGCCGCCAGCTCAAGGCGGGCCCCACCACGGCTTCCATTCCCATCATCATGCTCACGGCCAAGGATTCAGAGGTAGACAAAATTCTTGGACTCGAGTTGGGCGCCGACGATTACATCACCAAACCCTTCTCCGTGCGCGAGCTGATTGCCCGCGTCAAGGCGCTGTTGCGCCGCGCCACCCCTGCGGGCAGCGGCTCCGGCCTGATCAAGATCGGCAGCCTGACCATCGATCCTGAAAACTATGAAGCCTTCCGCAACGGGGAAAAGCTTCAGCTCACGTTGAAGGAATTTGAGCTGCTCAAGCAGCTGGCATCCACGCCCGGCAAGGTGCTGACCCGCGATTTCCTGCTGGATCACATCTGGGGCTATGAGTTCTACGGCGAGACCCGCACGGTTGACGTTCACATCCGCCACATTCGCCAGAAGCTGGGCGACGATCAGTACATGATCGAAACCGTGCGCGGCGTCGGCTACAAGATGACCGCCGGCAACAACTGATCCCTGCCTGGACGCTCACAAGCCGAGCCCCGGCGGTCATCCGCCGGGGCTCGGTCGTAAGTGACCGAATTTGGCACTTCCCGGCAACACGACAGGCAGAAACCCCTTCTGATCCAAGTTCGTCAGAAGGGGTTTCTGCGTTTGCGGGCTTTGTCAACGGCTTGAGTGCCCCGGCGGATAGACGCCGGAACATCGTTGTTCTGATAAAACCCCTGACGATATGATCGTCAGGGGTTTTGCCGCGTGCTCCACGCATGCAGGCAACGCACTGTCGGCAGTCCGCGGAACCGCGACTGTGTGCCCGCTTACGTCCGCGAGCCGCTCCAAATGCCCGTCCGCGGCAGGCGTTTGATGCGCTCGCAAACCGGAGCCCTGCGGATTCAGCTCCGACAAGGCGCCATGCTTGGACGCCTTGTCAAAAATCGGTTACCCGATCAAACGCCATAGAGGACAGCCCACATGGCATCGTTGAGCTCCACGAACATCGAGGAAACCCACAGCTTCTTGCCGTCCTTGCAAACTTCGATCCAGGCGACGCCACGATTGTCATAGCCGTAGCGACCGGTCATCTTCAGCTTGTCGCACTTCTCGACAACGCCCTGGCTCTTGAACTTCAGGCCGGGGTTCTTGCGCAGGTTGGTGTGAGCAATGACCTTGATCTTGCCATGGAACACGCTCTTGTCGCAGTCGATGGTGCTCTTGCGGCAGGTGGACATGCCCTTGCCGCCCTTGGTCCAAACGACCAGGACGGGGCCTTCGAGCTTGTACACCTTCAGATTGCACTTCTTGAACCAGCAATAGGTGTCGTCTGCCACGTTCACGAGAACCTTGGCGTAATCGCCGCAAACCTTCACGCAGTAGCCCACGGAATCCTTGCTGGCGACGCTCTCAGTCTTCTTGCTGGACTTGGGGGCAGTGTAGGCATTGGAATCCTTGGTCAGATACACGTAACGGTTTACCAGATGGGACTCGGCCAGCGCCGCGCCCGCAAACGCCAGTACCATCGTCAGCACCAGAAGCGCTGCGACAATCTTCTTCATGTTCTTCATTGTTTTCCCTCCTAATGCACTTGCAACAGTTTGACAATAATTCCTTTCGCAGGGACGCGCCTGCAAATCCGCGGTCTGCAAGCGTTTCCGGGCGAAGAATTACTACAGATGATCCGGTCGCCGACAAAGCGGCGTCCAAGCCATCCGTCGCATGATAATATTACCATGTTTTACCATTATTTGTCAATCGTAACACACCGTTGAAACGAGGCAAAAATATACAAAATGTTCAGCATTTTTTGTCATTGTGATAACATAAAACCCCTGACGATATGATCGTCAGGGATTTGCCGCGTACTCCACGCATGCAGGCAACGCGCCATCGGCAGTCCGCGGAACCGCGACTGTGTGCCCGTATACGTCCGCGAGCCGCTCCAAATGCCCGTCCGCGGCAGGCATTTGAAGCGCTCGCGGACTGGAGCCCTTGCGGATTCAGCTCCGACATGGCGATCTACCCGAAGGCTTCGTCATGGCAGGGGTTCAACGTTTCCTGAAATCAAATGATCAATCCACAGGAACATATTTCGGGACATAGTACAGGAAAGCATCCTGTTCTTTGGTGAGCTTCACAAACGCACTGGAAACCCACAGCTTCTTGCCCTTTACGCAAACTTCCAGCCAGGCAACGGGACGATTGTCAAAGCCATAGCGGCCGGTCAGCTTCAGCCTGTCGCACTTCTCCACGACGCCCTGGCTCTTGAACCTCATGCCGGGGTTCTTGCGCAGGTTGGTGTGGCCGGTGACCTTGATCTTGCCGTGGAACAGCGCCTTGTTGGTGTCGATGGTGTTCTTCAGGCACCTGGACATGCCCTTGCCGCCCTTGGCCCAGACAAACAGGATTTGGTCGTAGTCGATCACTTCCAGATCGCACTTCTTGAACCAAGTATAGGTGCCGTCACCCATGTTTACGATGACCTTGGCAAACTTGCCGCAGGTATCCACGCAGTAGCCGTGAGAACCTTCCTTGGCCACGCTGGCGGTCTTCTTGCTGGACTTGGGTCCGGTGTAAGCGTTGGAATCATCGGTCAGGACAACGTAATTGCCCTCCAGCCTGGAAGCAGCCATTGCGGCAGTTCCAGCCAGCGCCATGACCATGGTAAGCACCAAGAGCATTGCAACAAACTTCTTCATTGATATTTCCCTCCTAAAGAATGATTCAATGAGATGTATATTCGTTCGCACGAAGCCGCGCCGGCGATTCCGCGGTCTGCCAACGCAGCCCCGTGCGGGAACGACACTCTGTCAAAGGCGTTGCGCAGGAAAAGGGCGCAACCAATCTTCAACTTGGCTTAATTGTATCACAATATATGACCATTGTCAATATCTTTTGTCATAAAATATTCATTATTTTTGACGACAAAAGCCATATTCTGTGGTATGAAGATATATCCATCACTTCGGGCTTCTCCCGAAGCGTCAGGCATGCGCCAAATCGCGGAGCAAAACGCCAATGCCTCGACACATGCCAGAAACCACACTGCTCAGCCCAAAATGCTGCCCCTGTGACCAAAGATGCGGCGCGAACAGATCGCGCCGCATACGCCGGTCATCTGGCACTATCACTTCACCAGCTTGGAATACTCAGAGGAGACCCACAGGCACTTGCCCTTGTACTTCACGCCGTAGAAGATCACGAAGCGGGAATCATATCCGTATACGCGGCGATACTTCACCTTATCGTTCTTGTGCAGCGCAACGCCATAGTTCTTCTTCAGGCTGGATTCCTTGTGCAGCCAAACCTTGGAAGTGGCCTTCACATGCTTGTAGCAATCGGGGCTGATGCGAACGTGAAACTCATCCAACTCGTCGTCGGCATCGTCGTCCTTCATGATCAACAGCTCGCTGGACATGCCGACGCCGCCGTTGGAATAGACGACGTAGATGGGGAAGTAGATGTCATTGCCCATATCCTTCCAATCTTTGTCGACCTTCAGGTTGTCGGTCTTGAACCAGCGGGTGATGCTGTCGTCCAGAATGTCCAGATACAGCTCGACCCAGTCGCCGCACACGCGCTTCACCAGCGCGTAGGAGCCCTTGCGCACGATCGTTTCGGTGGGCTTGCCGCCCTTGTGCTTGTAGGCGACGGTGTTCTTGGTGAACTTCACGCAGTCACCGACCTTGATCTTGCAGGCAGCCATGGCGGAACCCGCCAGCGCGAGCACCATCGTCAGCACCAGCAGCGCCGCAACCAGTTTCTTCATGTTCTTCATCGGTTCTCCCTCCTCGGAAATGCTCTCCTCCGAATTCTTCCTTCCACCGGCTGCTTCCGCCGCTCCGCGATGTGCGCAGGCAACCGATGACGTACGACGCTGCTTCCCAACCATTTGCATGGTTCGACCAGCGTTTGCCAGATTATAACATTTTTCTATTCTTTAGTCAACCGCCTGGAGGGTTAATATTTTTTGCGCATTTCCCGCCGTCCTGCCTCCCTTTGGTCTTCATGCAATATACAAGTGGCGGGGAAGCTATTCCCCGCCACTGGCTTTTCGTGGGTATAGGTTGCCGGACGTTATTTGACCAGCTTGGTGTACTGCGCGGAAACCCACAGGCACTTGCCCCTGTAGCGAATGCCGTAGAAGGGCACGAGCCGATCGTCCAGCGCCCACTTGCGGCGATAGGACACCTTGTCGTTCTTGCGCAGCGCGGTCTTGTACTGCCGGTTCAGGCTGGGCTCCTTGTGCATCCAGACGTTGCCGGTGGCCTTCACACGCTTGTAGCAGTTTTCGCTGATGCGGTAGCCGCCATCGTCAAACCATTTGCCGGAATCGTTGTAGGGGCCCATGTAAGTGTCGGATCCGTTTTCGCCGCCCTTGGCGTAGCAGACGAACACGTAGACCTCCCACGATCTGCTGCCGGCTTCAATCTCCACCACCTTGCAGGTCTTCTTCAGGTTGGATGTTTTGAACCAGGCGGTCTTGCTCTCGTCCCCGGCGTTCAAATACAGCTCCACCCAGTTGTCCCCGTAGGTGCGCCTGACCACGGCGATGGAGCCCTTCCGCACAACGGTATCGCTCTTTTCGCAGTTGTAATGGTCGAAGTAGGCGGCGGCGTTCCGCTTGAATTCGACCCGCGTGCCCTTGCTGAACTGGCAGGACGCCAGGGCCGCGCCGTTCAGCGCCAGGGCCAGCGCCAGCACCAGCAGCGCCGCAATCAGTTTCTTCATGTCCTTCATGGTATCCCCTCCTTGATGATTGTTGGATATTGATTGGTTTCTATTCGTTCACACCGTCCGCTTTCGCCGCTCCGCGGTTTGCGGGAAAGGGGCGGTGAAGGACGACCATGCTGTCCCGCAGGGCGGGTCTGTCATCTTTTCGTCAAAATTATATCATTATTTCGATGCCTCGTCAACCATTTCGGAACAAATTTTCGCTGGTAAATCCTTCCATTTGTAATCATTTTTAAATATTATTCGTTATTCTGTATTATATAGTCGTGACAGGAAGGGCTGCATAAGATCGTTCCGAACAGATGCGCGTCGGCTGTTACCAGCCGCCTCGGCAATGTGGCTGTACCTATTATAAAAACGCGGGGGCGGCATATCGCCGCCCCCGCATCGTTCGCCCGGCGTGCGCCCCATCGCTGCGGCGTCGCCGTCGGGAAAATGTCCCCTTAGGCTTACACATCGTGATAGCCGGGCTGGTTCAGCTGGTCTTCCGCCGCCTCGACGGATACCGCCCTGTAATCCCATTCCTGGCCATCCCTGTCGATCAATACGGCCTTGCGCTCGTCGATCACCTTCATCGTCTCTTTCCAGTTCTCCGCCCAGGTGATGTTAAAGCCGGTCTCGGCGTCGCCGGTGAACGAACCCACCGTAACGGCGGTATCGTTCGTCACAAAGCGCCGGGCAACCATCTCGTCCATATCAAACACGTAATACATCTGATATTCCATGGTGCCGCGGATAAAGGCGTACTCGTACACGTGGTCGTCTTCCGGTTCTTCCTCGGCCTCGGGTTCTTCCTCGAACTCCGTCTCGGATTCGTCCTCGACCTCGCCCTCGTCCTCGACCTCGACCTCGTCCGCGGATTCATCCTCGAATTCGATCTCGTCGTCGCCCGCTTCCTCTGCGTCGGCGGTTCCGTCAAGATACGGTGTGGCGTCCCAATCCGCAGGTACGACGGTGACATAGGTGCCGTCCGCAACCGGCGCGATGAGCACCTTGATCGGGTCGTCCGCCTCGTCGAACACCGCCGGCGTCAGCGTGAACTCGCCCTCCAGGGCCGGCTCCGTCGCTTCTTCAGCATTCTCCATTTCCGTCGGCTCGGCCGCCTCGTCCAGGGCCTCTGCCTCATTCTCGACGGTGACATAGAGCACCTGGGCCTCGACGGGCGCGACCAGATAGCTCTCGTCCGGCGCCACCCTCAGCTGGGCGCCGGGCAGGGTGTAGCCCTCGGGCAGGGGTTCGGTGGCCGGCTGGGTGATGGGCTGTTCGTTCTCGTCCATCTCGCCGGTGGGTACCTGCACCGCGCCAACGGGGATCATGTGCACGCGCACCCGATAGGGCGGCGTCAGCTTCCGGTTGTCGGCAATAATCGACGTCTCGCGCTGGGTCAGGCCGTTGGCGTCGGCCTGCTCAATGCAGATGTCGTAGCCTTCCACCGGCAAGGTCTGCGCGGGGGCCGCGTCGTCCGGAACGCTCGCCTCGTCCAGCTCCAGGCCGTCGGAGGCGGGGGTGTCGATGGTCTCAAACTCGTCGTCGATCTCGATCTCGTCGTCCACCTCGACGTCGCCGGTCTCGTCCGTCACCTCGACCTCATCCTCGCCTTCGCCCTCGACGGGCAGGATGATCTCGCCGCTCAGCGCGCTCACCGGGATGCGCATCTGGGCCTGCTCCAGTTCGTAGACGATCTCGACGATGCCGTTGTTCGCCAGCGCCTGCACCGTGGAGGCGCTCAGGCGCAGGTGCAGCTCGTCATAGCGCTCGCGCTGGGTGCCCTCCAGCGTGATTACCTCGTCCGTCTCCAGGTCCTTCATGGGGTCGGCAGTGATAATCAGCCTGCGCGGCGCGTTCTGCATGCCATCCGGCTCGCCCTCGATTTCTATTTCGGTTTCACCGGTCGGCGCTTCCGCAGTATCTTCGGGGACCACTTCTTCGCCGTTTTCGTCGATTTCGGGCTCCAGCTCCTCCTCAAACTGTACGAAGGGCCTGGGCTTTCCGTCTGCGCCGAAGAGTATCGTGCCATAGTCCACTTCGTTCAGCTTCAGTACGCCGACAGCCTCTTCCTCCGTCGTCTCCTCTTCTGTTTCGATATCGTCGTCAAAGCCGCCGTAGTCGTAGCCGCCTCCGCCGCTGCCGCTGCTGCCGCCGCTGCCGCCGCCGCTGTCGTCGCTGCTGGTCTTCACAATGGTGAAGTTCACATCCCTGGTGCCGGAGAAATTGCCCTTGCCCGTCAGCTTCACCTTCGCAGGCTTGTCGGTGGTGCTCACGTCGGTGTTGTTCTCATAGGTGACGGTATAATCGGTGTCCTTCTTCAGGGTCAAGTCGCCGTAGCGCACGGTCACCTCCGGCGTGATGGCCTTGCCGGTGTGCTTCTGGTTGGGGATGGCGTCCACGGTGACGTTGGCGTCCGCGATGTTCTTGGCTGTGACTTCAAAGTATTCATCCTTCAGCGTCATCTTGAAGTTGCTGCCGAAGTTCATCTTGCCGATGGTGATCTTGTACTTGCCCACGTTCTCGCCGGCTTCGCGTTCGAGCCAGCCGTCGTCGGGGAAGAACTTCGTGCCCTTGAGCTTCGCCTCCGCCAGCAGGTATTCCTGGTTCGTCACGGACAGCGCCAGCTTGCCGTCCTTCGTATTCACCGGCACGCCGTAGCCCGGAACGCCGGAGATATCCTGGTGAAGCGGACTGGTCTCGTCATTGGACAGCCAGGAGCCGTCCGGATACACGGGATCGTTCGTGCCGTAAGTCTTGGCCACGCCTGCGCGGGGCGTGATCTCCACGGGCCTTTGCAGAATCTCTGCGGGAATCGTGACCGACGAGGCGGTGTAGTACTGGGCGTCGTCGCCCGTCAGGCCGAATGTGAACTTCAGGTTGTACTTGCCCGCGTCCGCCGCTGAGAACTGCTCGACGGCCTTGATGCTGTTGACATTGATCTGAACCTTGTTGTGCTTCTTGTAGAAAGCCTCGCCCTTCTTATCCGGGGTGAGCGTAAAGTTCTTGGCATCGGGCGGCGTGATGGCGTAGGCGTAACCGCCGCTCTCCGTCTTCTTGAAGCAGTTGCGGGTCAGGTCGTATTCCTTGGTCAGCGTCGGGCCTTTGTATGCGACGGTAAGCGTATAATTCGTGATCTCGAACTCCTCGCCGCAGTACATGCAGACCGGCGGATCGCTGTCCGGCTTCTGCACGTGATTCAGGACGAAAGTAGGAGGATTGTCCTCGGGCCCGCCATTCCATGTGCCGGGGCAGGTGATGATCTGTCCCTTGTTATCCACGGTTCCGTTGTTGGTGACGGTGGCGTGGTTGGTCAGCTTGCTGTCGGCTTCCACGACCATCGTGTGGCCCTTTTCGATGGTGATTTCGCCCTTGTCCTTGTTTTCACTGGCCTTGCCCGCAAGCGTCAGCTTTCCATTGACCGCAATCTTCCCGGTATTGGTCATGTCGCCCTTGCAGGTCAACGCGCCGTTGTCGTTCACCGTGCCACTGTTGGTCAGGGTGCCGTTGCACACCATCTCCCCATTGTTGCTGATGTTGATCGCCTTGGCATTGGTCGTATCGCCGTCAGCCGTCAGCTTTCCGATGCACGTAATCGTGCCATTGTTGTTCAGGCCGCCGGCGGTCAGGGTGCCCTCATCCTTGACCTCGCCCTCATTGGTCAGGGAGCCCGCCTTCGCCGTGCCGTCGACGCTGACGTTCAGGATGCCGCCCTTTTGGTTCTCGATCGCCCCGCTGCAGGTAAGGTTGCCATTGTCGTTGACCTCGCCCGCATTGTTCAGGGAGCCCGCCGTCGCCTTGGCGCCGATGCCGAGGTTGATTACGCCGCCCTTTTTGTTCTCAATCGCGCCGCTGCAGGTCAGCGTGGCTTTTTCATCCCACACGCTGACGCTGCCTGTGTTGGTGAAGCCCTTATTACAGGTCAGCGTGCCGCTCACTTCAAACACGCCTCTGTTGGTCACATCGCCGTTCATGGACACCGTCTGTCCGGAATAGACCGTGCCGGAATTGGCCAGCGCGCCGTTGATCGTGGTCTCGGTGTTGGCATAGAGCTCGCCATGATTGGTCAGCTTGCCTTCGCAGGTGAAGGCGCCGTCGGCGAGTATGGTTCCGGGCTTGCTGCCTTCGCCGTCGGAAGCCTCGGTCGCCAGGTTCTTGTTGGCCGTCATGCCGCCCTGGACGTAAATCTGGTGATCCGCCTTTACATTGAAGGCGCAGTCCATGGTAAAGTTTTCGGCATAGACGCTGATGTCCGTCAGCTTGCTCAAGAGGGAAACCGGCGGGGTCATGCCCGTGTCCCCTTCCTCCTCCGCGTCCCTGGACGGGTCATACTCATGGCAGATTGTATAGACCCCGTCGACCTTGTTCAGCGTGGTATTCAGGCTGACGTTCAGGATCACGGTGTCCAGCTTCTTGTCGCCCTTGACGGTGCCACTGCCGACGCTCGTCAGCGTGTCCGGCAGCGTCAGCCGCTGCAGCTTGGCGCAGCTGGCAAAGGCGCCGTCGCCGATGGTGAGCACGCCCGTGGGCACCACGATCTCGGCCAGCTTCTTGCCCTTGAAGACGCCCTTGCCGATTTCGACCACAGCTTTGCCGTCGACCGTGCCGGGGATCATCAGGGACAGGGAATTTCCGTTTTTGTCGACATCCTTGCCCTTCCACTTGGTGATAATGACGTTGGCGTCGTCCGCAGTGCTGTCCAGGCGATATACATAGTGCTTGTCGGGCTTTTGGGAGGTCGCCGGGCCGACGTGCAGCACACAGCGCACAGCCAGGTCCGCGCGCTCCTTGTCAGGCGCGGTGAACGCATAGTCGCCGTCGCCCTTTTCGTTCGTATAGGCCTTGTCGGGATTGGAATACGTGTCGCACGTACTCTTGCTCCAATCCAGGGTCAGCTCCGTTCCGTCCTTCAGCTTCACATTGGTGCCGATTTTCTTTTTCAGCAGGCTCTGGGCGTCGGCAAGGGCAGGCCTGTAGGCATGGCAGTCTACCACCGTATCGAGATCGGCGATAGCCATGAAGTGCGCCGTATAGGTCGCCGGCGCTTTCGCAGGGGCAAGCGGCGTTCCAACCGGGTACTTGTTGCCGTCCTCGTCCCTCCAGAGGTCGAACTCATAGGTATAATTTTTATCCGCCTTCTTCGTCGGCGGGTTCGGCTCGCCCTTGTACTCGGGGACATCGCCCTTCTCGACAGAGTAGGAATACAGCTCCTTCCCCGCGTCGTCCACAAACGTGATGAGAATACCGGTAACCGGAGTTCCCGTGAAGGAGGCCACGTAGGTCGCGCCGCCGACTTCAACGGGCGGGAGCGCCTCGCCCACTTTATAGAGCTTGCCGTCACCCTCGTCATCCGTCCAGCCGTCGAACACATAGGCGGTGTATTGCGCGTCGTCGGGCCTGGTGGGTTCAGCGCCCTCATATACGGGTTCCTGGCCATACCCGAACGCCTTATTTTGCAGCACGGTTCCGTCAAAGTTGGTAAAGATGACCTCATATTGAACCGGGTCAGTGCCCAGGTAGTGGGCGTAGTAGGTCGCGTCGCCGGTCACCGCAGGCAGCGCATGGCCGTTGGCATAGTAATTGCCGTCGTCGTCGACCCAGCCGTCAAACAAATACTTGGTATACATTTCATCCGACTTCGTCGTCGTCGGATCGCCGGTTTCGCTCTTATACTCCGGAACCGCACCCGCTTTATAGGACGCGATCAGCAGCACGGTCCCGTCCTCGTTCATAAACGTGACGTTGTATTCCGTGCGTTCGACTTCATTATAATAGGCCTTATAAATCAGCGGGCTTGCCGCAGCGTCGTCGGCGGTTATCAAGGGAAGATCCTCGCCCAGCGGGTATTTATTGCCTTCAGCGTCCACCCAGCCAACGAACTCAAAGGCAGATTCTCCATCCGGATCCCGCGTCGGAAGCGCTTCGTCATCGGGATACGCGGGAACCTGATCCGCCGTACAGCCGATCCGGCAAAGCTCCGTGCCATCATAGTTCTGGAATATGACGGTGCAGGGCTCTCTGTAAAGGGACGGGTCCTCTATTTCGGGGTCGACGACCTCCTCCTGCTGGGATTCGATCGGTATCGCATCAAACACGGCGGTATAGGCCGCGTTCGCGTCCGCCGGGGCGGGCTCGGGCGTCCAGCCGGTGAACACATAGGTATACTGCTCCGTCGCCGGCTTCTCGGGCGCGGCGTGGGTGGGAACCTCGCCGGGCTGGGCCGTGGTGGTATCGATCACGTTCCCCGCGTCGTCCAGCCAGGAAATGGTATAGACCACGGTCTGTTCCTGTTCCTCGGTCTGGGGATCGGTTTCCTCGGGGTTTTCCGGGTTCTCAGGATTTTCAGGGTTTTCCGGATTTTCAGGGGTCTCGGACTCCTTCGGGACTTCTTCAAATACCGCCGTATAGGTGGCCTTGCCCTCCACGGGGACAAGCTCCGGCTCCCAGCCCTTGAACACATAAGAATAGGATTCGGAGTCGGCAAGGGTCGGATCGTCGTGCTTGGGCATCTCGCCGTAGGGCACCTTCGTTTCGTCGATGAGGTTGCCCTCGTCGTCCAGCCAGGTGATCTTGTACTTGCGGGTCTTTTCCGTAAAGGTGGCGGTGTAGGTCGCGTCGGCCTCGGCCTTGACGACTTCCGGCTCCCAGCCCGCGAAGGTATAGGTATACTGCTCGGTCGACGCCTTGACGGGGTCGTCGTGGGTGGGCTTCTTGCCCGCCTTGACCTGGGTCGTGTCGATCACGTTCCCCGCGTCGTCCATCCATGTAATGGTGTACTTGTCCGATTTCTTTTCGCCCTTCTTGAACGTGGCGGTATAGGTGGCGTCGCCGGTCACCTTGGCCAGCGCCGGCTCCCAGCCCGTGAAGGTATAGGTGTACTTTTCCGACTTCTTGACCGGATCCTCGTGGGTGGGCAGCTTGCCATAGGCAACCTTGGTCTCGTCGATGACCTTGCCCTTGTCGTCCAGCCAGGTGATCTTGTACTGACGGGCCTTCTCCTTGAAGGTGGCGGTGTAGGTGGCGTCCTCCTTGGCCTTCACCAGATCGGGCTCCCACTTGTCAAAGACATAGGTATACTTCTTGGTCGGCTTTTTCTTCGGATCCTCGTGCTTGGGCATCTTGCCGTACTTCACCTCGGTGAAGTCGATCAGCTTGCCCTCGTCATCCAGCCAGGTGATGACGACCTTGCGCTCGGTCTTCTTGAACTTGGCATTGTAGGTCATGTCCTTGGTGGCCTTGGTCACCTTCGGATCCCAGCCGGAAAAGACATAGGTGTATTTCCCGTCGCTGTAATCGGCGGGATCGGCAGGCTTTTCAGGCTTTTCGCCCTTTTTGACCTTCTCCTTTTTGACGGTTTCGCCGTTGACCTTCCACTTAATGGTGTAGGTCTTTTCCTTGCTCTTGGCAAAGGCGGGCGTAAAGGGCAGGGTCGTCATCAGCATTGCCATGCACAGTACGACAGCCAGCCAAGAAAGGCCCGAACGATGCTTTCTTTCCATGTCTACCTCCTGATGCTCACGTCGTTTTCGCAGTAAACCATTTATCACTAAAATGACGGGATATACCTGTCTATCCGGCATTTTATTCGCCATGAACCCCCCCAATTCCTGCCTGTTTGCGGTATATAAATCAAAATACCATAATATTCTATATTCATTCACATTCCATACACAATCCAACCGCGGTCGGGAATTGAAAGGGCGCGATTGGGCCATAATACCTGCGAAACCAAATTATCTCTTCGGGAGGAAACGCCATGACCATTGGATTGATTCTCTTGACCGTCACCGGGCTGCTGATACTGTTCGGCGCGCTCCAGCGGGTGCTGGACCGGCTGCGCCTGACGGACACCCAGGCCATCGTCTTTGTCGTGCTGATCATCGCCGGGGGCTTTGTGCCGGATATCCCGGTGACGGACCGCTTCTCCTTCAACATCGGCGGCGCGCTGATCCCGCTGGCGCTGTGCCTGTGGCTGTGGGTCAGGGCGAACAGCGCCTACGAGCGCGCCCGCTGCCTGGTGGCGTCGGCCATCACCGGCATCGCCGTGTTCCTGCTGGGCCGCTATATGCCCGCCGACCCCCAGGCCCTGCCCATCGAGCCCATGTACGCCTATGGCATCGCGGCGGGGCTGATCGCCTGGCTGCTGGGGCGCTCCCGCCGGGGCGCGTTCATCGCCGGTACGCTGGGCGTGATGTCCGCCAACGTGGGCAGCTGGCTCTATGCCCGACGCATGGGAGCCGACCAAAGTCTGTCCCTGGGCGGCGCAGGCGGCTACGACGCCATCGTGATCGCCGGGCTGCTGGCCGTGCTGGTGAGCGAACTGACGGGCGAGCTGGTGGAGCGCGTCCAGCGGGGGCGCAACAAGCCGAGCCGGGAGTTCGTCAACGGCGATTTCGTCGGGAGGGAACAGCGATGAGGCGCGCGCTGTGTCTGGCGATGGCCCTGCTGCTGTCCGCGCCGGCCGCCTGCCTTTCCGAAACCGCCAGTGACGGCGGCGAGCCCGTCTACACCCTGTACGACGAACAGGGCGCGGCGCTGACCATGCGGGGCGGGCGCATATGGCCCGGCGACGAATATATCAGCGGGGACGACCGGTGGTATCGCGTGGTGTCGGTGGACGACGCCGCCTGCGCCGCCACCGCCGAATACCTGGGCGGGGCGGACGACGACGCCATCGACGCGCCCGCCTTCGCCGCCAAGAAAACCGACGCCGGTCTGTCCGGTGAGAAGCGGATCGCCATGTACTCCACCCACAGCGATGAAAGCTATGTGCCCGACGACGGCGCGGCCTCGAAGTGGCAAAACGCGGGCATCTATGACGTGGGCGACAGCCTGAAGGCGGCGCTGGAGGCCCGGGGCATCGACACGGTCTATTCCAAGGAGACCTTTCTCCCCCACGACGCCGACGCCTATACCCGCTCCCGCCGCACGGCGGAGGAATTGCTGAAGCAAAATCCCGACGCCCTGCTGGACATCCACCGGGACGCCGTGCCCGCCGAGCAGTACGAAACCGAGGTCGACGGCAGGGACATCAGCAAGGTGCGCCTGTTCGTGGGCCGCACCAACCAGAACGCCGCGGAAAACAGGGCCTTCGCCCGGCAGATCAAGGCGGAGGCCGACAGGGAATATCCGGGATTGATCAAGGACATCTTCATCGGCAAGGGCAACTACAATCAGGATCTCAGTCCCAATTCACTGCTGCTGGAATTCGGCACCCATGAGATCGACAAGGAAAAGGCCAAGGAGGCCACCGGCTACATCGCCGAGGTATTGGACAGCGTGCTGTTCGGCCCCGGCGCGAAGGCCGAGGGCGCAGAAAAGGCCCGCTCCGGGGCTGTGGCCAGGGGCATCGGATGGGCGCTGGGGCTGGCCGCCCTCGCCGCCCTCGTCTACGCGCTGGTCTCCACGGGCAGCGTAAAGGGGGCATGGGATAAGCTCGGCAGGGGGATTGGCGAGATGACGGGGGGACTGTTGGGAAAGCGGAACAGATAGCGTAGAAAAACAGCATCCGTAGAAAACAGCATCCAATGAAGACACCTGACGGGGCAAAGCGCCTTATCAGGTGTCTTTCAACGGGGGGCAGGGCTTTCTGCCTGCCGGAAAGCCGCCGCGCCGTCATCCGGCCCGGCTGCCTTTCCGTGGCACTTTTTTACATTCACTTCGCGCGGGGAAGTCATCCCCCAAGGCTGTTCACCTCGCCCACCGACAGCCCCACCGTTCTCGCGATCACATCGGTTTCGATCCCTTCCGCTTTCATGCGTCGGGCGATCTCAAACAGCTGTCCCTGCTCGCCGAGTTGAATCTGCGGGTCGAAGTCGCTGTCCGTGTCTATCCGGTGAATGACCTCCTCATAGGATTTACAGGGCGTCGCCTTCCCGCCCTCGACGCGATAAATCCGGTCCACCTTGCGCAGCGTATTGAGCCTGTGGGCCACCATCACAACGGTGCACTTCTTCATCACCGCGTCGATGGCCTCCTGAACCTGTTGCTCGCTTTCCACGTCCAGGGCGCTGGTCGCCTCGTCGAACAGTATGATCTTCGCCCCCCGCAGCAGCGCCCTGGCGATGGCGATGCGCTGGCGCTGCCCCCCGGAGAGATTGCCGCCGTTTTCATGCATTTGGGTTTGCAGGCCGTCCGGCAGGGTGCGCAGCAGATCCTCCAGGCCGACGCTTTTCAGCGCTTCCAGCACCTGCTCCACCGACACGTATTTCAGGCCATAGACCAGATTGTCCCACAGCGTGCCCGAAAACATGACCGTGTTCTGGGGGACCACGGCCACGCGCCGCCGGTAGCTGTTCTTGTCAAGCGCGTCCACGTCCACCCCGTCGATCAGGATCTCGCCCTTCTGCTTTGAATAAAGTCCCAGGATCAGGTTCATCAGCGTGGTCTTGCCCGTTCCGGACTTTCCGATGAAGGCCGCGCTCGTGCCCGCGGGGATGCGCAGGCTGACGCCGTTCAGCACGGGCGCTTCCCCTTCGCCATAGGAAAACACCACGTCTTTGAGCTCGATCTCGCCGCGCACAGGCTCCGGCAGGCGCTGCGTCCCGTTGCGCTCGATGTCCTTTTCGAGCAGTATTTCATTGACGCTGACCAGGCTGTCATAGCCCTGGGTGATCTGGGGCATCTCGTCCAGCACCTTCTGAACGCTGTTGATGATCATCTCAAATATGGACTGGAACAGCACCACGGCGCCCACGCTGATATACCCTCTGGAAGCCAGGAACGCCGCGAAGCACAGGCAGACCAGCTTGAAGCCCTGGGAGCCGCCGTAGGTGATGTTGTTGACCCATACGCCCAGCCGGTCGTACTGGTTGGCCGCGTCCTGCACGCGCCGAACCTTGGAGGAGATGTTTTGCAGCTCCGCGTTCTGCATGCCCTGGGACCGGGTCAGGTTGTCCATGTCCAGCATTTCCTTGAACGCGGCGTTGGTCCTTTCCGTCTGCCTGCGCATGTACGCCTTGCTGTCCAGCAGGGGCTTCGCCGCCCTGCGGACGAACAGCACGGCCACAGGGACGATGATGACGTAAAACAGCAGCATCGGCGGGAACTTGATCCAGGCGGTGACGATGACGAACATCACGTCGATGCACAGGTGCAGCACGTCGGTCAGCCGTTCGTAGATCAGCTGTTCGATAAACTGCACATCCGTGAGCTTTGACAGCAGCCTGCCGGTCTGGGCGGTGTTGTGATATTTCAGCGACAGCATTTGCAGCTTGCGCACGATGGCCATCTTGAAGGCGCTCTCCACGGCCCGGGCAAAGCGATGGTATATGTTTGCGTCTATCCAGAAGCAAACCAGGTTGACCAGCAGCGCGACGACGGAGCCGAGCACATTGCCCAGCACCGCCCAGGAGAAGAAATTCCCGGAGGTTACCACCGCGTCGATGATGTTCGCGGCGAACACCGGCAGCATCAGAGCCCCGATGTGCTTGATCGCCTTTACAAGCATCGACAGTATAAAGCGCGCCTTGTGATTCCGGACGAGATAGCCCAGCACCGACAGCGGCTTTTCCCGCGCGGTCTCATCCGCGTTTTCATAGAAGGCGTACAGCTCGCCGCTCAGGTCCGGCTCCCTCGGCCCGTCGGCATACACGCTGTAGCGGTTCATGCCTCTTTTGTAGCGGAAGTCGATACAGTCGGCGTATTGGTTCAGCAGGCTCAGCTTGATTTCGTTTTCGATGCGGTCTTTGTCACTGTCGGACTGCGGAGCCATCCGGTCATCCCGCTCGCCGGGCGCGCAGATTTCCACACGCCGGACGCGCCTGCCCTTCGCTGACACGGTAATCTCCTTATAGCCGGCTTCGACCATGTGCCCCAGCAGCTCCTCGCAAATCAGGGTGCACGTCGCCGGACATTTGTCCACGTTCTTCTCCAGATACGCGATCGCGCCGGGGATATCCGCCTTTTGCCTCACCTTGAACGGAGCGTCCATCGCCTGCGCTTCCTTTCGTTGTATGATTCGGCCCACACCCATAAATCATAGCAGAATCGAACCGCCAATGCAAGACTTCCACAGCTTTTGGGTAAATACAAAAAAAAGGTATTCTATGAGACAGGGGCGGCGGTGCGACGCCCGCCGTAAAAAAAGCATTGTCCCAGTCGTCCGCCGACATATGAAACCGCTTGACATCAGTCCCCTGAGCCACTAATATGATCTGTGAGGTCAAGGCATGTGTTTTCAATACTGAATTCCGTCTAAGACATATACAAATGCGGAGTGGATTTTTTGTCCTGTCAAAGCTGAACGGAGGGAGGCGATGTCATAGCATCGTTGACCGAAGAGAAGCAAAGACAGGGCAGAAAAGACGCCCGCAGTTGTGCATGGATTAGATGGAACTCAGTATAAGCCCACATGCCCCCTGAACGACCCTACCCGCAACTGACCCGCCGCCAATACGCACCAGACGCCACAAGAAGGAGGAATCCCCCATGTCGGACATCGGAAACTCCAATCGCATCAGCCGGGCATACATCGATTCCCTGACCATCGAAACCCGTTACATCGACGCCGCCAGCCCCGATACCGCCTTCACGCTGTTCGGAGAGCGCTTCGCCTCGCCCATCATGACCGCCGCGCTGTCCCATCTGGATCACTTCATGTTCCCCGGCGCCGCGCTCGCCCTCGCCGAGGGCGCAAAAGCCGCCGACGCCGCGCTGTGGTACGGCATGGCCGAGGAATCGGAGATCGAAGCCCTCGCCGCCACGGGCGCGCGCATGATCGAGATCATCAAGCCCTATACGGACCGCGACAAAATCATCCAGAAAATTCGCCACGCGGAAAGGCTGGGGCTGCTGGCCGTGGGCGTCGATATCGACCATGCCTTCGGCGGCGACGGCGGCCACGATGTGGTCGACGGCGAGGAGATGACCGCGATTGGCAGTGAGGAGCTTTCCGAAATCTGCCGCGCCACCCCGCTGCCCGTCATTGTCAAGGGCGTATTGAGCCTCCACGACGCCAGGCAGTGTCTGGCCGCCGGCGCCGCCGGCATGGTGCTGTCCCACCATAACAACCGGATAGAATACGCCGTTCCCCCGCTCGCCATATTGCCGGAGATCGCCGCCATCGCGGGAGACACGCCCCTGTTCGTCGATTGCGAAATCAAAACCGGCATGGACGCCTTCAAGGCGCTGTCCCTCGGCGCAAAGGGCGTGTGCATCGGCCGTCCGCTGATGACCGCCATCAAAAAGGGCGGCGCGGACGCCGTCCGGGACTATCTCACCGGCGAGGCGGACGCCCTGCGCAAGGCCATGGCCTACACGGGCTGCCCGGACCTGGACCACATGGACCCGACGGTGATCCGGCGCTTCTGATCCCATCCCTGCGCCTGTCCTTTCCATATTTTTCCATCCCTTTCATTGCATCGCATCGCCTCGAAGGCGCTGCTGCCACGGCATAATCCGGACGAAGAACCGCTTCGCCGGATCGTAGGACGACGCGCAGATCCTTCGCCGCCCCGGGATGAACGCAAAACGCCATCGCGTCCTCCCGGGCAGCGCGAAGGATCTTCTTTTTGCCTGTGAAGATTATATTTATAAAATTCACGTTAAAAGTATGGACTTTTGGGTGATAATATGCTATGCTGTCGTTAATCCGTATACCGGTATACTGGTTTAACAATTCCACTGACATTAATAATGCCGTGCGTTTTTCGCGTCGTTTCAAGCGGATTATTTTGGCCGCAGAGTCGGCTGGAATATAAAATAAGGAGGCGTATGACAATGAAGAAGATCCTGGTTCTGATGCTGGCTTTGATCCTGGTCGTGTCCTCGATGGCCGCCCTGGCGGAAATCCCCGAGCTGACCACGGAGCCGCTGCACATCGTGCTGTGGGACATCAGCAACGAAGAACCCCACAAATCCACCCACGAAGCCGCCGTCAAGCGCTTCATGGAGGCCTATCCGAACATCACGGTCGAGCAGGTGCACATCCAGAACGACACCTACAAGCAGGACATCGTCGTCGCGATGAGCTCCGGCAAGTGCCCCGACATGTACATCCACTGGGCCGGCGGCCCCATGGCCGAGTACTACAAGTCCGGCTTCGTCAACGACATCACCGACCTGTACAACACCTACGACCATCCGGACTTCACCGACGCCGCCATCGCCCAGGCGACCTATGACGGCAAGGTGCTGGCCATCCCCTACGGCGGCATCTCCGGCTGCGACATCTTCTACAACAAGACCATCTTTGAAGAGGTCGGCGTAGAGGTGCCCCAGACCATCGACGAGCTGGAAGCGGTTTGCGACAAGCTGCTCGAGGCGGGCTATGTGCCCTTCGCCCTGGCCAACAGCTCCAAGTGGACCGGCTCCATGTACTACATGTACCTGGTCGCCCGTCACTCCGGCAACGACGAGTTCAACGCCGCCTACGACGGCACCGGCTCCTTCACCTCCGACGCCTTCATCTGGGCCGGCAACAAGATCCAGGATTGGGTGAAGAAGGGCTACATCATCGAGGGCTGCAACAGCCTGGTCACCGACAACGGCGACGACCGCGCCCTGATGTACAGCAACACCTGCGCGATGATGCTGCAGGGCTCCTGGCAGACCCGCACCATGCCCACCGAGAACAAGGAGTGGTACGACGCCAACCTGGGCACCTTCCGCTTCCCCGTCGATACCGAAGCCGAGGCCAAGGGCGTGCCGCAGAACGTCGAAATCGGTACCGCCGTCGGCAACGCCTTCTCCTTCAACTGCTGGAAGGAAGACGGCTCCGTGGACGAAGAGAAGCTGAAGGCCTGCTATGTGCTGGCCACCCAGTTCTACAACGACGACATCTACAACAAGGAGCAGATGGAGCACAACACCATCCCCTCCATCAAGGGCTTTGAGGAGCAGGTTACCGACCCGAACATGAAGATCGTCGTCGAGGTCTTCAACAATGCCTCCAACGTGCAGCTGTGGTACGACCAGTATCTGCCCGCTTCCGTGACCGAGGTGCACAAGAACTGCATGACCGAGCTGTTCGGCCTGGAAAAGACCCCCGAGGAGATCGGCGTGGAGCAGGACGAGGCCATGGCAGCCGCGCGCGCAGACATGTAAGCACTCAATCCTGTCGAACGACAGCGTTCGCAGGACAATGCCCGCAGGACCCCCCTCCTGCGGGCATTGTCGATTGAAAGGGAGGATAAGCAATGCAAAAGCCCAATCAACTGGCCCGGGTCGAATCCAGGAATACGGCTGTTGCCGCGGCCGTATTTCTCATCCCGGCCATCGCGCTGATCATCGTCTACATGATCTATCCCATCATCGATACGTTCCTGACCAGCCAATACAGCTGGAACGGCATCTCCACGGACAAGCTCTTCATAGGCCTGGACAACTGGAAGACGCTGCTCCACGACCAGTATTTCTGGGCTGCGTTCAAACACAACGTGATCGTTATGATCTTCTCGATACTGCTTCAAATTCCCATCGGCATGCTTCTGGCCACGTTCCTGGACGCGGGCGGGCGCAGGCTGAACATCTTCAAGATCATCTGGTTTCTGCCCTATCTGATGAGCTCCGTCGCCATCGCCTTCCTGTTCACCTACATCCTGGCGACCAACGGCGGCCTCTTCTCCACAATCGCGACCCTGTTGAAGGGCAAGCGGACTGCGGTGGATCTGCTGGGCAAGAGCCCCCAGGCGCTCTACGCCGTCATCGGCGTCATGGCCTGGCAGTTCACGCCCTTCTACATGGTCTACTTTATCGCGGGCTATTCCAACATCCCCACCTCGCTGTACGAGGCGGCGGTCATCGACGGCGCGAATCGCAGGCAGTATCTGTTCAAGGTGGCCATCCCAATGCTGGGCCCCATATTCAAGACGGCCTGCACCATGTCGATGATCGGCTCGCTGAAGTACTTCGACATGATCTGGAACATGACCCAGGGCGGCCCCGCCGGCGGCACGGAATTAATGGCGACCTACATGTACAAGCTCTCCTTCCAGCAGTGGAAGATGGGCTACGGCTCCGCCGTGGCCGCAGGCATGTTCATACTGATCACCGCCATCGCGCTGCTGTTCCAAAAGATATTTGTGGTAAAGGAGGATTTCTGACATGCAGAGCAAAATGGCAAACAGCAGTAAGGAAATCACCAAGAGCCGCATCGCATGGGTCATCGCCTTCATCTTCGCGACCTTCTGGCTGCTCGTCGCGCTGGTTCCGTTCGTGTTCATGATCCTCAACTCGTTCAGAAAGCAGTTTGACATGCTCCAGCAGGGGCCGCTCCATCTGCCCGATCCCTGGTATTTTGACAACTATCCCGAAATCATACAAAAGGGCTTTTTCGGCTATTTCGGCCGCTCGGTGCTGATCGTGTCGATCTCGCTGGTGCTGATGCTGATCATCGCGTCCTTCGCGGCGTATCCGCTGTCGAGGATGAAGTTCAGGCTGCGCAACTTCCTCTACGCGGGCATCATCGCCATGATGTCGATACCGATGCACGTCACGCTGATCCCCATCTTCAAAATGACCAACTGGATGGGCCTGTATGACAACAAGTATTCGCTCATCGGCCCCTATGTGGCCTTCGCGCTGCCCATGTCGGTGTTCATACTCACCGGCTTTATGATGACCATACCCAGGGAGGTAGAAGAAGCGGCGGTCATCGACGGCTGCAACAAGTACAACATGTTCTTCCGCATCATCTGGCCGCTGTCCAAGTCCGGCCTGTCCACGCTGGCGATCTACAACGGCGTTTCAATGTGGAACGAATTCGCCTTCGCCAACACCTTCCTGCATACCGCGAGCCAAAAGACGCTGCCGCTGGCGCTGGGCCAGTTCAAGGGCGAATTTTCGATGAACATGCCGATGATCCTGTCGGTGCTGGTGCTCTCCGCCCTGCCGATGATCATACTGTTCATCGTCTTCCAGGACAAGCTGGTCAAGGGCATGATGGCCGGCGCGGTCAAGGGTTAGAGTGTGTTTCTAAATGGAAGGAGATGCAGTTTCGGATGGATTTGACTGCATTTCAAGGCGCTTTTCCGCAGCTTTAGTGGACCCTAAGGCAAGGAATTTTAGAAACACACTCTAATCGACCAAGATTCCGACAAGGAGGAAACAAACCATGATACTGTACGTCAACGCCGGCGCGTCCCGCGACGGCAACGGCTCCAAATCCATGCCCTTCAGGCACATCGACGACGCGGCCCGGGTGGCGGTGGCGGGGGACGAGATCATCGTGGCCCCCGGCGTCTACCGGGAGAAGGTGACGCCCCGGAACGCGGGCCGGGAGGACGCGCGCATCGTCTATCGCTCCGAGGTTCCGCTGGGCGCGGTGATCACCGGCGCGGAGGTATTGACCGGCTGGACGCGCTAC
>CACYZW010000004.1 GCA_902778995.1 uncultured Eubacteriales bacterium
GTGCTCGCGGTTGACGATGACCACGCCGTTGGACAGGGGCTCGATGCCGCAGATGCACTCGAAGCAGCCGCAGGAGGTCATCGGGTCTTCCATGATGGAATACAGCGTGACCTGCTCCAGCGCGCCGTGGCTGTACTGGTTGACGGCCTCGTTCACGTCCTCATAGCGGCCGGTGCGCTCGTCGATCAGGCGGGTCTTGGGCACGATCTGGCAGGGACCGTTGGGGTCCAGCTCGTTGGTGGCCTTGGCGTCCAGCCAGGAGACCGCGCCGCACAGGCCCAGGCGCTCGGGGGTGACGATGCAGACGTGGGAGGGGGAGAAGGCCTGGCACAGTATGCAGGTGTAGAACACGTCCACGCTCTCGTCGGTCATGCTCTTCAGGCGCTCGTCGCGGGCGTCGAAGGTGCGGTTGGCCTGGGCGCGAAGCTCCTTGACCTTCTCGGGATCGGTGTAGATGCGCACCTGGCACTTGTCCACGACGGTGTCGTACTCGCTCTTGATCTTGGCGTACAGCACCTCGCCGATGTGCTTGGCGCGGAAGCCGGCGTCGAAGGAGGCATTGCTCACGCGGATGCGGATCATGTCGCGCTGGCCGGTGTGCATCACGCCCTCGATGCAGTTCAGGAAGCTGTGGAACTTGCGCTCGAACACGCCCTCGAAGTCGGGCTGCATGGTCTTGCCGCAGACGTCCACGATATAGGCGATCGGAATCTTCGCGCCCACTTCAAAGGCGTCGAAGTCGGGGCCCTCCAGGGTGATGCGGTGATCCTCGATCTCGTGGGGCTCCTTCATCTGCACCAGCTCGACGCAGTCCACGCGGGAGCCGTCCATCTCGATGCGCATGTCCTTCTTGCGGATGATCTCGCCCTCGAAGGCGGAGGAGAAGGCCACGGGGATTTCGATATTGGTGATCTTGATCTTGATGTCGCGGGCTTCCAGGGAGGTCTCGATCCAATCCTTGGTGTCCTTGTAGACGATCAGGCTCTTCGGCACGGGCCAGGTCGGGTCGTGGTCGTCGTTGGTGATGACCGGGAAGCCCATCTTGATGGCGCCGGCGCCGCAGGCCACGACGATGTCGTCCACGGGCGCGTAGGCGTTGACGAACGCGAAGATGCGGGCCATCGTGTAATCGTGGAAGGCCTGGGCGTCGCCAGGCTCGGTGGCGCCGAAGATCATGGTGGCGCGGGTGACCAGGCTGATGACGTGGCCGACAGCCCAGATGTCAGGGCCAACCGCCACGGCGCGGACGTTGAAGCCGGTGTTCATGCCGGCGGAGTGCACCTGATCGATGATGCCGCCGATCATGAATACGAAGATGCCGCGGCTCTGATAGCCCTTGACGGTCTCGACCGCTTCTTCAACGGAAGGGGCGGGGCCGATCATGACCACGAAGCCGGGGATGTCGCGGGTGACCAGCGGAACGCCAAGCTCGCGCACCTCGGCGTCGGAGAAGTGGCCGTGGTACTGGGTGTTTTCATAGGGGGTGGGGGTGCGGGCGTACTTGCAGGCCTCGATGACCTCGGCCGCCATCGCGGTGGCGACGCCGGAATCGAAGATGCTCTTGGTGCGGTTCTCGCGGGTCATCATCGCACGGATGGAGGCCAGCGCGGTCTTCAATTCGCCCAGGGTGGTGACCTTCTGGCCCAGGTAGGCGTAGATGCAGGCCAGGAAATAGGCGGTGTCGGGCATCGTCATGGGGGCGTCCTCGCCCAGCTCGGCGATAACCTTGTTCAGCTCTTCCTCCGCCTTGAAGTACATATCATCGGAGCCGCGGAATACAGTTTGAAACAGTCCCATCTATCTCTACATTCCTTTCATCATTGATTATTGAGATTCTGCCGCAGGTCTCAACGGGCACGGCAGCTAATTGGAATCCTTTTCGCTGTCGATGCGCGCCTTGATGGCACGAATCTCATCGACGGTATGCGCGCTGGTATCATAGGGGGACATGCCCCGCCGGTCGGCGTCGATCACGTCCGCGTCGTAGTGGATGAAGCCCAACAGCGCCTCGTCCGGGATGCGGGCCTTCAGGAAGGCCTCGTCGTCGGCGTTGCGCACCTTGTTGGCGATCACGCGCACCTTGGTGATGCCCAGGTCGGCGGCCAGCTGCTTGACCTTGGCGTAGGTCTGTATGCTGCGCGCGCCGGGCTCGATCACCACGATGAACTGGTCCATCATGCTGGCGGTGCCGCGGCCCAGGTGCTCCAGGCCGGCCTCCATGTCCATGATGACCACGTCGTCCTTGCGGAAGATCAGGCTGGAGAGTATGGCCTTGAGCATCACATGCTCGGGACACACGCAGCCGGAGCCGCCGGTTTCCACCGTGCCCATCACCAGCAGCTTGACGCCGTTGATCTCGCGGGCATAGGTGTCGGGGATGTCGCTGACCTGGGGATTCAGCTTGAAGAACTTGTTCAGGCTGTTCGCGCCGGTGCGCTCCTCCACCAGCTTTCGCATCTTGGAGATGGGGGTGATGGCGTTGACCTCTTCCTCGGTAAACCCAAGCGCAAGCCCCAGATTTGCGTCCGGATCGACGTCTGCGGCGAGAACCGTGCGGCCCTCGTCGGCGTAGAGCCTTGCCAGTATGGAGGAGAGCGTGGTCTTTCCTACGCCGCCCTTGCCGGTGATCGCTACCTTCATCGTCTGCTGAATCCTCTCGTCTTATTTATCATCAATCGGTTAAATCAGATTCCCAGCGCGACGCGCTTCTCTTCGATGCGCTCCATCATCATGTCGCCCATCTTTTCGATGTCCAGCTCGACGGTGAAGTTCGCGCCGACCCAGTCCTTGATGGAACCCTGCAGCAGGCCCTCCACGGCGGGGCCGCCCTTGGTGTAGGGGTTGACACCCAGGAAGGTGTCGATGCCGGTGGCGACGACGTAGTTGCCGATGGACACGGCCTTCTCGGACATGTATTCCGGCGCGCAGCCGACCACGGGAACATCGCTGATGTCGATGCCCCAGTCCTTGGCGATATCGGCGGCCAGGATCATCATGCGAGAGATGTCCACGCAGGAGCCCATGTGCAGGATCGGGGGAATGTCCACCAACTCGCACACGCGCTTGAGGCCCTCGCCGCACAGGCTCTTGGCCTCCTTGCTCAGCAGGCCGGCCTTCGCGGCGGCCTGGGCGGAGCAGCCGGACACGATGACGATGATGTCGTTGGCGATCAGCTTCTTCATCAGTTCAACGTGGGCGTAGTCGGGGCGCACGCGGGGGTTGTTGCAGCCGACCAGGGCGACTGCGCCGCGCAGCACGCCGGACTTCACGCACTGGATCAGCGGGATCATGGTGTTGACCTGATCCAGGTGGCTGTTGGTGACGCCGTCCAGGCACTTCTTGATGGCCTCGACGGAATAGCCCACGGTGGCGTTGGTCTTGAGATTCGGAATGTGAACAAGCTCGGGCTTGCGGTTCTTGAAATTGCGAACGGCCATCTCCACGATCTTGCGGGCGTTTTCACCGGCGGTCTCCTCGGAGAAGCGGATGAAATCGGAATCGGGCATCTGCGCGATCTCGGAGGTGGTGATGAACTTGGTGTGGAAGCACTTGGACAGGGGGCCGAGGGCGGGGAAGATGCACTGCACGTCCACCACGATGGCCTCGCAGGCGCCGGTCAGCACCACGTTTTCCTGCTGCAGGAAGTTGCCGGCCATGGGGATGCCGTGACGCATGGCCACCTCGTTGGCGGTGCAGCAGACGCCGGCGACGTTGATGCCCTTCGCGCCCATTTCCTTGGCCAGGGCCACCATCTCGGGGTCCTGCGCGTAGAACACGACCATCTCGGAAAGGGACGGATCGTGGCCGTGGACGATGATGTTGACCATGTCCTTTTCCATGACGCCCAGGTTGGCGTTGGTGTCCACGGGCTTGGGGGTGCCGAAGAGCACGTCGGAGAATTCGGTGCCCATCATGGAGCCGCCCCAGCCGTCGGACAGACCGGCGCGCAGGGACTGGCGAACCAGCGCCTCGGGCAGGGAGGAGCAGCCCATGTGGGTCATGTGCATGGACTGGGAGACCTCGCGGTCGATGGCGCGGGGCTCGATCTCGGCGTCGTGCCAGACCTTCTGGCGCACCTCGGGCGCGCGCTTGAGGAAGCGCTGGACGCCGAAGGGCTTGCCGTATTCCAGCAGACCGGTCTCGGCGACCTCGTGGGCCAGGTCGTAGATGTCGCGGCCCTCGGTTTCGATGTCCCATTCCTTGGCGATGCGAATCAGCTTCTCGGGGTCCTTGACCTGATAGTCGCCGCCCTCCTTGGAAAGGTACAGCACATGGGCGATGTTGCGTCCATGGTCGGAGTGGGTCGCCGCGCCGCCGGCGGTGAAGCGCAGGTAGTTGCGCCCGACGATGCCGTCGCGGTCGCAGCCGCAGATGCCGCGGGGCGCCTTGGGGGTGATGCGGCAGGGGCCCATGGTGCAGATGCGGCAGCAGATGCCCTCTTCGCCAAACTTGCAGTGGGGGGTCTGGTTCTTGACGCGCTGCTGCCAGGTGTCGGCGCCAACCGCCGCCGCCGTTTCGAGCAGTCGGTTGGTTGCAGCTTCCATCTCTTCAAGAGTGATGAAGGTGTTGGTGATCTCGCTCAATGTTATTTCCTCCCAAACATTGTAGTCGTGCCATGACAGCCGGCGTTGCTCCCGGGGGAGGGCACCGACCAGCGCAACAGGGTCACATCCCGTTTCGCAAATCAACAGGGTGGTAAGGCCCAGCCGAACCGAAAGCCTGTGCCCAGGCTGCGACCGCTCCGGCGATGTTTGCCCCGCACATTCCACATATTGATGACAGGTACATCCGCATCGGCAGACAGAATAACCGTGGCTGTGCATACCATACCCAGATTGATTTTATTTTATCAAATAGGCGTTACAAAGTCAACGGAAATATCCCCCCGGAGGGCATTTTTGTGGAGAAACTTTCATTTAATTTGTATGATGCAGAAATGAAATATATATTACAATGGAGTTAAATTACAATCGTATTTATCAGATGTATGGAACCTATTGTAGTTAAATAATACTAAATTGTGTTATATTTACATAACCACACCTGATGCGCTATAATAAGCCATACACATGACGATGGAGGGAATGAAAATGAAGAAGCTGGTTGCCAACAAGGATATTCGCTGCATGGCGTGCCTGAGCTGCGTGCGGGCTTGCTCTGAAGCCTTTTACAAGGTGTTCGATCCGGCGAAGAGCTGCATACAGATCGTGGACAACAACGGCGAAGCGAAGGTCAAGACCTGCATACAGTGCGGCAAATGCATGCGCACCTGCACCCACGGCGCCATCACCCAGAACCCCAAGACCGGCGTTTACATGATAAACAAGAAGCTGTGCGTTGGCTGCGGCGATTGCGTGAAGGCCTGCCCGATGCAGGTGATGACCTTGGGGGAAACCGCCACCAAATGTATCGCCTGCGGCATCTGCGCCAAGGCCTGCCCGATGGATCTGCTCAGCGTGGTGGAAAAGTAAAGAACGCGATTGGTCAGACAGAGCGTTTTCGCCTGGTCGCGGAAGCGCTCTGTTTGCTTGTGAATGTGTAAAGTTGTGAACGCGTCGGCAGCGTTTGACCAGTGAATACCACCCAATGCGGCAGCGCATCCATCGGCGCCCGACGGAAATCATGCGTTGGATGCTCCCGTGATCATGCGGTATTTCATAAAGCCATTTGGTATAATTGCGCCGATGACGGCGATGTGCCATTAAACTAATTCGGAAGGGTTGTGAAAGCTGTGCGCGAAGCGCTCATGCAATTGAAACAAAGGCTCGGCGAGGAGAGCTACATCGCCGACGACACATTGGTGACCACGCTGTACGTGGCTGTCAAGCTGAACCGCCCCCTGTTGATCGAGGGCGCGGCGGGGGTCGGCAAGACGGAGGTGGCCAAGGCCGCGGCGCGGGCTTTCGGGCGGGAGCTGGTAAGGCTGCAATGCTACGAGGGCCTGGATGAATCCAAGGCCCTCTACGAGTGGAACTATCAGAAACAGCTGCTGGCGATACAGATGGGCAGCCGGGAAGGGGATCGGCAGTCGATGAAGGACCTGTTCGGCGAGGAATACCTGCTGGAGCGGCCCTTGCTCAAATCCATCCGCAGTGAAACGCCGGTGGTGTTGCTGATCGACGAGATCGACAAGGCGGACGCCGAGTTCGAGGCGTTCCTGCTGGAGCTGCTCAGCGAAATGCAGGTGACGATTCCGGAATACGGCGTCGTTCGCGCCCGAAGCCTGCCCTTCATCGTGCTGACCAGCAACCATACCCGACCGCTGTCGGAAGCGCTGCGCAGGCGCTGCGCCTATCTCTATCTGGAATATCCGGACATGGAAAAGGAAATCGCCATACTGACATCGAAGCTGCCCGGATTGGACGAGGCTCTGGCAAGCCAGGTGGCCCGGGCGGTGGCCTGGCTCAGGCACAGCGAAAAGGTCTCCAAGAAGCCCTCTGTGGCGGAATCGCTGGACTGGGCCAGCGCGCTGATGGCCTTGGGCGCGCAGGAGCTGGACGACGAGAGCTGCGCGCAGACCATCGGCTTCGCGCTGAAGAACAACGACGACATCCGGGAGATGCTTTCCGATGAAGAATTCATCAGGAGCCTGCTGTAATCGCTCCGCCGGCGGCTGTGCAGGCTGTGCCGACGCGGGAACAGACCGGCGTATGGAATCAAACTGCGGCGGACATTGCCATCATCACAGAGACAGCGCTCGACCAGACAGCCAGATAAAACAGACGCCGGTCGGAAAGCTGTCCGGCTTTGTCGGCTTTCTCAGGGCCCAGGGCCTTTCCGTGGGCATCGGCGAAACCGAGGACGCGCTGCAGGCATTGAACCTGGTCGGTTTTGAAGATCGCGAGACGGTCAAGGCGGTGCTGAGGACGCTGTTTGCCGGTTCGAAGGCGGAGCAGGCGGTGTTTGACCGCTGTTTCGACCTCTATTTCGTATCGGAAGCGGCGTTTCAGGCCAATCAGGCGGCTATGGCCCAGGCGCAGCAGGAGCTTGAAGCGCGGCGAAGGGAACTGGAGGAGCGACTCAGCGTTCAGGGAAAGCCCATAGACATACGGGACGACCTGAAGGACGTCTATGCCCGCATGCCCCAGAGCGAGCGGGATCGCCTCAAGGACGTGATGGACGACCTCTCTGAGCGGATGAAGCACGCGCCAAAGCTCTACGAGGGCTTCATTCGCTCCGTGTTCATGAAGAGCCTGTTGGAGCAGCAGATGCTTCTGGAGGACGCCGCGGAGGGCGCGGCGCAGGCGGACAGCGACGCCGACCTGATGTTTCGGAACATATCGGGCTTCCGGGATGCGGACCTTCCCAGGGCACACGCGCTGATCAACCAGGTCACGCGGCGCATCAACGGCGAAATCGTCGCCCGACGCAAGCGCACCGGCCGGTCCATGGCGCTGGACTTCCGGCGCACGATCCGGGCCGGACTGTCCACCGGCGGGGCCCTTTGCAGATTGCGGCACAAGCCCCGTCACAGCCACAGAAAGCACATCGTCATGCTGTGCGACGTTTCCGCTTCGATGCTCCAGTTTTCCGAGTTTGCCCTGAGATTCATCAAATCCCTGTCGGAGGTTTCGGATCACTCGGAGATATTCCTGTTTTCCGAGCAGACGCAGCGGGTCAGCCCCTTTGCCCTTCAAAACATGGATTTGTTCGGCGATTATGTGCGGTCCTCGGGCGTGTGGGGCAGGGGAACGAACGTCGGCCGGGCGCTGGACGCCGTGTTGTCCGCCGCTCCGCCGGTGTTGACGCCGAATACGGTGCTGCTGGTGCTCAGCGACGCCAAGACCGTGGGGCTGGATCGCGCGGAGGTCAGCCTGATTCGGGCGTCCAAGGCTGCGGGCAGCGTCATTTGGATGAATCCCATCCCGGAGGCCAAATGGCAATACCTGAAGGGGCCTGCAAGGCTTCGACGACATTGCAGCATGGTGCCCTGCGGCACGCTGGAAGAGCTGGCCCGGGCATGCCAGCGGCTGATCAGCGGTTAAATCATCGTGAAACATTTGACTTTTCAGGGATATGGGGTACAATTAGTTTTTGAAATCACACAACGAGATATTCTGTGGAAGCGAATAGACGCTGCCGGCGCGTGAGCGCCGTCCGCGCGAAACAGGAGGTAGCACTGTGCCCATCAGAATTCCGAACAGCCTGCCGGCCACCGGGGTGCTGGAAAGCGAAAATATATTTGTTATAACCGAATCCCGCGCCATCAGCCAGGACATCCGCCCGCTGCACATATTGCTTTTGAATCTGATGCCCACCAAGGTGGCCACAGAGACGCAGCTGGCCCGCGTGCTGGGCAATACGCCGCTGCAGGTGGAGCTGGAGCTGCTCCAGGTGCGCTCCCACGAATCCAAGAATGTGTCTCAGGATCACATGCTTGCATTCTACAAGACATTCGACCAGATTCGGGATAATAAATACGACGGCATGGTGATTACCGGCGCGCCGGTGGAGCACCTGCCCTTTGAAGCGGTGGATTACTGGGACGAGCTGTGCGAGATCATGGCCTGGAGCAAGAGCCACGTCCACAGTACCTTCCACATCTGCTGGGGGGCGCAGGCGGGCCTGTATTTCCACTACGGCATTCCCAAGATCCCGCTGGAAAGGAAACTCTTCGGCGTGTTTCCCCATCGGGTGGAGCGCAAGAGCAGCATACTGTTCCGGGGCTTCGACGACGTGTTCATGGTGCCCCATTCCCGCCATACAACGATCCTGCGCAGGGACGTGGAGGCGGTGAACGCGCTGAAAATACTGGCAGCCTCCGAGGAAGCGGGCATATACGCGATGGCCACGGATCAGGGCCGCCAGGTGTTTATCACGGGTCATTCCGAGTATGACCCTGACACGCTGGAAAAGGAATATCTGCGGGACAAGAACGCGGGCCTGCCCATCGACGTGCCGAAGAACTACTATCCGAACGACGATGATAGCCAGCCGCCGCTGACGAGCTGGCGCGCCCATGCCAATTTGCTGTATTCCAACTGGCTGAACTACTTTGTGTACCAGAACACACCCTACGATCTGAGCGAGATACAGGAAGCTCGGGCTTGACGGATGCGCCTGTATTTTGTATAATAACCTTGGTTTCCGCGCGTCTGTGGTTGAAAGTCGATGCCAGTCGCAGGCGAAACGATCCACGTAAGCCGGGAAAATTCCGGTGAGCATGGTGCGGCTTAGAGGTAAGTCCTGCCAGCATGTCCGGCTGTGCGCGCAAAGCGTGGCGGACGGCGGCTGAGAGGGGCAGTAGTGGGGAGGCAGAGTCCTTAGGAGCGAACCCTCCTGCAGGCGAGTGTGGGGTCAAAGACCAGGTCAGGCGCGGAAGCCAATTGGGGCTAAGTCAAGGGAAATCAACGCAGAAATGCAGGCAAAGACGCCGAAAGTGCATCTTTCCGAATTTAGAAACAGACTCTATGATTTGCTGACAAAATCCCCGCCACGCTCCGGATGACGGCGTTTCGACGTCGGTATCCGGGGCCATGGCGGGGATTTTGTACACTACGCACAATCAGTTCAGATACTTCTTCAGCGTTTCGACCTTGTCCAGCCGCTCCCAGGGCAAATCCAGGTCGCTTCTGCCGAAGTGACCGTAGCTGGCGGTCTGGGTGTAGATGGGGCGCTTCAAATCAAGGTCGCGGATGATGGCGGCGGGGCGCAGGTCGAAGCATTCCGTTACGATTTCGGCCAGCCGTTCGTCGCTCAGCGCACCGGTTCCGCAGCTGTCCACGAATACGGACAGGGGCTTCGCCACGCCGATGGCGTAGGCCACACCCACCTCGCACTTGCGGGCAAGGCCCGCGGCCACCAGGTTCTTGGCGACGTAGCGCATGGCATATGCGCCGCTGCGATCCACCTTGCTGGGATCCTTGCCGGAGAACGCGCCGCCGCCGTGGTGGGCGTAGCCGCCGTAGGTGTCCACGATGATCTTGCGGCCCGTCAGACCGGCGTCGCCCTGGGGCCCGCCGATGACGAACCGTCCCGTGGGGTTGATGAAGTACTTCGTGTTTTCATCCAACAGGGCGCCGGGCAGTATCGGCTTGATGACGTGTTCCACCATGTCGGCCTGGATCTGCTCCTGGGGTGTTTCTGGCGAATGCTGAGTGGAGATGACTACGGCGTCGATGCGCACGACCCGATCATCATCGTATTCCACGGTCACCTGGGCCTTGCCGTCAGGCCGGAGATAGGGGAGCTTGCCGCTTTTGCGCACATCGGCCAATTGACGCGTCAGCTTGTGGGCCAGGGAGATGGCGAGGGGCATGTATTCCTCGGTCTCGTTGCATGCGTAGCCGAACATCATGCCCTGGTCGCCCGCGCCCTGATCGGCGTCTTCCCGCACCACGCCGCGGGCGATGTCGGGGGATTGCTCGTCCACGCTGACCAGCACGGCGCAGGAATGGCCGTCGAAGCCGTATTTGGCCCGGTCATAGCCGATTTCCACGACCTTTTTCCGGACGATCTGGTCGATGGGCACATAGGCGCTGGTGCTGATCTCGCCCATCACCAGCACCATTCCGGTGGTGGCGGCGCATTCGCAGGCGACGTGGGCATCCGGGTCCTGGGCAAGTATGGCGTCCAGCACCGCGTCTGAAATCTGGTCGCACACCTTGTCCGGATGGCCTTCGGTGACGGATTCGGAGGTAAAAAAGTGCTTCATATTTCGTTCTCCTCGCGTGAAAAGATCAACAAAAAACCCGCCTCATTGGCGAGTTGAACGTCTTCAATCTCGCCTCATCTTTCGACCGAAGCGCACCGGTCGCAGGAATTGGCACCTCGCGGGCGTCGCCACCCACCGGTTGCCGGGCATCATTGGGCCTGTCCCTCCGCCACTCTTGATAAGGCATTTTTTGCTGTCAGCATATATTATAACGATTGATACATTAAGATTCAAGCAACATATCAAGGTGCGAAATGATTTGACAAAACCTGTGGTCGTTGCTAAAATGATTTCATCAGCGGCAAAGGAGAGACGGATATGGCGTTGACGATGGTACACCTTGTGGTGGCGGATCTATGGGCGCAAAAACACCCTGAATTCCTTGAAAGCCCCGAGTTCTATTATGGCGCGATTTCACCGGACGCCGTTCATGTACGCGACGGCGGCGATAAATCCCATAAGAATGAAATTCATTTGAATAACTGGGTTTCACCGCATCCCGACGATGTGATCCGGTATTGGATGGCACATTCGACGCCCTTTGACATCGGCTACGGCGTACACGTGCTGGCGGACGGGCAATGGGTACCCCGATACAAGGAGAAGCTGCCCGGCATCCTACGGCCGAACGGCCTGCTGAATACAGACATATATTACAACGATACCTTCGTCACAGATTTCCGGCTGCTTGCCATGCGGCCGCGTCTGCAGCAGATATTGGATATGGTGGCCGTCGCCCGGACGCCCCGGGAGCATCCGCTGCTGGAGGATTATATGTTCATAAAATGGCGCGCGGATTTGTTGGAGGCCTACCGCGGCGAATGCCCCCGCCACGATCCGATTCGATTCATTGACGATGTCTATGTAAACGCCTTTGTGAAGGATGCCTTACCATTGATTGAAAAAACATACCAGAAATTAATGGAAATGAGGCCTTGACAAATCGATGCGCAGACGTTATAATACGTTTTGCTGGCTGTCGCGGCTGATTTCCCAATAAGTGGGCAGCGCGTTCATCCCCGGTTTGCATGCGGGCGTGGCGGAATTGGCAGACGCGCCAGATTTAGGTTCTGGTGCCAAACGGCGTATGGGTTCAAGTCCCTTCGCCCGCACCAAATCATGGTTTTGCGGTAGTAGCTCAGTTGGTAGAGCGCCACCTTGCCAAGGTGGAGGTCGCGAGTCCGAGTCTCGTCTACCGCTCCATCGTTTCCCATTGAAGCGTGCGGGTGTAACTCAATGGTAGAGTTCCAGCCTTCCAAGCTGGCTACGTGGGTTCGATTCCCATCACCCGCTCCAAAAGCCATATGCGGTAGTAGCTCAGTTGGTAGAGCGCCACCTTGCCAAGGTGGAGGTCGCGAGTCCGAGTCTCGTCTACCGCTCCACATGCACCATTAGCTCAGTTGGTAGAGCACCTGACTCTTAATCAGGGTGTCCAGGGTTCGAGCCCCTGATGGTGTACTGACACAAGAGCCCCGAAAACATGGCGTTTTCGGGGCTCTTGTATACGGCAATATGCCTTGAACGGGGATCATGCCGGATTTAAACCGGCTCGCACATCCGTTGACTGCGCCTCCGGCAGAGGGTGCGCGGTTTATTTTTCCTTATAGTATAGCATGCAGTGACAGAAGCCTTCAAAATCCGGATCGGCGATCTGGTTTCTGAATTCCAGACACATGCACTTGTTTTCAGGCGTTCGTGCGAGCCTGCAGGGACAATACCCGCCCGTGCGCTTCAGCCCTTCCTGGATGTTTTTGACGACCTCCTGATCTTCGTTGAAACGGATCTTCATGGGCAAAACCTCCTTAGCAATGTCTCTTCTATGCAAAGCGGCGTTGATTATTGCCGGCACAGCATTTATAATAGTATCCGCAGAGCGTGAGCGGATATAACGCGGAAAAAGAGGGGAGAGAACAGCTTGTACGGCGACTGTCACATTCACATGGTATTGGACGGCGTCTACTACAGGGCCGCCATAGACGCGCACAGGGAACGCCCCTGCGATGCGTTGATCCGGGCCAGACTCGAAGCCTATGCCCGTGCCGGTATCGACTTCCTCCGCGACGGCGGCGACGCATTTGGCGTCTGTAACCGTGCCAGAGCCTTGGCGTCGGAATACGGCATAGAATACCGCATGCCCTGCTTTCCCATTTGCCTGAAGGGTCGCTACGGCGAATTTATAGGCAGGAGCTTTGAGACCATGAACGAATACCGCGATCTGGTGGCCCAGGTAAGCCGGGGCGGCGGAGATTTCATAAAGCTCATGTTCTCCGGCATCATGGATTTCGACCGTTATGGCGTCATCACCAGTGCGCCCCTCTCGTGCGGGCAGATTCGCGAGATGATCGAAATCGCCCATGGCGAGGGCTTTTCCGTCATGGCCCACGTCAACGGCGCCAGGACGGTTCTTGCGGCGCTGGAGGCCGGCGTGGACAGCGTGGAGCACGGCGCATACATGGACGGCGAAGCCGTACACACGATGGCCCAAAGCGGCGCGATATGGGTGCCTACGCTTTCCACTGTGGGCAATCTGATCGGCAGCGGGCGGTATCCCGACGACGTGTTGACGTGGATACTGGACGGACAGCTTCAAAACGTCGCCGAATGCGTCCGCCTGGGGGGCACTGTCGCGCTTGGCAGCGATGCCGGGGCGTTCAGGGTGTACCATGCCCAAGCGGTAAAGGACGAGTACGCGCTCCTGTTTCGCGCCCTCGGCGGCAGGACGGAGGAAACAGTGGCCGCAGGCGAGGCGAAGATTCGCCGCCTGTTCCGGCGCGGTTAGAGGGTGACATGTGTGAAAGCACTGCATGGAACGCGCGTAGCTGGCAAGTCGGGAGATCAGCAGGCAGCAGGCGGCTGAAATTCAGCCGTCAATGCGCCCATGCGCATCGCTCTTTTATGCCAACCAGGGAGGAATGTATCCATGACGGCTTCTGAAATACAGAAACAGCTGTTTCAGCTCCAGGACGCGCAATACCGCGCCTTTCAGGGCAAGCTGATTCCCGGTATGGAACCGGAGACCATGATCGGCGTCAGAACGCCGGCGCTGCGCGCTCTCGCAAAGCAGCTGTACAAAGCGGGAGAGACGGAGGCGTTTTTGAGCGATCTCCCGCATCGCTATTTCGATGAAAACCAGCTTCACGCCTTTATATTGTCCGAAATGCGGGATTTTGAAGGCTGCATCGAGGGCGTGTGCCGTTTCCTGCCCTTTGTGGACAACTGGGCGACCTGCGATCAGCTCTCGCCCAGGGCATTCAGGGCGCACAGGCCGCAGCTGTTGGAACACATACGCGGCTGGCTCGATTCCGACCACACCTACACCGTCCGCTTTGCCATCGGCATGCTGATGGCCCACTTTCTGGACGAGGCCTTTGACCCGGAATACCTGAGGCTGGTTTCGCAGCTTCGCTCCGATGAATACTATGTGAACATGATGATCGCATGGTACTTCGCCACGGCGCTCGCCAAGCAATATGAGGCCGCGCTGCCCTACATCGAGGAACGGAGGCTGGCCCCCTGGACCCACAACAGGACGATTCAAAAGTGCGTCGAGAGCTATCGCGTTCCCCAGGCGCGCAAGGCATATCTTAAGACGCTTAAGGAAACGCCGCATAATCGAGTCGTGCAGTAACGAGATGAATTTTGTCGATTGCAAACTGCAGATTTCGAAGGCTTGCTGGCGGCAAGTCAAGAAATCAGCAGAAAGCAGGCGGCTGAAATTCAGCCGTTATACTATTCTCAATAAGGAGCCCACAGATGTTACATTTTTATTTGAGAAGAGTATTTATGCGCCATGAGCATTGTGCGGTGTTTCCTTAAATCCCCCGCGCGTCCCGGCAAAAGGAGTAGCCTCTTGCTCTCTTGCTATGCCTCGGCGGCGTTCAGGGCGCTGTAATAGGCCTCCAGCTTCGGCCGGGCCCGCAGGTAATAGGGCAGCAGCTGTTCGTCAAAGTGCCTGCCCATGCCCTCCATGATGATGTCGTTGGCCTGGTCGAAGGGCATGCTCTCCTTGTATACCCGCTTGCTGACCAGCGCGTCGTACACGTCGGCAATGGCCATGATACGCGCCTCGATGGGGATTTCCGCCCCCTTCAGCCCCTCCGGGTAGCCCGAGCCGTCCCAGCGCTCATGGTGGTAGTGGGCGACGTTTTCCGCGATCCGCTGGAATTCGGGGTCGTCCGTGCCCTTTAGTATTTCGTGAACGATCCGGGCGCCCTCGGCGGCGTGCGCCTTCATCTTCTCGAATTCCTCCGGCGTAAAGCGCCCCGGCTTGCGCAGTACGGCGTCATCCACGGCGATCTTCCCCAGGTCGTGCATCGGCGCGGCCTTGATGAGGTTGCGGCAAAATTCCTTGGACAGCGCAAAGGCGCCGTCGGCCTGTATTTCGGCGGTGAGCAGCCGCACGCCTTCGCTGGTGCGGCGGATGTGCCCGCCGGTGGAATTGTCCCGGCTCTCGACCATGGTCGCCATGCCCAAAATCAGGTTGTCGTGCATCGCGACGATGTGCGCCGTCTTCTCGGATACCTCCCGCTTCAGTTCGGCGTTGAAGGTGTCCAGCAGATTGATATACTGCCGGTCGGGGGTGTCGTCGGTGATGAAGATCTGATAGCCCCGATTGTGGAGCCCGTCAAACAGATAGCTGACCTGTATTTGGTAGATGCGCGCGCCGCGCTCAAATAAGGCCGTGTTGTCAGCCTCGTCCCTTTGAAAGGCTTCGAGCCACGCCAGTACCGTGCCGCGCATCTGCGGGTTGTGGGCCACGAGCCTGTCGACGGTCAATTCATTCAGCTCCGGCAGGATGGCCTTCGCCGTGGCGTTGCTGCCCAGGTAATTGAGATCGAAGTCGACGGAGATAAAGCCCGTGTCGCCGTTCTGGACCAGAGAATCGATGGCGGTGTCCGAGATGTCGTACAGGCAGATGCGGTGCGCGATGATCAGATAGATCAACAGGGCGAGGGTCAGCGCCGCCGGAAACAGCTCGATGTCGCGCACGAGCCTGCGCCCGCCAAAGAAGCTGAGCATCGAGAACACTACGGGGAGAAACAGCAGATAGATCAGCTTTCTGGAAACCTGTTTTTTCCGTATGTAGCTGTAGATCATGGCGCCGATGCTGGCCAGGAAACAGGCGAAGATCATGGCGTAAAATACGGTGTGTACGGGACCGTAGGTCTTGATCAGCGTCGCCACGCCGTTTGTTCTCTGAAAGACGACGGAGGTGTAGATCAGGCCGCTCGCGCCGTTGAACACCCGGAAGAGGAAGATGACCGTGCTCAGCCCCAGCAAACCCACGGGAATCCAACGGGAAAGCCTGATATGGCAGAGGCTGAAGACGGTGAGCATCATGATCGGCAACAGATAGCACCCGCCGATATAGGTCAGCGCGTTCACCGCAAGGGCTTCCTCAAAGACCTGCGCCCTGCCGAACAGACAGTAGCCCAGGTTGGTAACGGGCACGAGCACGAACACCAGCGTGATGTGTACGTCGAAGTGCTTGTGCCACATGCACACATAGACGAGCGTCAGAGCCAGGGATATGACAAAGGCCAGATCATAGAACAGTGTCAACGCTTTTCTTCCTCCATCGACAATTCCGGGTATGGATTATCTGAATTGTTCAGCTCAGCAGCTCCGCCGCGAGCCTGGCCGCGTCGCCGACGTAATCGTTGCAGTTCTTGCCCGCGCCCCTGAGCTTCCTGCATTCCGTCGCGCCGTTCAATTCCAGAAACCGCCTTTCAAATTCGTCCGCAGAATCCGGCTTCAGCTTCATCAGCAGCGCCCTGCCCGCAAGATAGGCGCCGCATTGGCCGCCCTCGGAGCGGGGCTTCGGAGCCGCTTGAACGGCCTCGTCTTTAGAAAGGCCAAGCTCGCTGGCGAAGCAGGCGTAGACGGACTGGCCGCAGTTGTTGCCGCCCTTATGGATGGCGCGCGCTGTCTGTTCGTATGACATGCAATAAAACTCCTTTGCCTGCGCGGATAATCCGCTATCATATTTTGCTTTCTCTTTGTAATTGTACCATATTTCCGGCCTTCAGGCAATCACTATTTTCCGGCGGGAAGACCCGTTTGCAAGGCGGAAAAGCCCGTCAGGGTTTGCCTCGGCGAGGAAGCTGTCACCTTTGACGCAAGTTCGAAGCCGGAGGCTGAGCAATGACGGTGCTTTCGCGGCAAATCGGCCAAAACGCATTATTTTGTGGACAACCGCGGCCCTTTATGATAAGATGAACAGGGCATTCGTATCGTGAAAGCCGCAGACAGAGGAAATCGCGAAGGACAGAAACCACACGGAGGCGCATGACAACATGAAGAAGATCATCGTTATGATACTGCTCATGGCTTTGATGCTGTGCGGCATGTCCGCTGTGTCGGAGCACAACTGGATCGACCCGGAGAATCGGGGCAATTTCTCCAAATTGCTGGATACGCTGGTGAACGCCTATGAAAGGCCTTCGGATCAGGACAATGCCGTCATCGACGAGGCGCTTGACGCAATCCGGCAGGTGAGCGATTCGGATTACGAAGTCGCGCGCGCCATTGCCGCCCATTGGCGGGCTGTTTACCTCGACGAGGCGTATCAGCTGTATGTCCATCGGGAGGGCGAGAAATATGCTGAAGCCCTCGCGGAGACCGGCCTTGAGGACAGCGACCGGCACGCCTTTGTGGTTCTGGGCTACGAGCTCAAGAACGGAGAGATGACAGGCGAACTGATGGGAAGGTGCGATGCGGCGGCAGCCGCGGCGCGCTCGTTTCCCAGCGCGATAATCGTCTGCTCCGGCGGCGCGACCGGCGACAACAACCCAGGGAATCATACGGAAGCGGGCCTGATGCGGGATTATCTCGTGGAAGAACACGGCATCGATCCGTCCCGAATCCATATCGACGAGAACGCGATGACCACGTTGGAGAACGCCGTCAACACGCTGGAGATATTGAAGCGGCAGGGAACGGAGACGATGACCATCGTCACGTCCACCTATCATCAGCGCTGGGGACAGGCGCTTTACAACGCCGTGTCCGCGCTGTACCGGGAAGCCTACGGCTATTCGGTCGAAATCGAGGAGAACTATTGCTATGAAATCGAGCCATCAAAGGACGTATACCGACATGACGACCGCATAGCAGCCCGTCAAATCGCCCAGCTGCTGGGTGTGCCCGTGGATCAATGACCTGAGGGAACGCTGCACAAGGGGGAGCATGCCCTGAATGGCCGCACTGCGATATGCCCCGGGGGCAACGACAATCGCGTGCCTGCATGCCAAAGGGCTCGTCGTATCGTGAGAAAGGGAGAGATGTATTCCATGGATTACAGGAAGTTTGGTTCGACCTATTATATCCGCATGGATCGCGGGGATGAGATTATTGCCGGACTGCTTTCGATCTGCGAAAAGGAGGGCGTGCGCTCCGCCGTATACAACGGCATCGGCGGATGCGCGTCCGCCCAAATACAGACCTTCATCCCGGCGGAAGGCGCTTTTCATACGGAGAAGGTCGAGGGCATGCTCGAGCTTGTTTCCCTCATGGGCAACGTGGTGACAGGGGAGGACGGAGGGCTCCGCCACCATACCCACGCGCTGTTTTCCTGCGTCCGGGACGGAGCACACAGCATTTATGCGGGTCATCTGAAAGACAGCGTCGTGCTGTATACGGCGGAGATAGAACTTCGCCCCGTCTTGAATGGCACGATCTGTCAAAAACACGATCCTGAAACGGGGACGGGGTTCTGGAGCTTTTCCTGTGAAAACAAGTAAATGATGCTTCAAGGAAACACCGCACAATCGAGTCGAGCAGAGACGGGATGAATTTTTGACAGATGCGAACTGCAAAAACCGCAGGTTGCCTGGATTGGTAATCAAGGGTTTTGCAGACGGCAGATGGCTGATATTCAGCCGTTAATGCGCCATGAGCATTGGGCGGTGTTGCCTTAATCCCGTTACCGCGCCCTCACCCTGGCTGGAATCGTCGGAAGCGCCGGTTTCTTCGACGCGATGTTTGCAGGGGATATATTATATCTTTTTCATGCCCGCCGATCAATGGCGAAAAACCTTGTCCAGCCCCCAGCGGCTTTCAGACGCACCCGCTTACGGCGGCGAAAAGACTGCGGATGGAGAAGCCCGCCTTCCTGTTCCGGTGGCAGTCCCGCGCCGCTTTGATTTTCATGGCGCGGGCGCGTCGCTGCAGCAGGCGCGCCGCCTCCGGGACATCCCACTGGCGCGCCTCCAGGGCCGCCGTCGCTTCCTCCCGGCTTACGCATAAGGCCTCAGACAGCATACTCGTCATACTTTCCCTTGTCATGGTTCGTGCCCTCCCGTCTGTCGTTCTCTTGCTGATTTCGTCGGTTGGACGGCGATGGGTGCGTTTCATTACAAATATTTTGTTCCCTTCGGTGTTAAAAAAATATAATTAATACATGTATGAACGCCCCCGGTCTGGCCTGAGGGCCAGCCGGCGTCCCGGGGGCCTGCCGGCCCGTTCTGTGGGCGCTCGTACTCTGTAAGGCGCATATGCGCACTAAAAGCATCCGTCTTAATGGATGTATCTCTTGCGTATTTTGACGCTGTGTGGTAGCATTGAGGCAGTAAGGCAATCATGCAAAGGTTTTACAGGGCGAGGTTTGACCTGACGGAGGATAGCGGTGATGAGCCAACGGAACAAATCAGAAAACAAGTACAGCCTGCGCCTGTTTATTGGAGCGCTGCCGGAAATCATAAGGTTCCATACCCTCATCGGCATATTCATGGTGGCGCTGGGATGGGTGATCAATCAACTCATCAAGGGCGTCGCCCAGGCCGGCGGAGGCGCGATTACCACGGCGAACATGGCCAGGTCGCTGCTGAGCTGGCGCACCCCCCTGCTGCTGGTGCTCATCGTCGCGCTCGCCGTGCTGTTCGTGGTACTGGAACTCTTCGCCCAGATATACATGTGCGACGATATACTCGCGGGGCGTGCAATCCGAATGACGGCCCTGGTGCGTCGGAGCCTTGCCGCCGTGCGGCGGTTTTTCAATCCCGGGGGCGCAGTGATACTGCTCTATATCATCGTCGCCGCATCGCTGTACGGATTGGGGTTTTCCGCCAGCCAGGCCAGCGGCTTTTACCTGCCCACCTACGCCTTGGACGTGATCTTCAGTACGCCGCTCTACATCATGGCCTATTGCGCGGTGATGGCGCTTGTGTTCGTCCTCGGCCTGTTCGTCATATTCACGCTCCACGCCGTATTGCTTGACGGCAGGAGACCGGGAGAGGGCCTGCGCCACTCGGCGGGGCTGTTCCGCAGGCACTGGAAGCGCTTCCTGCCGGGCATACTGGCGGTCTTTTTCCTGGGCACAGTCGCTATCGGCGCGGCGTTTGTGATACTGAACCTGCCGGGAACAGGCCTCAACGCCGCGATGGCCGACCTGCCCAGGGGCTACGTCGTCGATCCCGAAGCGCTGTTCAACGCAACCGCGTCCCAGATGGATTACTGGGTCACCGCGTTCCGTTTTCTGAGCGTGTTCGTTACGTTTTTCAGGAACTATGTCCTGGCCATGATGGTGATGCTGCTCGGAACGGTGCTGATCATGTGGGTCACCCTTTGTTACTTCGCCTATACCGGCGGCGAAGGGCGCGGCGAAGCGCCCCGGACCGCCAGGCAGCGGCACGGGAAGTCGATCGTCGTGATCGCACTGATGCTGGTGCTCATGCTCCTCGTCAGTTCGCTCGCAGCCGTATTTTTCAACGACGTGCTGATGCGCGCCGAGCCCGCGCACATCGTAGCGCACCGAACAGGAGGCGTCATGGCTTCCGAGAATTCGCTGGAGGGCGTGGCGGCAGCCATCAAAAAGGGCTGCTACGGGTGCGAGACGGACGTGCAGCGCACCGGGGACGGCGGCTACATCATCAATCACGATGACGATTTCCGCAGGCTGACGGGCGTGGGGAAGAAGCCGGGCGAGATGACGATGGCGGAAATTGCCGAGCTGCGCATCAAAGACACCACCGGCAGCGGCGCGGAGCTTCCGGTGCCGACGGCGGAGGAAATGCTGTTGGCGGTCAGGGGCAGGGTAAAGCTGTTTCTGGAGCTGAAGGGCGTCAGCGCGGATCGGCGGATGGCGGATGATTTGGTCCGCCTGATACAAAAGCTGGATTGCGCGGACGACATTGTGTTTATCTCCCTGCAATACGATGTCATCGACTACGTGGAGAGGACCTATCCCGAATTTGAAACGGGCGTGCTGATGTTTGGAGGCATCGGCGACATCGCCCGGCTCAACTGCGACCTGCTCATAATGGAGGAGCACATGGCGACCGACGACCGCATCGACGAGATTCACAGCCTGGGCAAAAAGGCGTATGTCTGGACGGTGAATACCAGGGAAGGCCTGCATTACTTCCTGAACAGCGACGCGGACGGCGTCATCACCGATCAGATCGAGCGCGCGTTGGAGGTTCAGGCCGAACTGGACGCGCGCACCGATTACGACGTCATCATCGACAAGTTCGACGAATTATGGATGGATTGAGTTGAACCCTCTGCCAGGAGTATGCTGTACCGGGTTCATCAGACGAGGAGGTATGCCGTTTGAACCGCATGCGCGAACTGGTTGACTATCTCAACGAAAAAAGCTATCAGTATTATACCCTTGATGCCCCGACGATCGCCGACGCCGAGTATGACAGGCTGTACGACGAGCTGGTTCGCCTGGAGGCGCAGACGGGGGAGCGCTTGCCCGATTCGCCCACCCGGCGCGTGGGCGGCGCGGTGCTGCCGGGGTTCGAGCCCCACGCCCATATCCGGCGGCTGTGGAGCATGGACAAGGCCCAGTCCATCGAGGCACTGGAGGATTGGGCCCGCCGCGCGGAAAAGCTGCGCCAGGACGCCGTGAGCGGCGGCGCCGACCTGCCGCCCATCGCCTATGTCGTGGAGCACAAGTTCGACGGCCTGACCATCAACCTGACCTATGAGGACGGACATCTGGTGGGCGCGGCCACCCGGGGCAACGGCATCGTGGGCGAGGAGATACTGCCCCAGGTGATGACCATACGATCCATACCGCTGTCGATACCGTACAGGGGCCGCATGGAGGTACACGGCGAGGGCTTCATGCGTATTTCGGTGCTTGAGGCATACAACAGGACGGCGAAGGAGCCGCTGAAAAACCCTCGAAACGCCGCCGCCGGAGCCCTTCGGAACCTGGACCCCGGCGTCACCGCCTCCCGCAGGCTGAGCGCCTGCTTTTACGACGTGGGCTATATCGAGGGGCGCAGCTTTGCCAACCAGCATGAAATGCTGGATTTCCTTCGGGAGAACCGCTTCCCGGTGTCGGGCTGTGAGATCGATGCCGGCAGCCTGGCGGACGCCGTTGCCGCCGTGCGCCGGGTGGAGGAGAGCCGGGGCGATCTGGATTACGATATCGACGGCGCGGTCATCAAGATCGACGATTACGCCACGCGCGACGCCCTGGGCTATACCGACAAGTTCCCGCGCTGGGCCGTGGCCTACAAATTCGAGGCCGAGGAGATGACCACCGAGCTGTTGGCCGTGGACTGGCAGATCGGGCGCACAGGCAAGCTGACGCCCGTGGCGAAGGTCGCGCCGGTGGAGCTCGCTGGCGCGACGGTGCGCCAGGCCACGCTGAACAACTGGCAGGACATCCAGCGCAAGCGCGTGCGCATAGGGGCGCGGGTATGGATTCGACGCTCCAACGAGGTCATTCCCGAAATCATGGGCCGGGTGGAGGAATTTGGCGACGACGAACGGGACGTCGAGAAGCCCGCGACCTGTCCCAGCTGCGGCGCGGCGCTGGTGGAGCGGGGCGCGCATCTGTTCTGCCCGAACCGGGACGGCTGTGTTCCCCAGATCGTAATGCGCCTTTCCCACTTTGCCAGCCGTGACGCCATGGACATCGACACCTTCTCGGAAAAGACCGCGCGGCAACTGGTGGACGCCAGGCTCGTGCAGGAGGCGGATCAGCTGTACGCGCTGCAAAAGGAGCAGCTCTGCGCCCTGGAGCGCTTTGGGGAGAAAAAGGCCGACAATCTGTTGAAGGCCATTGAAAAGAGCAAGGATTGCAGGCTGAACAGCTTCATCTATGCCATTGGCATTCCCAATATCGGCACCAAGACAGCCAGGGATCTCGCGGAGCGGTTCGGCAGCGTGGAGGCGCTGCGCCGCGCTGACAGCGCCGAGCTGACGGCCATGAACGACGTGGGCGACATCGTTGCCGACGCAATCGTCGCCTTTTTTGCGGACCCTGCCAACAACCGCCTGGTGGATGCGCTGCTGGCCGCCGGCGTCGCGCCGAAGTGGGCGGCAAGGGAGGCCTCCGCCGGGCCGTTCGAGGGCATGACCGTTGTGGTCACGGGCACGCTTGCCTCCATGGGTCGCAGCGAGGCCGAGGAGGCCATACGGGACGCGGGCGGCAAGGCGGCGGGCAGCGTTTCAAAGAAGACCAGCCTGGTGGTTGCGGGAGAGAATGCGGGCAGCAAGCTGGCCAAAGCCCAGGGGTTAGGCGTGAAGGTCATCGGTGAGGAAGCGTTTTTGAGGATGCTGGGAAGGAAACAATAATTGAAAATTGTCCGATCCTCCATCGTAGGCACGGGCCGGATGAAGGAAGCGCTCCCGGGGAGGACTGAACAAAGGCGATATACCCTTCAATTCAGAATGTCGCGCGATAAAAAACAGCTTGCCCGCCATGCACGACGCGCGGGGCGGCATCATACTGTTAAATATCTCGGCTTTTCAGAAAACAGACAGAAGCGCCGGAAGCATTGTGTTATAATCCATATATTAGCGCATTATTGGAGGCGAATGCCTATGAATATAGTGGTGCTGTGCGGCGGATTGAGCATGGAACGCAATGTTTCCATATGCAGCAGCACTTTGATCTGCAAGGCCCTGCGAAAGCTGGGCCACAGGGCTGTGATGGTGGACATGTACTTCGGGCTTGAGGACTGCGATGTCGAACCGGCGAAGCTGTTCGAGGCGCTCCCTCCGCTCGCTGAAGTGAGCGTTTCCGAGCTGGCGCCCGACCTGGACGCGGTGCGCAGAGCGCGCAAATGGAAGAGCCCGAGCATGGTGGGCAAGGGCGTGTTCGAGCTGTGCGCGCTGGCGGACGTCGTATTCCTGGGCTTGCACGGTACGTGCGGCGAGGACGGCCGCATACAGGCTGCGCTGGATTTGATGGGCGTGCCCTATACCGGCAGCGGCTATCTGGGCAGCGCCATCGCCATGGACAAGGATTTGACCAAACAACTGGTGCGGGCGGCGGGCCTGCGCACGCCCGAATGGCGGCTTTTGTACTACAGAGAGGGCCAGATCGAAGCGCTTTGCGGCGAGCTGAGGCTGCCCTGCGTGGTGAAGCCGGTGGACAGCGGCTCCAGCATCGGCGTCGCCATCGCCCACAACCGGGAAGAGCTTGAAAAGGCGCTGCGGGAAAATGCAGGCCTTGGCCGGGTGATCGTGGAGCAGTATATCCACGGGCGCGAGATACAGGTGGGCGTGCTCAGGGGCAAGGCCCTGCCCTCCATAGAGATCATACCTAAGGGGGGCTTTTACGACTATAAGAACAAGTATCAGGCCGGGGCGGCGGTGGAAATCTGTCCCGCGCCCGTGGAGCCTGAAACCGAGCAGATGCTGGGCGCGACGGCGCTGAAGGTGCACAAGCTGCTGGAGCTGAGCACCTATTCCAGAACCGATTTCCTGCTTACGGAGGCGGGGGAGATCTATTTCCTGGAGATCAACACGCTGCCGGGCATGACGCCCACCAGCCTGGTGCCCCAGGAGGCTGCCGCGACGGGCATCGATTACAATTCCCTTTGCCAGATGATCGTGGACGACGCCCTGGGAGGTGCAGACGCCTGATGAAGCCCTTTACATTGCGGGAAGCATTGACGGCGGTGGACGGTCGCTGTTATGGGGACGAGGCGGCGCTGGAGCGCATCGTCGAAGGCGTCACCAGCGACAGCCGTATGGCGGGACCGGGGATGCTGTTCATACCCCTGAAGGGATCGCGGGTGGACGGGCATGACTTCATGGCCGCCTGCATAAAAGCCGGCGCTGTGGCAAATTTCAGCGAGCGCGAGCCTGCCCCTCAGGAACAGCCCGCCATTGTGGTGGATTCCACCATGCGCGCCACGGGAGCGCTGGCAGCATGGCATCGCGCCCGTTTTGATATTCCCGTCATCGGCGTCACCGGCAGCGTCGGCAAGACCACCACGAAGGAAATGATCGCCGCGGTGCTCAGCCAGCGCTACAAGACCCACAAGACCCGGAAAAACCTGAACAACGAGCTGGGCGTGCCCTGGACGCTGATGGGGCTGGACGATTCCCATCAGGTGTCCGTGGTGGAAATGGGCATCAGCGAATTTGGAGAGATGCGCCGCCTGACGCGCATGGTTCGCCCGACCATCGCGGTGTTCAGCGTGATTGGTGACGCCCATCTGGAATTCCTGGGCGACCGGGAAGGGGTCATGCGTGCCAAGGGCGAGATATTCGAGGGCATGGACGAGAACTGCCTGGCGGTGCTCAACGGGGACGATCCGATCCAGCGTGCCTGCCGCCCGAACATGCGCCGGACGACCTATGGGCTCAGCCCGGACTGCGATGTGCGGGGCGAGAACGTGCGCAACCTCGGCGAGGCGGGCATGCGCCTGACGGTTCGGCATCCCGGCGGCGCCTTCGATCTGAGCATTCCGGCCTTCGGCAGCCACCTGGCCTGCGCGGCGCTGGCCGCTGCGGCAGTGGGCCTCGAGCTGGGACTCACCGGAGAGGAAATCGCGAGGGGCGTCGCCCGGTATGAGACGGTTGGGGACAGGGCCAGGGTGCTCCACCACGCAGACATGACCATCGTCAGCGACTGCTATAACGCCAACCCCAATTCATGCCAGGCTGCGGTGGATTCGCTGATGCAGCTGCACGGCAGGCGGCGGGTCTGCATACTGGGCGACATGCTGGAGCTCGGTCCCCATTCCGATGAATTACATCGCGGGGTCGGCTCCTATGCGGCGCGGGCCGGCGTCGATCTCGTGGTGGGCTGCGGCCCACAGTCCCGCAATACGGCCCTGGGCGCGGAGGCGGACGGCTGCGACGTGCTGTTCTTTCCGGATAAAGACCGCCTGCTTTCAGCGCTTGGGGAGATCGTTCACCCCGGGGACTGCGTGCTGGTGAAGGCCAGCCACAGCATGGCCTTTGAGGATATCGTGGAGCGATTGATGGCGGAATGAGCCGGGAGTTATAAAAAAATATACAATGCTGTGCAAGTGCGGACGCCCTCAGTCAGCCGCAGGCTGACCGAGGGCGTCCGTTTCGATGTATTTTCCCGGGCTTTCACATTTTGCGTCATTCGATCCCGAACTCTTCCCTGAGCTTTGCGTACATGACCTCCCTGGGGGCCTTCTGACCGGTCCAGAGGGTGTAATTGATCGCGCCCTGGTTGACCAGCATCCCCAGGCCGTCTATGGTTCTGGCGCCTCTGGCCGCTGCCCGCGTCAAGAAGGGCGTGTCGACCGGATTGAAGATCACGTCGCAGACCACCATGTTGGGCTGTACGGTGTTGAAATCGATATCCGGACATGCGTCTGCATGGGGATGCAGGCCCACGCACGTGGCGTTGATCAGTATGTCCGTGCCCTCGGGGACGCGGGCCGCGCCCTGCCAGGGAATGAATCGGGCCTCGGCGCGGGTGTTGTCGCGGATGGTTTTGGCGAGCGCCTCTCCGCGCTGGGCGTTTCGGTTGATGACGGCAATGGCGGAGGCCCCGGCCAGGGCGCACTCGACACCGATGCTTCGCGCCGCGCCGCCCGCGCCCAGCAGGCAGACGGAGGCGCCTGACAGGGATATGCCCGCATCCGTCAGCGATTGCACGAAACCCTTGCCGTCGGTGTTCTCGCCGAACATCGTGCCGTCCTCCCGGCAGACGACGGTGTTCACCGCGCCGATGACGCGCGCGGCCTCGGAGAGCTCGTCCATGTGCCTGAGCACGTTGATTTTGTGCGGCATGGTCAGGTTGACGCCCCGCATGTTGAACGCCCGCACGCCTGCCATGGCGGCGTCCAGATCATTGGGCAAAACCCTGACGGTGATGTAACGCCAGTTCAGACCTGCGTGTTCAAAGCCCGCTTCCTCCATGACGCCGGTGGGATTGCCGTCCACGGGATCGCCGAGTACGCCCACCAGTTCAGCACGATAGTTCTTCTCCATGCTTCAATTGCCTCCTTAATCATAGCGATTCGACTGTTCGTTCCCTGTCGATCCTGTCAAGCAGCGCGTCAATATTTTCCTCCGTAAAGACCGAAACGCCCATATCGGCCAGGGCATCGGCGGTAACCCCGTTCCCGGGGATCCTGCGCCCGGTAAAGCTGCCATCGTAGATTTCGCCGAATCCGCAGGAAGGGCTTCGCGCCTTCAGGAGGGCGAGCCTTGCCCCGAACAGTCGCGCGATGTGACAGGCCTGATCCGCGCCTCGGTGAAAAGCCCCGGACACATCCCTGCCGTCTCGGGCGACGATGCGCCCGCCGCGGCGCTCGGATGGCGTTCGAGGGGTGGCGAGCCCGCCCATCTGCTCTGGACATATGGGAATCAGCCGGAAGCGCTCCATCAGGCTGTCCAGCTTATCGATGCTCTGACTGCCGCCGTCGTACCGGCATTCGACGCCCAGCAGGCAGGCGCTGATCAACATGCAGGGCCTGCAATCCAAGGTACCCTCTCCCCTCCGTACTCAACGCAAAAGCACAGTGACAGTTTACCATGATTCGAAGAGAATGTAAACCGAAAAAATTCAAATAAAAACGCAGGGCGGACGCGGCGGTCCAATAAAATAGATTAATGAGTGTATAAAATATCTTTTGTTAAAAAGTATAATTTTCAGTAAAAAACATGTTGACAGATGGCTTGTGATGTGGTATTATATGTCCAGACAGAGGGAGAACAAAAACCTCTTGGGAGATAGCAGATCTCCAATCAGAAGCGAAAGGGAGGCGGTGCCATTGTACTATAGCGAAGCACAGTCCCTGGCCTGCGTTTCCCGATTGATTATCAAATGACAACTTCTCTCGGGACCAGGTTTCCGGAACAACGCAACGGGTCCACAATGTGAAGCGGAAATGGTTGTTCAGGGAAACGCAGGCGCCCGATACTCCGGGTCAGTGAGTTTCAAATAGAAAAATTCAATAGCCTCATCAATTCCCGCCGGCAGCAGATGTCGGCGGGTTATTTTTGCAATGCTTCCGCACGGCGGAGGGGCACTTGCCGGATGAAAAATTATCGTTCTTCACAGAAGGTTGTGGAATGAAAACGCCCACCGGCCTGTCTGCGTTCGGCCACCTCCCTCGGTGAGGGAGGCAGGATGACCGCCTTCGCTGCCTTAAGGCTCCCTCCCTGAGGGCGCTGGCATGCGCAGCATGCCTGAGGGAGTTCCCCATAATCCCACAAGAAAACGTGAAGAACCAAAAATTATTATAAGGCGGAGCCGTTCTATATGAACAGCTCCGCCCTGCCGCTGTCACAGCAGCGGCCCCGTTTCAGCAACGATCGCCGAATGACTTACTTGTTGTCCGCAGACACAGCCTTGGCGGCGGTGCGGCCGGAAACGAAGATCTCAACGATGGCGTTGCCGCCCAGACGGTTGCCGCCGTGGATGCCGCCGGTAACTTCGCCAGCCGCGTACAGGCCGGGGATAGCCTTGCCGCTCTCATCCAGCACATGGCGGTCGGTGTCGACCACGATGCCGCCCATGGTGTGGTGGGTGGAGGGAGCCATCAGGCGGATGGTCAGCAGCGCGTTGTCCAGGTCATAGGACTCCACGTTGTAGGTGCCGTCCTCGTTCAGCTCGACGTTGCCCACGGTGCGGGAGGCGATGGCCTTGCCCACGTCGGGGTATTCGCCCTGGCCCATCACGGCCATGTCATAGGCGCGGATGGTCTCGATGACGGTTTCGGGATCGGCGGTCACGCCCAGCTGCTCGAACAGCTCCGGCAGCTCGCCGATGGTCCGGCGATAGTAGCGGCCCTCGTAGTCGCCCTCGGCCAGCTGCATCGGCGCGGGCATCATCTGCTCCTTGTTGTAGAACTCAAGGAACACGCCCTTGGTGCCGTTGACCTCCATGCCGTTCTGGAACTCGGCCAGGGACAGCACGTCGCGCTCGGAGCCCTCGTCCACGAAGCGGTGGCCGGTGGTGGGGTTGATCCAGCAGGCGTAGTTGCTGCGTGAAGCCCAGACCGGTGGTGGCGGCGCCGACGGCTTCGGCCATGTTGATGCCGTCGCCGACCTGGCTGGAGCGGTTGGTGGTCTTGGTGGCGGTGGACAGGTACTCGGTGGACCAGTATACGTTGTTCTCCAGCACCATGTCGATGTTGGCAGCGTAGCCGCCGGTGGCCAGGATGACGCCCTTGGCGGCATTGGCAACGATCTCGGTGCCGTCGTAATGGGTGGCCTTGACGCCGGTCACACGGCCGTCGGTGACGATCAGGCCGGTGGCGGTGGTGCGCACCAGGATTTCGTTCTTCTCGTTCGCGGCGTAGATGGTGCTCATCGGCGCGGCGAAGTAGCTGCCCCAGCGGCCCATCTCGGGCTCGCCGTTGCCGTCCAGATCGATGGTGGAGCCGATGAACTCATTTTCGCGATACCACAGCGCGCCGATCAGGGTGGGCTGGGTGTTCTCTACGAAGGTCGCGCCCTGATCCTCGAGCCACTCCTTCAGGCCCTGGCCGTCCTTGATGAACTGGCTGACCAGGTCCACGTCGCCATAGATCCACTGGGACTTGTCTGCGCTCTGGCGCAGGCCGCCGTAGTAGGTCTGGAAGATGTGCAGGTTCACGGTGGAGAACAGGGTCAGCTGGTTCTCGGCCACGCCGGCGTCCAGCTGGGGCTGCGCCCAATCCAGATAAGCCTGGATTTCCTTCTTCAGCTCCTGCAGCACGGGCAGGTATTCGGCGTGAACGCCGTGCTTGCTCAGCTCGACGGCGTCGCCGGCCACGAATTCGTGATCCTTGTAGTAGTCCTCGTCGAAGGGCTCCTCGGACCAGTCCAGGATCATCTTCAGCTCGTTGATGCAGCCCTGGACGCTCTTGACCTTGTCATAGGTCTGGCCGTCATGGGCATAGACGCCGGTGGTGGCGTCGGGATCGGCGGGATCCCACACCAGGTAGGGCATCACGGACTGGAACTGACCGCCGGAGACCAGCGTATTGCCGCCGACCTCGGCGTTCTTCTCGATGACCAGCACGGTGTTGCCGTCCTGGGCGGCCTGTGCCGCGGCAGCCATGCCAGCGCCGCCCGCGCCGACCACGACCACGTCGTAATCCAGCGTGAGGGGTTCGCCGGCGGCGTGCTCGATCTTGGCGGCCTTGAAGGCCTTGATATCGCTGCAGCCGGCCTCCTCGGCGGTGGCTTCCACAGCGCCGCGCAGCGCGCGGGTGGTGAAGGTCGCGCCGGAGACGCCGTCCACGCCGGAGCCGTTGGCTTCGATCATCTCGGGGATCATGATGTCGTAGGCCAGGGTGCCCACGTGATCGGTCTCAACGCTGTTGGTGACTTCGATCTTTTCGATCTTGTCAGCGCCGTAGGTGACGGCAACGGTCACGGGGCCGTTGTAGCCTTCCGTGGTCGCCTCGTAGGTGCCGGGGGTGAAGGTCAGCGCCACGCCGCCCTCTGCAGGGGCTTCCACCGCTTCGCCGCGGGCCTGGGCCAGGGCGTTTTCAACGGCTTCGGCAACGCCGTCGCGGCTCATGGTCGCGCCGGCCACGGCGTCGATCTGGCCGTCGGTGCGGCCGATCAGGGCCTCGATGTAGGTGGGGAACGCCTGCTGGCCGAAGGGCAGCTCCTCCTCGCCCTCGATCTCGACGGCGGTGATGGCGTTCTCGTCCACGGTGACCTTGACGATCACCGGCTTGGTCTCGCCAAAGCCCTTGCCGGTGCCCTCGTAGGTGCCGGGCGTGAAGCCCGCGCCCTCTGCGAAGGCCACGCAGCTCAGCAGCAGGCAAAGGCTAAGCAGCAGTGCAAGAATTTTCCTCATGGTATCCCTCCTTGAAGATTTGTATGCGGGCCTGATAGGCCCACATCTATAGCACAATTTTATCAGATTATTTGATAAACGTCAATCCTGTTTGATGTAAATGTGGCGCTGTGAAGAATTGGCGGCACAATTTGCGGAATTTTTGGTTGATAAATGACTGAAAAGAGTATATAATGACAGCATATTCAAAATGGAGGTCTGCGCGTTGTTACCGTTGCTTCGCTGGCGATGTGCTGGATTGAATCGGAAAAGATGCTTTCTCAGCCCTCGCTTTCGGGCGTTGGCCCGGCCTGCGGCCCTCTTGATGGCGTTCTGTCTGATCGCGTCGGGCTGCGCCCCCGCGCCGCAGACACCCGGGGTTCGCGTGTTCGTGGACGACGAGGCCTGGGACGGCACGCCCATTTCCGAAGGCAGCGGCGACGAGCTGAGGGTGTACATCACCTTCGACGGTCGGCCTCTTTTGGACGTGCCCTTCGGCGAGCCCCGCAGCGTGCGGATTTTGCAGGCCGACGGGTCTGAAAATACCGTCGCCATAACGGAAGACGCCGTATACATGGCCCATGCGGACTGCGATAACCAGGATTGCGTGCGGATGGGGGCGGTGACCCGCGACAATCTGGAGCTGCGGGTGATGGGCGGCTTTATCGTGTGCCTGCCCCACAGGATTTCGGTGGAGGTACGCGGCGAGTGATGGAGGCTTTGGATTGAATTCGACTGCGAGGAAGGTTGCGCGCTTCGGCATGCTGACGGCGCTGGCGCTGGTGCTGGGGTGGCTGGATCGGGCGATTCCGGTCACATGGTTTTTGAGCGGCGCGGTGCCGGGCATCAAGCTGGGCCTTGCCAATACGGTGCTCTTGTACGCCGTGTATCTGATGGATTGGCGCGGCTGCGTATTGCTGATGCTGGCGAAGGTATTCCTGTCGGGCTTCATGTTCGGCTCGATGAGCGCCATAATCTACAGCCTCTCGGGCGGCGTTCTGAGCCTGGCGGTCATGCTGCTGGTGCGGTACAGGCCGCGCCTTGGCGCGCTGTTGATCGCGCTGATGGCCGCTGCAAGCGACGGGATGATACTGATGCGCAATCCCCATCCCCGCGGGCAGATGCTGTGGTGCGTGGTGCTGATCGCGCTGGCCTGCCTCGCCGCCTTCGCCGCCTTTGTTATCATTGGAAGAAAACCGGAATACGGGGTGCTGGGCACCTCCCTGGCCGGTGCGGTGGCCCACAATATCGGGCAGATCCTGGCGGCCAGCTTCATGCTGCGCACGCCCCAGCTGCTGTACACCTACCTGCCGGTGCTGGTGGGCATCGGCGCGGTGGTGGGGTGCCTGACCGGCATCGTGGCCCAGAGGGTTTTCCGCGCCCTCAGGGTGGTAAATTTTCAAAAGACAGGAGAAACCTGATGAAGCTATCGCGAATGCTGACCTGGCTGACGGTTTTGGCCTTCGGGCTCCCTCTGGCGGGCTGCGCGTCGGCCCAGCCAAAGAAACAGACGTCGGTCGGCTTTTATCTGGACACGGTCATCACGCTGACGGCCTATGTGGACGATGTCGCTGTGCTGAACGACGCGCTGGAAGAATGCGGTCGGTATGAGCGATTGCTCTCCCGCACCGTGGAGGGCAGCGACGTGTGGCGCATCAACCATGCCCAGGGCCAGCCCGTGGAGGTTTCGGACGACACCGTTGCGATACTGAACACGGCCCGGCAGGTCAGCGAGCTTTCCGGCGGCACCTTCGACGTGACCATCGCGCCGGTGTCCACGATGTGGGATTTCACGTCGGGCGAGGCCGTGGTGCCGGATGCTGACGCCATTGCCGCGGCTGCGGCGCGGGTGGATTACGAAAAGGTGAAGGTCGACGGCAATACCGTCACGCTGCCGGGAGACATGATGATCGACCTGGGCGGCATCGCCAAGGGCTACATCGCCGACGCCGTGAAGGGCTATCTCGCCGGACGGGGCGTGAAGAGCGCGGTGCTGTCCTTTGGCGGGAACATCGTCACCATCGGCCTGAAGCCCGACGGCAGCCCCTGGAAGGTGGGCATACAGGACATCGACAGGCCCACCGGCGAATACATGCTGGTGGCGCTGAACTTCGGTGGCAGCACTGTTACCAGCGGCATCTATGAGCGGGGGTTCGAGTCGGACGGCGTCTACTATCACCACATACTCGATCCCCAGACCGGCTGGCCCGTGCAGAACGAGCTTGCCTCTGTGACGATATTCTCCGACAGCTCCATGTGGGGCGACGCCCTGGCGACGGCGGCGTTTTCCCTGGGCACGGAGGGGGGAACGAAGCTCATAGAGGGGCTGGACGGTGTGGAAGCCGTGTTCATTGCCCGGGATCGCTCCGTCAGCAGCACGTCGGGCGCGGGGAAATATCTGGTGCAATAGATAAAACAGAAAACAGACCGAAGTTTGGAAAAAAGAAGGAAGGGTATTTGACATGTATTTTGCTTTGGAAGGGCGATTCATGCACATCGTCAACTACAGCATATTGGTTCTGGAAGCGGTAGGCGTGGTCATCCTTTTGGTTTACGCCGTAAAGGCCCTGATCGCGGTGTTTAAGAGCACCAGCAAATGCAAGCACTATCTGGCCCAGGGCATCACCACGGCGCTGAGCTTCCTGCTGGGCGGCGAGGTGCTCAAGACCATCGTCGCGCCGGACTGGAAGGACATCGGCATGACCTGCGCCATATTGCTGATGCGCGCGGCGGTGACGGTTTTGCTGTACTGGGAGCACAAGAACGAGCCCCAGGACGAATGAAGCGAGGAGACCGGTCGATGAAACAATGGTTGAACAGGGCGCTGCTCTGCCTGCTGGCGGGGCTCATGCTGCTCGCCGCCGTCGCGGGGGCAGAGCCGGAGGCGGGCGTCGATGCCCGTGAGACGGCGCAGCCGGAAGCGACGCAGGCTCCCGAAGACGGCCCCAAACCGGCCAGGGGCTATGTGCTGGTGACCACGGCGACCCAGTCGGGCTGGCTGCCGCTGCCCGAGGCGGGGGAGGTCAGCTATCCCATACGCCAGATCCTTCCGGACGGCAGCGAGGCGGAGAACGTCATCCACCTGACGCCGGATGGCGTGTACATGGAGGATTCCACCTGCGCCAACCACGACTGCATCCAGCAGGGCATTGTGACGCTGGAGAATCGGGATGAGCGCATACTCAGCAACATGATCATTTGCCTGCCAAATCAGGTGACCCTCCAGCTGTTTACGCCGGAGGAACTGCTCGAGATGGCGAAAGGAGAGAAGGGTCAGTGATTCAGGACATTTATCCCCATGTGCTGCGCAACGAATTTGTGCCGGAGCATCCGGTTGCGCCCGACGGGCTGCTTTTTCGCTTCGAGGGGGACAGCCTGCTGTGCGCCGTCGAGGGTGACGCCGTGCGCCTGCCCCGGGTGAGGGACATGCCCTCGAAGGCGGAGCGGCGCTACCTGTTCTCGCTGGACGGCGTGCCCTGCTATCTGGGCATGGAGGGCGCGCAGGGCGAGGTCGGATGCATGGAATGGGTGCAGGTCCGGGCGCTGCGCAACCGGGCAAGGGGGCCGAGAGCGCTGATTTTCGCGGCCTGGACGGCCTTCCAGCTGTACAACTGGTATCGGGACAACCGCTTCTGCGGTCGCTGCGGCGCGCAGACGGCGCTCGCGCGGGATGAAAGGGCTGTGGTTTGCCCGGCCTGCGGGCGGCGCATCTATCCCAGGATCGTTCCCGCCGTGATCGTCGGCGTCATCAACGGAGACGAGATACTGATGACGAAATACCGGGGAAGGGATCTGCCCTTTTACGCGCTGATCGCCGGCTTTACCGAGATCGGCGAAACGCTGGAGCAGACCGTGGCCCGGGAGGTCATGGAGGAAGCCGGGCTTCGGGTGAAGAACATCCGCTATTACAAGTCCCAGCCCTGGGCCATCGTGGACGACCTGCTCGCCGGGTTTTATTGCGACGTGGACGGCTCCACAGAAATCCACATGGACGCCTCGGAGCTGAAGGAAGCCGTGTGGGTGCGTCGGGAGGATGTGACCGGCCAGGCCAACGATTTCAGCCTGACCAACGAGATGATGCTGACCTTCCGGGACGGACGGGAACCCAGATAGGGAATTGGGCGGCCATGGCGACAGTGTTGCCCACGGTCAAGACGCGCCATGATTGAAAACGGGGATGGGCTGCAGCGGTGACGGTCACTAGCCGCTGCAGCCCATTTCGCCTTCGTTCATGGCGTGTCTGCTTCACAGTGCGCTTCTGTAAAGCCCTGGGAAGATGGCTGATATTCAGCCGTCCGGCGTCGGTGCGTGTTTCCGGAGGCACATTTTTACAGGACGCCGGTTTTGGGACACGTTGTAACTGAAATTTACGCACAAGTCATCGGCGCGTCAAGATTAATTTATGAAAACAAGTTGGTTTTTAACCGCTTTTGTATTATAATAATTTGTGGGATAGAATATGAGGACGGAGGTGGCAAACGTGGTGCAGCTTCGGGAGATGTTTTCCTCCATCGGCGCGCTGTTTACCAATCTCTTTGAACATCCGGATTGGCATAATCTCGTTGACGTCGCCATACTGGCGGTTTTGATATACAATGTCATCAAGCTGGTCATGCATACCCGGTCAAATTCCCTGTTCAAGGGCATCGCCGTGGTGCTGATTATGGCCTGGCTGTCCTCCCTGCTGCGCTTCAACGCGGTTTCCTGGCTCCTCAACCAGATCATCAGCATGGGCCTGCTGGTGCTGGTCATACTGTTCCAGCCGGAGTTCCGGCGCGGCCTGGACCAGATCGGGCGGTCGAAGCTCATGCGCAGGATGTTTGGCCCTTCCGCGCGTCGGGAGGAAACCGAACAGATCGAAAAGCCGGTGACGGAAATCGTGCGGGCGATGACCGACATGGCGCGCAAGAAGATCGGCGCGCTGATCGTCATCGAACGCGTGACTGGCCTGGGAGACGTCATCGAGTCGGGCACGCGGGTGGACGCGGAGATCTCCGCGCCGCTGATTGAAAACATATTCGAACCGAATACGCCGCTGCACGACGGGGCAATGATCATACGCAACCGGCGCATCAACGCCGCGGCATGTATCCTGCCGCTTTCTGCCGATCCCTCCATCAGCCGGGATCTGGGCACGCGCCACCGCGCTGCCATCGGCATCACAGAGACCACGGACGCCGTTTCCCTGATCGTATCCGAGGAGACGGGTATCATCTCCATGGCCAGAGAGGGCCGGATCACCCGCCATCTGGACGCGCGCTCGCTGAACATACTGCTGACCGAGCTGTTTACGCCGGAGCGCAACATGTATTCCTGGTTGAGCACATTGCGCAGGGAGGGGCAGGGCGATGAAGAATAAGCTGGTCGAACTGCGCGAAAGGCTGTTTGCGAGCCGGTTTTATAAGAAATCGCCCCGGCCGGTGCGATGGATCATCGGCTCGCTGTCCAACAACCTGGGCTACAAGCTGCTTTCGCTGCTGCTGGCCATACTGCTGTGGAACTATGTGATCGCGACGAATACGTCGATCACCCGGAACAAGACGATCTTTAACCTGAACGGAACCGTCAGCGGCCTTTCCACGCTGGCGGACAACAGGCTGGCCCTGGCCGAAAGCCCGGAGGAAAAGCTGTCGGGCATTTCGGTAACGGTTGAAGCCCCACAGGCGGACTATTCCAGGGTTTCCGCAGACAACGTGCAGGTGGCGCTGGATCTGTCCAGCGTGCGGGCGACCGGCACCCAGGAGGTACCCCTGCGCGCCACGTCCAGCTATGGACGGGTGCGCGGCATCAGCCCGGAGACACTCACGCTGTCTTTTGAAAGCCTGGATTCCAGAAACGTGGCCGTCAATACCATCCTTGTGGGCGAAACCGACGGCTACTGGTACAACGTCAGCCGCACCAACCCCTCCATATTGACGATTTCAGGCGCGGCCTCCGTGGTGCAGAGCATCACATCCGCCAGGGTCGTGGTGGATGTCACGGGCATGACCAGCTCGACCATTACGGCGCGGCCCTACGTGCTGCTGGACGCTGCGGGCCATGATATTCCGCAGGACATGCTGAACTGCTCGACATCCTCTATTTCCGTCAGCATTGACATCTATCCCTGCCGCGATATCCCCGTGTCCACGGATCCGCAAAACGTCATCACCGGCATACCCGCGCCGGGCTATGAGGTGCAGAACGTGACGATTCAGCCTCAGAGCATACAGGTGGCCGCCGACCAGGAGCTGCTGGACAGCCTGGAGCAGCTGGTGATCGAGCCGGTATCGGTGCAGAACGCGGCTCAGAGCTTTTCGGCAAAATCCACGGTGACGCAGCTTTCGGATTTCAAGAACGTATCCAGCGAACAGGTCTACGTGAACGTGACCATCGTCGAGGAAAGCGTCACGGAATATGTGGACAACGTCAAGGTCATGTTTACGGGCAAAGCCGATAACCTGGTCGCGAGCTACGACCAGCTGAGCGTGGAGGTCACAGGCCCGCGCAGCGCCGTGGAGCGGCTGCGGGAGGAGGGCGTGGTCGTCACCGTGGATGTGACGGGGCTCAAGGAGGGCTATTATATCCTCTCGCCGAGCATCGATGCCTCAGCCTACGAGGGCTTCGAGATCATGAGCGAGGCGGCGTCCGTCACGCTGACGGACATCAGTTATACCGAACCCGATGAAAACGAAGGCGAAGAAGCGGCCGACGACGAGTCGGCGACGGACCTTGAATGACAACGGCGGCGGGCGAACCGCTGCCGGGAGGCAAATGTATAGATTATGACAATCAGTGGATATTCCAATGCGATCGTCGACGTAATGCTCGGCTGGCTGAAGGGCCTGGCGAACTGGGTGCTCAGGCTTTTCAACCTTGCGGGCAGCGTCAACGGCAACCCGCTGCTGTGGCTGTCGAACAACTGGTCGAAGCTGCTGATCTTTTTCCTGGCGCTGGGGATCATACTGGATCTGCTGATCTGGCTGATCCGGTGGCGCCCCTACTGGGTTTGGTTCAGGAAGGAGCGCGTAATCGTCAACGACGACCGCTTTTTCATCAATGCCGACATCGACAGGGCGGACGACTGGGAGGGCGACCTCGCCTCCAATTGGGACGAGCACGACTATGTGGTGGCCAGCACCGTGGTCAGGCGGCAGGAGGGCCAGCCGGACCGTGACAGGGCGTCAAGGGACGGCAAGCGCACCGGCCGTGAGGGAAGGGCGCAGGCCTCCCGGCGACGCCCCGAGGGTACAAAGGTCAAACGGCATGCCGGGGGCGCTGAAAGGTCGCCGTCCAAAAACAAATCCGGAACGCGCGTCAGCGACAGCAGCGCCCGCGCCCCGGAGGAAAGCGCCCACAGGCCGGAGAACATATTTGCCACGAGGCTCAAGCGGCGCGATGTTTCCGACAGCTACGAGGACGAGGTCTTCAATGTGTCCAACCTTCCGGTGTACGAAGGTTCCGATACTGGCGCCAGAGGCCCTCGCAAACCCCGCCGCAGGCGGAAGTAAAATAGTCTGAAAGGGGAGAGAACGGCGTTGCAGAAGCGCATACTGTGCTATGGCGATTCCAATACCTACGGATATATACCCACCGGCGGGCGCTATGACGCGCATACCCGCTGGCCGATGCGCATGCAGGCGCTGCTGGGCGACGGCTACGCCGTGATCGAGGAGGGCTTCAACGGGCGAACCTGCGTGTTCGACGACCCGGTGGAGGGGGGCTACAAGAGCGGCGTCAAATACCTGCCGCCCTGCCTGATGTCCCATAACCCGCTGGACGCCGTGTTGATCATGCTGGGCAGCAACGACACCAAGGCGCGCTTTGGCATGTCGCCCATGACCATCGGCCAGAGCATGATGCAGCTGGTGCGCACAGCCAAGCAATACGCGGTGAACGAGGCGGGGGAGACGGCGCGCGTCATCGTCGTCGCGCCGCCGAAGATACTGGACAATCTGATGCAGACCCGGCACGGAGAATGCTTCGGCGAACAGGCCATCGCCGTTTCCGCCGGACTGTCCAGGGAATTGAGGCGCATCTCAAAGCTCATGCGCTGTGACTTCTTCGACGCCGTGCCCTACGCCGAGGTCTCGCCTCTGGACGCTGTGCACATGACCGAACGGGGACACCTTCGTTTGGCGGAGGCTTTGGCGGAGAAGGTCAGGCGCGAGCTTGGATGAATATAACCGTCGACACACAGAACAGACCAACACAAATACAGGAGGATCGATTATGAAGCGAATTCTGACGCTTGTCCTGGCGCTGCTGCTGGCGCTCTCTACGTGGGGCGCTGCCCTGGCCGTCAACGAGGACGTTGAAGGCGAGCTGGTGATCTACACCTCGATGTATCCCTTCGCCATCGACATGATGGACGCGGCGATCAAGGCGGAGTTTCCGAACCTGACCCCCGGCGTGGACGGCAGCTTCTTCTTCTATTCCGGAACCAGCAAGCTGATCACCAAGATCTACGGCGAGATGGGGGACAACCGGGATCAGCCCCTGGACTGCGACATGTTCATGGTGGCCGAGCCGGCCTTCTCGCTGGAGATGAAGGACTACGGCTATCTGCACGATTTCGAGATCGAGGGCGCCGAAAACCTGCTGCGCTTCCCCTGCGATCCGGAAGGCTACTGGTATCCGGCGCGGGTGTGCAACATGGTGCTGGCCTACAACCCCGAGATGGTGGACGCCTGGGCCGCCAAGGGGGTCAGCATTCCCAAGTCCTTCAAGGATTTCGCCTGCGACCCGGCGCTGAAGGGCTACATATCCATGGGCGATCCCCTGACCAGCGGCACGGCCTATGCGGCGGTGTGCGCGCTGCTGGACAAATACGGCGAGGATTATCTGGACAAGCTGGGCCAGAACCGCGTGATGCGCGAATCCGGCTCCACGGCCATCGCCAAGCTGCAAAGCGGCGAATGCGCGGCCATCATGATTCTGGAGGAATCCATCCTCAAATACATCGACGACGAGGCCCAGAACGGCAACGAGGTCTCCAACGTCGAGGTCATCTATCCCGAGGACGGCGTGGTGCTGATTCCCTCCACGGTGATGATCGTGGCCGAGGAATACTCGAAGAACGTGAACACCGAGGCCGCCGAGGCTGTGGCCCAATGGCTGCTGACCGAGGACGCCCAGAAGCTGATCCTGAAGGGCTATATGCACTCCGTCCTGGCCGGCATGAAGGATTATCCCGCCCATTCCGTGGACACCGACAGCCTGATCGCAAAGGATATCGGCGTGGACTGGGAGAAGGCCTATCACGAGCGCGAGCAGATCAACGCGCTCTGGACCGAAAAGGTGACCCAATAGAGAAGCGCTTCGGAAGCGCAAGACCGATTGGAAAGGGTGAAGGCGTTGCAAAGGGACAGGGCGCCCGTGGTGGCAAAGCTCGTATTGGCGCTGGTGTTCGCGCTGGGCGCGGCACTGGTGTTCATGGGTTACAGGGGACAGGTTCAGTTCGCTACCTCCGGGTTCAGCTCTGAGGGTGGCTTTGAGGCCGTCTACGCCCTGTCCCGCAGCGTTTCGAACGCATGGAGCGACGTAATTGCGCCCCAGTTGGGCGCGCTGTCCGAACAGGACCGTGAAAGCCTTGACGCTCAGGCGCTGCAATTGCTTGAGGCGGCGTGGGACAGCCATCGAGAAGGCGCGGGCGGGGAAGCCCGCGCCCTTGTAGACGATGCCGGGTCCAACGGCGAGGAGATGACCTGGAAGCTGCTGCACGCCGCCTATCTGGTCAACGGCCCCAAGGTGAGCTCGGCCGGCCGAAAGGCAATCGTCGCGGCGCGGGGCGACGCGGCTTCCGAGCTTCGCGCAGCGCTGCTTCGGTGCATGCTGGACGACAGCGTCCCTGTGCCCGAGGCGGCTGTAAAAATCACGGACAAGGCCGAAGGCGAGGCGCGAAGGGCGGCGCTGGTCCAGGCGCTTTTCGTGTCCGCCGGCGCGGAGGACGCATCTCTGACCGAGAACGTCAACGCCTTCAAAAAGGGCGTGCGCAACAAGAACAGCCAGCTCGAGGCCTATCGCATGATGGCCGGCGGGGGCGGGTCCTGGCTTTGGAAGGTCATCGTCGGCAACAGCCGGACGGTGATGCTCGTTGGAACGGCGCTGATGGTGGACATGCTGCTGCTTTGCTTCCTCATGGCCTCCGAACGGCGCTGGACGTTCGATGTCAAATGGATCGTCATGCTGCTGATCATCGATTTTCTGCTGATTTTCCAGCTGCTGCCCATGGTGTTCATCGTGGGCAAGGCCCTTTTCCCGGAGGGATCCCTCACCCTGGAGACGATTCGCCGGCTCTACACCTATCCGCTGAATCTGGATGCCCTGAAGAATACCTTCATTGCCGCCTTTGCCACGATGCTGCTGGGCACGGCCATCGCCTTTCCGCTGGCCTGGCTGGTGGGCCGGACGAATCTCTATGGCCGAAAATTCTTCCGGGCGCTGTTTGTGGTCACCTACATGGTGCCGCCCTACGTTGGCGCCATGGCGTGGCTGCGGCTGATGAACCCCAACGTCGGTACCGTCAACCAGTGGCTGCGGGCGCTGCTTCAACTCAGCGACGCGCCCGGCCCGCTGAACGTGTATACGCTGCCGGGGATGATCTGGGTGCTGACCACCTTCTACTATCCCTATGCCTTCATCACCATCAGCCGGGCCATGGAGAAGATGGACCCGACGCTGGAGGAAGCCAGCCGCATCTGCGGCGCTTCGCCGGTCAGGACGCTGTTGACCGTCACGCTGCCCATGATGATGCCATCGCTGATTGCCGGGGCGCTGCTGGTGTTCATCGCGGCGGCCAGCTGCTACGGCATACCCTCGATCATCGGCACGCCGGGCAACGTCAACATGGTCACCACGCGCATCGTGGAATACGTTTCCCTGGGCCAGCAGGGCATCAACGACGCCACGGCCCTGTCGGTGTTTTTGATGTTCATGGCCATCGTGATACTGTTCATTTCCGACGTGGTCCTGGCGCGGCGGCAGTATATCACCGTGTCGGGCAAGTCGGTCAATCCCTCCGTCGTGCATCTGCGGCGCTGGCGTTGGCCGCTGACGGTGGCGGTGTCGCTGTTTGCGGTGGTCGTGGTGCTGCTGCCCTTCGCGACGATACTGGCGACCTCCTTCAAGATCGACGTCGGCAAGGGCGTGTTTGCGCCGCGCAACTTCACCCTTGCCAACTGGACGACGGTGTTCGCCCGGGCGGAGACCCTGGGCTGTCTCAAGAATTCGCTGATATTCGCGTCGGTGGCGGCCACGGTGGGCCTGGTCATCGCCTGCACCATGAGCTATCTGCTGCAGCGCACCTCCATACGGGGCAGGAGCATTCCCAATTTCCTGATTACACTGGGCTCCGGCACCCCCTCGGTGGTCATCGCCCTTGGCCTGATCATGACCATGCGCGGCAACTTCGGCATCGACATCTACGGCACCGCCTGGATACTGATCGTCGCCTACATGGTCAAGTACCTGATGATGGGCATGCGCACGGTGGTGTCGGCCATGAGCCAGATCCATGTCTCCCTGGAGGAATGCAGCCAGGTTGCCGGGGCGAGCTGGCTGACGACCATGCGGCGCATCACCGCGCCGCTGATCTTCCCGTCCATCGCGGCGGGCTGGTTCCTGATATTCATCCCCAGCTTTTACGAGCTGTCCATGACCACGCTGCTGTATTCCAGCACCACCAAGACCATCGGCGTGCAGCTGCACGAGTATTGGAGCTTCACCAGCCAGCCCATGAGCTGCGCGATGGCCTTCGGCATACTGATGATCGTGGTGCTTTTGAATTTCGTGCTCAACCGGTTGACCAGGGGAGAATTTTCGATATAGAACGGGCGGCGGCGACAGAGCGTACCGCAGGAAAGGAATGTGCCGATGGCTACCGTAACGATCAGGAAGGTCACCAAGGCGTTTGGCGACAACGTGGTGCTCCGGGAATTTGACCAGGTCTTTCGGGACGGGGAGTTTATTACGCTGCTGGGTCCCTCCGGCTGTGGGAAGACCACGATGCTGCGCATCATCGCCGGCTTCGAGAAACCGACCGGGGGAGAGCTTTACATCGACGACGTGCTGATGTGCGGCGGAAAGACCTTCGTTCCGCCGGAAAAGCGGGGCATAGGCATGGTGTTTCAGAGCTATGCGGTCTGGCCCCACATGAACGTGTACGACAACGTGGCCTATCCGTTGACCATCCACAAGACCTCGAAGGAGGAGGCGCGCCGCCGCGTGGAGCGGGCGCTGGAAATCACCCATCTGAGCAGTTACGCCAAGCGCTTCCCGAACCAGATGTCCGGTGGCCAGCAGCAGCGCGTCGCCCTGGCCCGGGCGCTGGTGGCGGAGCCGAAGCTGCTGCTGCTGGACGAGCCCCTGTCCAACCTGGACGCAAAGCTGAGGGAATCCATGCGCTTCGAGATCAAGGAAATCCAGAAGCGCCTGGGGATTACCGTGGTATACGTCACCCACGATCAAACTGAGGCCATGGCCATGAGCGACCGCATCTTCGTGATCAATCGGGGCGTGGTGCAGCAGTGCGGCAGTCCGGAGGAGATCTACAACGCGCCTGTCAATCAGTTCGTAGCCGATTTTCTGGGAAATGTGGATTTTTTTAAGGGCGATGCATCGAACGGGCGCGTGGTCCTTCCGGCCATGGGCGGCCAGTCCATCCCCTACGACGGCCCCCGCACCGGAAAGGTGGATGTGGCGGTGCGCCCGGAAAACCTGGTGTTCAGCGAGGATGGGCCGCTTCAGGGCATACTGGAGACCCATTACTACCTTGGCGACGTGGACGACTGCCGCGTGCGCGTGGGCGACGCGCTGGTGCGCGTCATCACCAGCGGGTATGAACACCGGCATCGGCAGGCGGGACAGCCGGTGCGCCTGGCTGTGCGGGATTTCATGGTTTTCGAGGACGACGGCTCGCTGGAGGAAATGCTTGAGATCCTGACGTGAGCGCGGCGCATGCCATGTGCCAGATGGAAAATTAAGCAGATGTTAAATCAAACGGAAGCATCCCCCCGGGAGGCTTCCGGCTTTTTTTTCGATCATTTATAATAATATTATAGATTTAAGATCGGGGAGGGGAGAGAGGGCATGAAACGCCACGTGCTTCGGCGGCTTCTGCAGCTGATCCCGATACTCATCGGCATCACCTTCCTCTCCTTTGCCATGATGCGCCTGGCGGGCAGCGACGCCGTGACGGAGATGTACGCCAACAAGGGCGCGGTCTCCCAGGAGGTCATCGACTTAAAGCGCGCGGAGCTGGGCCTGGACAAGCCCTTTATCACACAGTATTTCGGGTGGCTCTTCGGCATGCTCCGGGGGGATATGGGCGTCAGCTACGTCTCCGGGCGGGACGTATTCCAGACCTTCACATCGAAGCTCCCGGCGACGCTGCTGCTGACGGCGCTTTCGATCCTGCTGACCGTCGTCATTTCCATACCGCTGGGCGTGCTGGCGGCGGTGAGACACGATAAGATCACCGACTACGTCCTGCGCTTTCTGAGCTTCATCGGCAATTCCCTGCCCAACTTCTTCGTGGCGCTGCTGCTGATGCAGCTGCTGGCCATCAAGCTGAACTGGCTGCCGGTCATTTCCAACGGCACCTCCATCCGAAGCGCCATGATGCCGACGCTGACGCTGGCGATTTCCATGTCCGCCAAGTACATGCGCCAGGTGCGGGCGACGGTACTGGAGGAGATGAACAAGGACTATGTCATCGGCGCGCAGGCGCGGGGCGTTCGCAACAGCGTCGTATTGTGGCGGAGCGTCATCAAGTCCTCGATGCTCACCATCATGACGCTGCTGGCGCTGTCCATCGGCAGCCTGCTGGGCGGCACGGCGATCATCGAATCCATATTCATGTGGGACGGCGTGGGCAAACTGGCCGTGGACGCCATCACCATGCGCGACTATCCGCTGATCCAGGCCTATGTGGTTTGGATGGCGGTGATCTATGTACTGGTGAACCTGATCACCGACCTGCTCTATCACGCCCTCGACCCGAGAATCAGACTGGGGGCGTTCGACGGATGATGAAGCAGCCTACCGTTCGCCCCGTGAAGATCAGGCGGGACACCGTCAGGGCGCGGCTGATCGTCTTCGGCATACTGGCCGTGCTGCTGATACTCTGCTCGCTGTTCTCCGAGTACCTGACGCCCTGCGATCCCTATTTGCAGGACCTCTCCAACGCCAAGGCCGCGCCGAGCGCCCAGCACATCTTCGGCACCGACCGCTACGGGCGGGACATGCTCTCCCGGGTGATCGTCGGCACCCGCACGTCCATCTTTTCGACGCTGCTGCTGGTTGCGGTCATAACGGTCATCGGCACGGTGATCGGCGTGTTCTGCGGCTGGCACGGCGGGACAATCGACACGGTGCTGATGCGCATATCGGACATGTTCCTGGCCTTCCCCGGCCTGGTGTTCGCGCTTGCGGTGGCGGGCGTGCTGGGCGGCGGCCTGCACAACGCCATATTCGCGCTGGCGGCCATCAGCTGGCCGAAGTACGCCCGCATCGCCCGAAGCCAGACGCTTTCCCAGAAGGAGACGCCCTGGCTCATGGCCGCGCGGCTGTCCGGCAGCGGCACGGTGAAGATACTGGCCAAGCACATACTGCCCAACATCATCGGCCCCATACTCGTCACCTCCATGCTGGACATCGGCACGATGATGATGGAGCTGGCGGGGCTGTCCTTCCTCGGCCTCGGCGCAAAGCCGCCCATTGCCGAGTGGGGCAGCATGATGAGCGAGAACCGGGCCCTGATGACCACGGTGCCGTGGATCACCATGGCCCCGGGCCTGGCGATCTTCGTCTCGGTGATGATCTTCAATCTGCTCGGCGACACCGTGCGGGATTATGCCGATCCGAAGACAAGGGGGCGTTGACATGGCCGAGATACTGAGATACGAGCATGTGGACATCGCCTACAATGGCAGGGTCGTGGTGCAGGATGTCAGCTTCACGCTGGATGATGGTGAAATCCTCGGCATCGTCGGTGAGAGCGGCAGCGGCAAGTCCACGATCATCAAGGCGGCCATGGGGCTGCTGGGCCCCTCCGGCCAGGTGACGCGGGGAGACATCTATTATAAGGGTTATGATCTGCCCGACCTGTCCCCGGCACAGATCAGGAAACTGAACGGGCTTGAGCTGGGCATGATCTTCCAGTCGGCGGGCGCGTCCTTCTGCCCGATCCGCACCGTGGGCGCGCAGCTGTACGAGAGCATGACCGAGCACGAGCCCATCGGCAGGGACGAATTCAACCGCCGCGCTGTGGAGCTGCTGAAAAAGATCGGCTTCGACAATCCGCAAAGAATCCTGGACAGCTATCCCTTCGAGTTGTCCGGCGGCATGCAGCAGCGCGTGGGCATCGCCGCGGCGATGCTGATGAATCCCAGGATCCTGCTGGCGGACGAGCCCACCTCGGCGCTGGACGTTTCCGTCCAGAAGCAGGTGGTGGAGGAGATGCTGCTGGTCAGAAGGACCTTCGGCACGGCCATCGTGATCGTCACCCACAACATTGGCGTCATTGGCGCGATGGCGGACAAGGTGCTGGTGATGAAGGACGGCAAAATGGTGGAATACGGGGACGCGAAGCAGGTGCTGGAGCGACCGGGGGCGCTGTACACACAGACATTGATGGCCGCCGTGCCGAGGCTAAGGCGGTTTCGCCCCGGCGAAACCGTCCCGCCTCTGAAAGAGTGGGATGCCACGTCTCAAATTGGAAATTTGGGACGCGGCACCGGGAGGTGATGCCGGTGGGATCGATTTTGAGCGTGGACAGCCTCACGAAGGTGTTCACAAGAAAGGGCCAGCCCGACTTCGCTGCGGTCGACCACATCAGCTTTGAGGTCGATCCCGGCGAGTGCCTTGGCATCATCGGTGAGAGCGGCAGCGGCAAGAGCACTGCGGCGGCCATGATCACGCGGCTGATCGACCCTACCGAGGGGCGGATCATACTGGATGGCCAGGACATCACCCGCTTGAGAGGCAGACAGCTTCAAACAGCCTATCGAAAGATGCAGATGGTATTCCAGACGCCCACGGAATCCTTTGATCCCCGGCGTACCCTGGGCGACGGCATCGGAGAGAGCCTGCGCAACTACGGCCACTGCAGGGCGGAGGTCGATCGGCGGGTGGCACAGCTGCTTGAGCAGTGCGGCCTGCCCGCCGATTTTGCCCGACGCTATCCCCATCAGGTTTCCGGCGGCCAGTGCCAGCGCGCCGCCATCGCCCGGGCCATCGCCATCAAGCCAAAGCTGCTGATCTGCGATGAGGCGACCTCCGCCCTGGATGTGACCATCCAAAGGGAGATTCTGGCGCTGCTGTCCGATCTGCGGCGGGAAATGAACCTTTCGATACTCTTCATCTGCCACGACATCGCCCTGGTGCAGCAGTTCTGCGACCGGGTGCTGGTGATGTACAAGGGCAGGATCGTGGAGGAGGGCGTCCCCGACGAGGTCATCCGGAATCCGCAGAACGACTACACCAAACGGCTCATCGAGAGCATATTATAAGGGGGAAGAAACCATGAAGAGAGCATTGACCCTTATCCTCGCACTGTGTCTGCTGCTGTCCTTCAGCGCCTTCGCCGAGGGCAAGACCATGACCATCGGCGACACCACCTTCAACTCCGAAAACTGGGAAGAGACCGTGGATCCCCACCGCACCTACAACGGCTGGGCCTGCATCCGCTACGGCATCGGCGAGACCCTGGTGCACTACACCGACACCATGGAGCTGGAGCCCTGGTTGGCGACCAGCTGGGAGAACGACGGCAACCTGACCTGGACCATCACCCTGCGTGACGGCGTGAAGTTCTCCAGCGGTCGCGACATGGACGGCGCGGCGGTGAAGCAGTGCCTGGAGCACCTGCTCCAGGTCCACGATCGCGCGCCCTCCGATACCATGATCGACACCATCGAGGCCGACGGCCAGACCCTGACCATCACCACCAGGGAGCCCCTGCCGGCGCTGATGAACTACCTGGGCGACCCCTACGGCTGCATCATCGACGTGGACGCCAGCGACTTTGACGCGGGCATCGCCGTGGGCACCGGCCCCTATGCCGTCAAGGACATGGTGACTGACGACCATGTGACCCTGATCCCCAATGAATACTACTGGAACGGCACGCCGAAGCTGGACGAGTTGACCATCCGCACCATCTCCGACGGCAACACCCTGGCGATGGCGCTGCAGGCCGGCGAGATCGACGCGGCCTACGGCATGGCCTACGAGAGCTATCCGCTGTTCGAGAACGGCAACTACCAGTTCTCCGCCATCCAGACCTCCCGCGCCTTCTTCGCCTCCATGAACATGACCTCCCCCGTCATACAGGACCCCGCCGTGCGCAAGGCCATCGCCATGGGCATCGACAAGGAGGGCTTCGTGGCGGTGCTGCTGGACGGCCACGGCGTGGTGGGCCACGGCGCGTTCCCGGACGGCTTCTCCACCTTCGGCGGCGAGCACGTGAACACCGAGGGCTATGACCCCGAGGGCGCAAAGGCCCTGCTGGAGGAGGCAGGCTGGGTGGACGCCGACGGCGACGGCATCCGCGAAAAGGACGGCCAGAAGCTGGTCATCCGCTGGCTGACCTATCCCAGCCGCCAGGAGCTGCCCCTGCTGGCCGAGGCCGTTCAGGCGACCCTCAAGCAGATCGGCATCGAGGTGGACATCAACTGCACCGCCAGCCGCCGCGAGTTCCTGGCCGACATGACCAGTTTCGACATCTACGCCTCCGCGCTGGTGACCGCCCCCTCCGGCGACCCGCAGTACTTCTTCACCACCTCCTGCCTGCCGGGGCAGAGCTATAACTTCGGCGCGTATGAGAATGCGCATGTGACCGACCTGATGAACCAGATGGCCACCGAGTTCGACACCGCACGCCGCAGCGAACTGGCCATTGAGCTGCAGCAGGCGATCCTGGACGATAACGCCTATATCTTCTGCTCCTTCCTGCAGATGAACATGATCTCCAAGGCGACGGTGACGGGCTATACCGCCCATGCCTGCGATTACTACCAGGTGACCGCCGATCTGGACATCGAGGGGTAAAATGGAAGCGATAAAGCGTGAAATTACCGACTATTGGACGGGGCGGGTGGAGAAGTTTGAACAGCTTCGCCTAGACGAGCTGAACAGCGATAAGCGCGGGCGCTGGCTGGACGAGCTGCGCCGCCACCTGCCCCGTGGCAGAAAGCTGAACATACTGGACATCGGCACCGGCACGGGCTTCTTTGCCTTTATCCTCGCGGCCCAGGGGCATTGGGTGACGGGCATCGACCTGACGGCGGAGATGATCAACGGCGCGCGGCGCACCAGCGTGCTGCTGAACCTTTATCCCAGCTTCAAGGTGATGGACGCGGAGGCCCCGGAATTCATGCCCGGGAGCTTCGACGCCATCGTCACCCGCAACCTGACGACGTTTCTGCCCAACCTGCCCGAGGCCTATCGCCGATGGCGCGGTCTGCTGCGGGAGGGCGGCGTGCTCGTCAACTTCGACGGGGATTATTACTATGATAAATCCGAGGCGCCGCTGCCCGCCGACCACGCCCACAGGGAACTGACGGCGGATCAGAACGCCGCCTATGCCCATATCTCCGACGCGCTGCGCGCCGTACAGCGGAAGCGGCCGGCGTGGGACGTGGCGCTGCTGGAGCAGGCCGGTTTCAGGGATATTCAGGTGGATACCGCGGTTTCCCCCCGCGTTTACAGGGAGATCGACCGCTTTTACAATCCCACGCCCATGTTCTGCGTCACGGCGATTCGATGAAATGCTCAAAATGGCGCGTGTGATTGCGCCTGAATATCCCCCTGAGGGGGTTGCGGACCGGTGCAAAAGCCGGTACAATGATACGGTAAGACGATACAAGCGAGGACGACATGAACGCGACGATCATCCGCGAAAACCGCGATTACTGGACGCAAAGGGCTTCGGGCTATTCCCGGGTAAACCGAGACGAGCTGGCGACGAACCAGCGCTTATTGTGGCGGCGGGCGCTTGTGGAGCCCATCCGCGCCCGTTTTCCCAACCGCAGGGCGGGGGAAATCCACGTGCTGGAGGTCGGCACCGGCCCCGGCTTCTTTGCCATATTGCTGGCGGAGGCGGGTTACCGCGTGACGGCCATCGACCTGACGCCCTCCATGCTGGCCGAGGCCCGGACAAACGCCGCAGAACTGGCGGATCGCATCGCCTTCATGGAAATGAACGCCCAGGCGCTGGATTTCGACGACGGCTGTTTCGACGTAGTGGTGTCCCGCAACGTGACCTGGAACCTGCCGGAGCCGGAGGTAGCCTACGGCGAATGGATGCGGGTATTGAAGCCGGGAGGATTGCTGCTGAACTTCGACGCCAACTGGTATCGCTACCTGTTCGACGACGACGCCCGCGACGCCTTTGCCCGGGATCGCGCCAACAGCATAGAGGCTGACATCGAAGACCTGAACGTGGGCGAAAACTTCGACCGCATGGAGACCATTGCCCGCCGCGTGCCCCTGTCGAGGGCGAACCGTCCCCAGTGGGACGTGGAGACGCTCACCGCGCTGGGCATGGCCGTGGAGACCGACCACAGCATTTGGGAGCGGGTCTGGTCCCGGCAGGAGAAGATCAACCTCGCCTCCACGCCGATGTTCCTGGTCTGCGGCTACAAGCAGGCCGGACATGCGGAGCAGGGGCTGTTGGGCTGAACCGTGGCCGGGCCCTGAGCGCCAAACCAATAATTATTCATTATTCTTTTTTAGTTGTACTTGCAAAAGTTACCCGAATGTGATACAGTATTGGTCAAGAACTGAATATCACAGCGGGTGTCGAACGCACTGCGTTCGGTGAAAAGGGAAGCGGGTGAAAATCCCGCGCGAACTCGTCACTGTAATCGGGGAATGGACAGGCAACAAGCCACTGGAAACGGGAAGGCCGCCTGATCCGTGATGATCCGTAAGCCAGGAGACCTGCCCGGCTGTATGCGAGGGGCTTCTTCGGAACGCCTCATGCCACGAGTGCCTGGCAGCATTGAAAATCCGATTGAATTGGAGCCTGCTTGACGCGCTTGTGTCCGGCAGGCTTTTCCTATGCCTGCGCAACTGTGTATTGCTGTCCGGCGAAACACCGGCATCAATAAATACCCATTTTTCAGGAGGAATTGACTATGAAAAAGCTGCTTTCCCTGATCGTCGTGCTGGCGATGGTCGCCGCCATGGGCGCCGTCGCGTTTGCCGAGGATGCCGACAAGGCCGCCGCAGCGGCGGTTGATGAACTGATCGCCGTCATCCAGGCACAGACGTGGACCGAGGACACCGACGCACAGATCGCTGCCGCAAGGGAAGCCTGGGATGCCCTGACCGACGCGCAGAAGGAATTGGTGGAAGAGGCCGATTACTTCGGCCGCGACACTGGCGACGCCTCCGCCGACGACCCGCTGAACGCCGACGACATCGGCGAAAACGAGCTGCTGGTGGTGAGCTTCGGCACGTCCTTCAACGGCAGCCGCGCCCAGGACATCGGCGGCATTGAAAAGGCCCTGATCGCCGCATATCCCGATTGGGCCGTGCGCCGCGCCTTCACAGCCCAGATCATCATCAACCACGTCCAGGCCCGCGACGGCGAGAAGATCGACAACATGGCCCAGGCGCTGGATCGCGCCGTAGCCAACGGCGTCAAGAAGCTGGTCGTGCAGCCCACCCATCTGATGCATGGCGCCGAGTACGACGAGCTGTGCGGCGTGCTGGAGGGCTATGCCGACAAGTTTGAAAAGGTCGTCGTGGCCGAGCCCCTGCTGGGCGAGGTCGGCGCGGACGCCACCGTCATCAACGCCGACAAGGAAGCCGTCGCCAAGGCCGTCGTGGCCGAGGCCAACGTGCCCGAGGACGTCGCGCTGGTGCTGATGGGCCATGGCACCTCCCACACCGCGAAGGTGACCTACAGCCAGATGCAGGCGCAGATGGATCAGCTGGGCTACAAGAACGTGTTCATCGGCACTGTCGAGGGCGAGCCCGAGGAGACCGCCTGCGACGCCATCATCGAGGCCGTGAAGGCTGCGGGCTTCAAGAAGGTCGTCCTCCGTCCCCTGATGGTCGTCGCCGGCGACCACGCCAACAACGACATGGCCGATCCCGAGGACGAGGAGTCCTGGATCAGCATGTTCACCGCCGCGAATGCCTTTGACAGCATCGAATGCCAGATCGAGGGCCTGGGCCGCATCGCCGACGTGCAGGCGCTGTATGTCGCCCACACCGCCGACGCCATCGCCGCCATCGGCTGATCGCGAATAATCATTTCAGCCTCCGGCCCATACCGGGCCGGGGGCTTCATCAAACTGGAGGAAACGAATATGAAGCGTAATATCGCATTGTTGCTGGCGCTGCTGCTGACCCTTTGCGGCGTGGCGCTGGCCGAGACCGCCGAGCCCCTGGCCGACGGCACCTATACCGCCACCTTCACCACTGACCACAGCATGTTCCATGTGAACGAGGCCTATGGCGACATCGGGACCCTCACCGTCGCGGATGGCCAGATGACCATACATGTCACGCTGGCCTCCAAGAACATCGTGAACCTGTTCCCCGGCCTTGCCGAGGACGCCCAGAAGGAGGGCGCGGCGCTGCTGGAGCCCACCACCGACACCGTGAACTACGCCGACGGCACCACGGACGAGGCTTTCGGCTTCGACGTGCCCGTGCCCGCCATCGGCGAGGAATTCAACCTGGCCCTGCTGGGCAAGAAGGGCAAGTGGTACGACCACAAGGTCAAAGTTGACAATCCCGTTCCCGTCGAGAGCGCGGAATGATGTCCAATAGGAGAACGGCCCGGGGCAAATCTGCCCCGGGCCGTCAGACCGCTGACAAAGGCCGCAAACGCAGAAAATCCTTCCAGTCAAAGAAGAGAGGAAGGATTTTCTGCTTGCTGTGTTGGCGTCGCCTGCAAAATGCGGTCATTTACGACGGGGTAAACTCCCTTTTTTGCAGGCTCGCCGCCTTGCCTTGCCGGCCCGGGGCAAATCTGCCCCGGGCCTTTTTTGCGGAAGTCACTTTCCTTCTTCCCCCCGCATATCGTTTTCCCGGACGAGCTCCATGATCTCCCTGTACCGTCCGGTGATCCTTTCGTAATTCTCGGGCCGATGGGGGAAGTCGCAGGCCTTGCAGTCCTTGTAGCCCTTTTCCGAATACCTGAAATTGCCGCCGCAGCGCTTCCCCAGTGCGTAGAGGGGACAGTAGCAAAACAGGCAGTTGAAGCGCTCGGGCGCGTCGGTGGGGTGGCAGGGGAAGTATTCGCACGCCCGGTTCTGGAAAAAGGCGTAGTGCTTTGTCTGTCCGTCCATGTCGAATCCCTCCTGTGTTGCGCGTCATATCCGGCACAGGTCAATTATACCCCGAAGCGTCGCTCGGGGCAAGCCTTTTTTATGCGATTACCCGGTTGACCATAACATGCCTTTGCTGTTATAATCTCTTTAGAAAACTATGTATTGCACGCCAGGGGTGATTGCGATGAAGACGATCATAGAGCTGTACGACAGTTCGCCCATTGAAAACATACTGGGTATCGAGATGTTCCGGCCGGATGAGATGATATTGATCTGCCCGCCCGAGATCGAGCAGAACCGGGAATTTCGCCGGTCGCTGCGCAGGTATTTTGAATACCGTCAGTATCCTATCAAGCTGACGTTTGTCTCCGTCAGCATGTTGGACGCGATGAAGATCGAGCGCGTGCTCAGGGAGGTACTGGACGCCCATCCGGACACCGCCATCGACATCTCCGGCGGTACCGACGCCGCGCTGTTCGCGGCGGGCGCGGTGTCCGGAGAGGCCTCCGTGTTCACCTACAGCCGCAAGCGCAACACCTTCTTCGAGATCAAGAACGCCCCCTTTGCCCGCGGCCTGCCCTGCACCGTGCAGCTGGACGCCAAATCCTGCTTTTTGATGGCGGGCGGCACGCTGCTGCCGGGCCGGGCGGACAACGAGGCGCTCAAAAACATGATGCCGGAGATCAGGAAGCTGTTCGACGTGTTCACGAAATACCGGCGCGTATGGAACCGGCAGATCAGCTACATCCAGAAGATTTCATCGTCGGAGCCGGGAATGCTGGACGCGTCGGGCCGATGGACGGAGAAGGCGGGGGACAGGAACGTCAAGGCGGACGCCGGGCTTCTCAATGCGCTGGCGAAGGCCGGGCTGATACTGGATCTGGTGCTGGGCGAAGAGGCGGTCACCTTCCGCTTTCCCAACGAGACCGTGCGCTTCTGGCTGCGGGACATCGGCTCGGTGCTGGAGGTGCAGGTGTTCCGGGCCTGCCTGCTCGCGGACTGCTTTGACGACGTGGTGCTCAGCGCCATCGTCAACTGGCAGGGGCTCAATACACAGCGCGACAGCGTGACCAACGAGATCGACGTGATGGCCGTGCAGGGGATCCAACCCGTGCTCATCTCCTGCAAGACCTGCGAAATCCACACCGAGGCCCTCAACGAGCTGGCGATTTTGAGGGACCGCTTCGGCGGGAAGTATTCCAGGGCGATCATCGTCACCTCCGCCCCGGCGACGAAGAACCGCGAACCCATGCGCCGGCGGGCGGACAAGCTGGGCATCGAAGTGGTGGAGTGGGACGATCTGCGCGTGGATCGCCTGGTTGGGCGCCTGCTGGCGCCGCCGATGCGGTAAAGGACACAGACAGAAGCATAGGGGGTGCGCGCTGTGATCACAGGCGAGCTGAAAAACAAAATTGACAGCCTTTGGGAGATATTCTGGACGGGCGGACTGACCAATCCATTGGACGTCATCGAGCAGATGACCTATCTGATGTTCATCCACGACCTGGACGCCACGGACAACACCCGCGCGATGGAGTCCGCCATGCTGGGCATTCCCTACACCAGCATATTCGCCCCGGAGGTGACCATCGGCGAGCGCACCATCGACGGCTCGCAGCTCAAGTGGAGCGTGTTCCACGATTTCCCCGCCGCGCGGATGTATTCCGTCGTCCAGGAATTTGTCTTCCCCTTCATCAAGGGGCTGCACGGCGACAGGGACAGCGCCTATTCCAAGTACATGGGCGACGCCATCTTCAAGGTGCCCACGCCGCTGATGCTGGACAAGATCGTCTCCGCCATGGACGGCATCTATGATACCATGGCCCAGCTCAAGGACGTGGACGCCCGGGGCGATGTCTACGAATACCTGCTCTCAAAGCTGTCCACCGCCGGCGTGAACGGCCAGTTCCGCACGCCCCGGCACATCATCCGCATGATGGTGGACATGATGGCGCCGAAGCCGGACGAGCTGGTGTGCGATCCGGCCTGCGGCACCTCCGGGTTTTTGGTCGCGGTCAGCGATTTTTTGAAGGAGAACCGCAAGCAGGAGGTCTTCTTCGACCGGAAGAACACCGACCACTACATGAACCGCATGTTCCACGGCTACGACATGGACCGCACCATGCTGCGCATCGGGGCCATGAACATGATGACCCACGGCGTGGACAACCCCACCATCGAATACCGGGACAGCCTGTCCGACCAGAACCCGGACCGGGACATGTACAGCCTGATCCTGGCCAATCCCCCCTTCAAGGGCTCGCTGGATTACGACATCGTTTCCACCGACCTTTTGAAGGTGTGCAAGACGAAGAAGACGGAGTTGCTGTTCCTGGCGCTGTTCCTGCGGATGCTGCGGGTGGGCGGGCGCTGCGCCTGCATCGTGCCGGACGGCGTGCTGTTCGGCTCCTCCACCGCCCACAGGGCCATCCGAAAGACGCTGATCGAGGACAACCGGCTGGAGGCCGTCGTCTCCATGCCCTCCGGGGTGTTCAAGCCCTACGCCGGGGTGTCCACCGCGGTGCTGGTGTTCACCAAGACCGGCCACGGCGGCACGGACGACGTGTGGTTCTACGACATGCGCGCCGACGGCTTCTCGCTGGACGACAAGCGCACGCCCATCGCCGACAACGACATCCCGGACATCGTCGCCCGCTTCCGCAACCGGGCAGGGGAGAAGGACCGCCGGCGCACCGAGCAGAGCTTCCTCGTCCCCAAACAGGAGATCGTGGACAACGGCTATGACCTCTCCATCAACAAGTACAAGCAGACGGAATACGTGCCCGTGGAGTACCCGCCGACGAGCGAGATATTGGCGGAATTGAACCGGCTGGAGGCGGAGATACAGAAGGGGTTGAGGGAATTGGAGGGGATGGTGGAGTGAGTAATAATATCGTGGAAAGTGGTAAAATCCTGCTCTATCAGTATGAAACAGATAAGGTATTTGTCGATGTATATTTCAAGGACGAGACTTTTTGGATGACTCAGCGAGGCATGAGCGAACTGTTCGCCTGTACGACGGACAATATTTCTCTACACTTACAGAATATTTATGCCGAAGAGGAATTGGAACGCGATGCAACCACCGAGAAATTCTCGGTAGTTCGCAAAGAGGGAAGCCGTCAGGTAAAGCGAGCACTGGACTTCTATAACCTGGACGCCATCATTGCCGTGGGCTATCGCGTCAATTCCAAGAAGGCGACGCGCTTTCGCCAATGGGCTACAAAGACGCTTCGGGAGTATGTTCAGAAGGGATTTGTGCTCAACGACGATATGCTCAAAAATGGCCGGCCCTTTGGCCGGGACTATTTCGATGAACTGCTGGAGCGCATTCGTGAGATTCGCGCCAGCGAACGCCGCGCCTATCAGAAGATTGCGGATGTCTTTGAACAGTGCAGCTACGATTATGACAGCAACAGCGAAACCACGAAGGCCTTTTATGCCTTTGTGCAAAACAAGCTGCATTATGCTGTGACGGGAAAGACGGCTGCCGAGTTGCTCTCCGAACGCGCCACGCTCGATAGTCCGACGATGGGCCTGACGACCTGGAAAGCCGCGCCGAGCGGCAAGATACTAAAGAGCGATGTCGTCGTCGCCAAAAACTATCTGAATGAAAGGGAACTGTCCCGGCTGAACCGTCTGGTGACCATGTTCATCGACCATGCTGAGCTGATGGCCGAGGACGAGATTCCCATGGGCATGCAGGATTGGCTGGATGTGACCGATCAATTCCTGAAAAGCAATCGTCGGAAGGTGCTCGATGGCAAGGGACAACTTTCACATGATGAAGCCGTTCGCAAGGTCACAGAGATATATGCTGAGTTCCGCAAGCGTCAGGATTTGCAATATGTCTCTGAATTTGACCGGCAGATGGAACGGTATTTGACGGGTGAGAATGAAGAGAAGTGACAACTTCGGATTTGTGGGGATGAAATGATGAAACTTGGCGACTTATGTGGGAGCGAAACTGAACGACTTACGGCTGCCGATGCCCTGATGATTGATTATATCGACATTTCCAGCGTCAGCAACGAAAGTAAAAGTATAATCGGTAAGCAGACGCTACAGAGTAGAGAAGCCCCGAGCAGAGCGCAACGGGTTATCAAGGCTGATGATATACTTGTTTCAACGGTGCGACCCAACTTAAATGCTGTAGCGGTTTACGATGGGTCGTTTGAAAACCTGGCAGTTGCTTCTACCGGGTTTTGTGTTCTGCGCTGTAAACCTGGAGTGAGTCATCGGTTTGTTTTCAATATTTGTAAATCAAATGCCTTTATCAAAGCGATGACCGAACAGGCAACTGGGGCAAGCTATCCGGCGGTCAATGACAGAATCATTCGGGCATTTGAGGTTCCTGATCTTGACTATGAATCTCAGACACGGCTTGCAGGAAGGCTGGATAGCATTCAACTGATTATCGATCTTAGAAAACAGCAACTTCGTGAACTGGATGATCTCATCAAAGCCCGATTTGTCGAGATGTTTGGTTCTATACGGGAGACTGTTCCTCTATCGTATTACATCGATTCCTTGGTTGCAGGGAAAAGCCTTGCCGGGGAAGAGGAATGCACTAACAAAGTACTGAAAACAGGTGCAGCGACTCATGATTATTTTGACGCTTCTCAAGTAAAGAATCTGCCTAAAGAATATGTACCTTTGCCAGAACATTTAATACATGATGGTGATGTCATTATAAGCAGGATGAATACAGCGGAATTGGTTGGCGCCGCTGCGTACATTTGGGCAGCGCCAAATAACACATATCTTCCAGATCGGCTATGGAGAGCTGAACTAACGGATAAAGCAAATCCCATATTTGTTTGGCAATCGATTATTCAGCCGACGACCAAGGAAGCCATCAGGAGAATCGCCGGAGGCACAAGTGGAAGCATGAAGAATATTTCAAAACCGGGATTGTTGGGACTTCATGTGAAAAAGGTTGAAATGAGCACACAAAACAAGTTTGCCGCCTTCGTCTCTCAGGTCGACAAATCTAAAGTTGTCGTGCAGGAAGCCTTGGACAAGGCACAACTGCTGTTTGACAGTTTGATGCAGCAATACTTTGGGTGAGGTGATCCCATGACCAACTTCGATTTCCTGCTTTCCACCCCGGCCTTTGAATCCTTCGCGGACGTGGCGGTGGCGTCGGAGCGCATCTATGCCATCGACCCGTCGGTCTGCGTGGTGAACTGCCGCCGGGCGATGGAGATCGCCGTGAAGTGGATGTATGCCGTGGACAGCGCGCTGGTCATGCCCTGGGACGACAAGCTGGTCAGCCTGATGAACACCGACGCGTTCCGGGACATCGTGGATTCGGACGTGCTGCGGCGCATGGATTTCATCCGCCGCATCGGCAATATCGCCGCCCATGAGGGCAAGAAGATCACCAAAGACCAGGCGCGGCTGTGCCTCCAGCATCTCCATAGCTTCATGGACTTCGTGGCCTATTGCTATGGCGACAGCTATGAAGAGCGCAGGTTTGACCCCGCCCTGCTGGACGCGCCCGCGCCCGCCGCGCCCGCGCCCGCCGCGCCTGCGCCCGCCGCGCCTGCGCCGACCCCGGATAAGGATGTCCGCATCGAGGAACTGCTGAAGGAAAACGCGGCACTCAGGGAAGAACTGACCGCCCGGCGCGAGGAGCAGCAGCAGACCTATGTGCCCAAGCCGCTGGACATCTCCGAATACAGGACCCGCAAGGCCTACATCGACTACATGCTGATGGACGCGGGATGGACCCAGGGCGCCGACTGGCTGAACGAGGTGGAGCTGCGGGGCATGCCCAGCGCCTCCGGGGTGGGCTATGCCGACTATGTGCTGTACGGCAGCGACGGGCGCGCGCTGGCGGTGATCGAGGCCAAGCGCACCTGCGAGGACGTGTCCAAGGGCCGCCAGCAGGCCAAGCTGTACGCAGATTTGATCGAAGCCAAACAGGGCCGCCGCCCGGTGGTGTTCCTCACCAACGGCTTTGAGACGCGCATCATCGACAACCGGTATCCCGAGCGCCGGGTTGCCACGATCTACTCAAAGCGTGACCTGGAGAAGTGGTTCAACCTGCTGAGCATGCGCACCGGCCTTTCGCACATCGTGGTGGACAAGAAGATCGCCGGGCGATACTATCAGGAGCAGGCCGTTCGCGCCGTGTGCGAGAGCTTCGATAAGAATAACCGGCGCAGGGCGCTGCTGGTGATGGCCACCGGCTCCGGCAAGACCCGCACCGTGATCGCGCTGGTGAAGGCGCTGCTGGAGCAGGGTTGGGTGAAGAACATACTGTTCCTGGCCGATCGCAACAGCCTGGTCACCCAGGCCAAGCGCAGCTTTGTGAACCTGCTGCCGGACCTCTCCGTGGTCAATCTCTGCGAGGACAAGAGCAACTATGGCGCGCACTGCGTGTTTTCCACCTACCAGACCATGTACAACTGCATCGACGCCATACAGGACGACCAGGGCAAGCTGTTCACCTGCGGGCACTTCGATTTGATCATCTGCGACGAGGCCCACCGCTCCATCTACAACAAATACAAGGACATCTTCGATTACTTCGACGCGCCGCTGGTGGGCCTGACCGCCACGCCCAAGGACGACATCGACAAGAACACCTATGGCATCTTCGAGCTGCAGAACGGCGTGCCCACCTACGGCTACGAGCTGGCCGAGGCCGTGCGCGACGGCTTCCTGGTGGACTTCGTCTCCGTGGAATCGAAGCTGAAATTCCTGGAGCAGGGCATCGTGTACGACGAGCTCTCCGACGCGGACAAGCAGGCCTATGAGGCGACCTTCACCGATGAAAACGGCGAGCTGCCGGAGAGCATCTCGTCCTCCGCGCTGAACGAGTGGATTTTCAACGAGGACACCATCCGCGAGGTGCTGAACATACTGATGACCCACGGGCTGAGGGTGGACTACGGGAACAAGATCGGCAAGACGATCATATTTGCCAGGAGCCACACCCATGCCGAAAAGATACTGGAGGTGTTCGGAAGGGAATATCCCCAGCTGACGGGCTACGCGAAGGTCATTGACAACTACATCAACTATGCCCAGACCGCCATCGACGAGTTCTCCGAGCCGAACAGGCTGCCGCAGATCGCCATCTCCGTGGATATGCTGGATACCGGCATCGACGTGCCCGAGGTGCTGAACCTGGTGTTGGCACGCGGCTGTGCCCCGGCCTGCTGGACGGCGAGGACAAGAGGCAATTCTATATCTTCGACTTCTGCGGGAATTTCGAGTTTTTCCGGATGAACCAGGGCAAGCCCGTGCCCAACACCATATCGTTGTCAGGCGCGATTTTTACGCTCAAGGCGGAGATCGCGTTCAAGCTGCAGGACCTGGATTATCAGACGCCCGACCTGATCGAGTTCCGCAAGACGCTGGTGGACGACATGGTGGCGAAGGTTCGGGAGCTGAACAAGGACAATTTTGCCGTCCGCCAGCATCTGAAATATGTGGAGCTGTACGCCAATCCCGACAGCTATCGGGCGCTGACCTATGAGGACACCCTGATGATGAAGCAGGAGCTGGCGCCGTTGATCGTGCCGGACGACGACGACGCCAAGGCCCTGCGCTTCGATGCGCTGATATACGGCATCGAACTGGCCTATCTCGTGGGGAAGAAATACGGCAAGGCGCGGTCCGACCTGATGAAGAAGGTGGCTGCGGTTGCAAAGGTCGCCAACATCCCTGAGATCGAGCAGCAGGCGGAGCTGATCGACAGGATCCTTCACACGGACTATGTCGACAACGCCGGTATCAATGAATTCGAGCACATCCGGGAGAAACTCAGGGATTTGATCAAGTACATCCCCCGCGTTGTATTTCATGTTGATATTGACATGGAGGATACCTTGCTGTCAATGGACTGGAACGAGTCCAACCTGGAGAGCGACGACCTGAAGGATTACCGCGCCAAGGCGGAATACTACATTCGCCAGCACCAGGACAATGGCGCGATTGCGAAGCTCAGGGGGAATGTCCCCCTGACATCCGGCGACATAGAAGAACTGGAGAAGATCCTGTGGAGCGAAGTGGGTACCAAGCAGGATTACGAGGCGGAATACGGCCAGAAGCCGCTGGGAGAGCTGGTGAGGGAAATCGTCGGAATGGATATGGCCGCGGCGAAGGCGGCGTTCTCCGATTTTCTGGAAAGGGCCAACCTGGACAGCCGACAGATCTATTTCGTGAATCAGATCGTGGAATACATCGTGCGAAACGGCATGATGAAGGATCTTTCCGTGCTGCAACAGCCGCCGTTTACGGATCAGGGGAATATCGTGGAACTGTTTTCCTCAAACCTCGGGGTTTGGAACGGCATAAAGAGGACAATAGAGCAGATCAACGAAAACGCAGCTGCATAATCAACGCAGAAACAGGAGGGCTTTACATTGGTAGAAGTGATTCGGACGATTCTGCCGGTCGTCGTCATGTTGGTGATCGGCATCATATCCCGTCGAAGCGGCATGATTTCCCGCGAGGGCATCGGGGCGCTGAAGAATGTGGTGGTGAACATCACGCTGCCCGCCGTGCTGCTGAATGCCTTTGCCACCACCAGCTACACCTTTATGGATGTGGTGGTGCCGCTTTTGATGTTCGCGGTGTGCTTCATCGCCTGGGCGCTGGGCAGGGCGGCGGGGAAGGCGCTGCGCATGCCGTCGCGCTTTGTGCCCTTCCTGACCACCGGCTTTGAGGCGGGCATGCTGGGCTACGCGCTGTTCAACATGCTCTACGGGGCGGACCGCACCGCCGAGTTCGCCCGGATCGACCTGGGCCAGGTGCTGTTCGTTTTCACGCTGTACAAGGTGCTTCTTGCCATGGATGGCAATGAAAAGGCGGACGCGGGCCAGCTCATCAGGGAGATGGCCCTGTCGCCGATCATCATCGCCATCGTCGCGGGGGTGCTGCTGGGGGCGACGGGGCTGTACAGGGCCATGATCCCCTCGGGCGTCAGCGGCGTGTTGGATGCATGCACGTCCTTCGTGGCGGCCCCCACCAGCGCGATCATACTGCTGACCATCGGCTACGACCTGATGCTGGACGACATCCCCTGGGCGCAGACGGCGAAGGTGGTCGCCCTGCGCCTGGTCATCATGCTGGCGCTCCGCACGGCGCTGGTGGCGCTGCTGCGCGTCCTCTGGCCCCAGACGGACCTGACTGCGGCGATCAATGTGATGTTTATACTGCCGCCGCCCTTCGTGCTGCCCGTGTTCGCGGACGACGCGGACCAGCGCACCTATGTGTCCTCGGCCCTGTCGGTGTCCACGCTGGTGGCCATCGTCGGCTTTGGAATCATAGCGGCGATGGGGTAGCACGGCGCGTGACAGTCGCCGCTGCAATGCTGAAAAAATACCGCACGATTCGATCGTGCGGCGTTTTCATATGCCCTTATACCGGTCAATCAGAAATCCATCAAATACAGACCCCATGTTTCGTCCTGGCGCCGTTCCACGCGGCCATCGATCACGCGCACGACGATCTCCGCCGTGATGCTGACGGTTGCGCGGGTCAGGTGCCCGCCGCGCACGTTCCCATCGCGGTCGCCCGCGCTCATGTGCAGATGCAGATGCCGGCCCTGGGTGATCGTGCCGTGCAGGGACACGATCTCATAAGCCCCCTGGAAGCGGTTCGGCAGGAACCGCTTTTCATTTTTGTCGAACACGCCCACGGTGAAGTCGTCCACCGCGCCAAGGCCGTTGATCTCGGCCAGGCCGATGCCTTCCCGCTCGGCCAGGCGCGAAAGCTGCGCCACGATTTCCTCGCCTGGGTCGAGGCGCACGATGCAGGTGTCGTTATATCGTCTGTAGTCCATGTCAAACCCACCTTTCATAATATTTTAACACAGAGGGGCTCGTTTTGCAAGCGCGGGAGGCGCTCAATAAGGGCGGTTTTCATATCTTTTTGATTTCATAATACAAATTTACCTGCAAATATGAAAAAAGATGGCGCAGGGGGCTTTTCAAACTTGCGTTTTTCTGTTAAAATGTATACACTATGGCAAATAAGCGCGTATAGGGTAAAACATCCGTTGCGCTTGTGCGCGTAAAAAATCATACAGGGGGAATTCTTTATGAAAGATTATCAGGCCAAGAATATCCGTAACCTGGCACTCATCGGCCACGGCGGCGTCGGCAAGACCACGCTGGCGGAAGCGCTGCTGTTCACGGCGGGTGCGATTGATCGCCAGTGCCGCGTGGAGGACGGCCAGGCGACCATGGACTATGATCCCGAAGAGATCAAGCGCCACATATCCCTCTCCGCCGCCATGGCGCCGCTGGAGTGGAAGAATACAAAGGTCAATCTGGTGGATATTCCCGGCTTCTTTGATTTTGCCGGCGAGCAAGTGGGCCCGCTGGATGTTTGCGAAGGCGCGCTGATCGTGGTGGGCGCGGTCTCCGGCCTGGATGTGGGCGCGGAGAAGGCATGGGCGATTGCCGACAAGACCCATACCTCCCGCATGATCGCCATTACCAAGATGGATCAGGAAAACGCCAACTTCGACAAGGTGCTGAACGAGCTGACCGAGAAGTACGGCAGCCATTTGGCCCCCATCGAGGTGCCCATCGTTGAAAACGGCAAGTTCACCGGCGTGGCCTGCCTGCTGGAGAAGAAGGCGTTCGTGGGCGAGGGCAAGAGCCTGAAGGCCGTGGACATTCCCGCTTCCGTGGAGGCCGAGGTCGAAAAGTGCCGCGAGGCCCTGGTTGAGGCCGCCGCAGGCGCGGACGACGATCTGATGATGAAGTACCTCGAGGGCGAGGAGCTGACCGACGACGAGGTCATGATGGGCCTGCGCAAAGGCATTGTGGACGGCACCGTCGTGCCGGTGGTCTGCTGCTCTGCCGCCAGCCGCGTGGGCGTCGCCAAGCTGCTGGACAACGTGGCCGATCTGATGCCCTCTCCCGAAGGCACCGTGCTCGCGGGCACCAATCCCAAGACCGGCGAAGCGACCGAGCGTCCCTGCGACGACAGCGCGCCCTTCTCCGCCCGCGTGTTCAAGACCATGGCCGACCCGTTCATGGGCAAGCTGAGTCTGATGAAGGTTACCTCCGGCGTGCTGGAGGGCAGCACCGCGCTGTACAACGTCAACGCCGACAAGACCGAGAAGCCCGGCACCATTTACTTCCTCAAGGGCAAGCAGCAGATCACCACCCAGAAGGTCCACGCCGGCGATCTGTGCGCCCTGGCCAAGCTGACCTCCGTCGCTACCGGCAATACCCTCTGCGACGCCAACAATCCGATCCAGTTCCCCGACCTGGACTTCCCGGCTCCCTGCATCAGCAAGGCCGTTTACGCCAAGAAGGCCGGCGAGGAGGACAAGATCTTCAGCGGCCTGAACCGCCTCATGGAAGAGGATCCCACCATCAAGGTGGAAAAGAACGTGGAGACCGCCGAATCCGTGCTGAGCGGCCTGGGCGAGATGGCCATCGACGTGGTCGCCGCCAAGCTTGCCAGCAAGTTCAAGGTGGAATGCGAGCTGAAGGATCCCAAGATCCCGTACCGCGAGTCCATCCGCAAGCCCATCGACGTGCAGGGACGCCACAAGAAGCAGTCCGGCGGCCATGGACAGTTCGGCGATGTCAAGATCAAGTTCCGTCCCAACGACGACCCCAACGATACCGAGTTCCACTTTGTCGATAGCGTCGTGGGCGGCACCGTCCCGCGCCAGTACATTCCCGCCGTTGAAAAGGGCCTGATCGAGAACATCCGCCACGGCGTGCTGGCGGGCTTCCCCGTGGTGGGCCTCACCGCCGAGCTGTACGACGGCGGCTACCATCCCGTGGACTCCTCTGAAATGGCCTTCAAGACGGCGGCGCGCCTGGCCTTCAAGCAGCTGACCGGCGCCAACCCCGTGCTCCTCGAGCCCATCTATCATGTCGAGGTGGACGTGCCGGACGCCAACATGGGCGACATCTACGGCGATATGAGCAAGCGCCGCGGTCGCATTCTCGGCTCCGAGAAGGTGGGCGAGATGCAGCGCGTCATCGCCGAGGCCCCGCTGTCCGAGATGTTCAAGTACGCCACCGACCTGCGCTCCATGACCCAGGGCCGCGGCTCCTTCACCATGCACTTCGAGCGCTATGAGGAAGTGCCCGCCGCTTCCGCCAAGAAGGTCATCGAAGCCTACAAGGCCGAGGAGGAGGACGACGATTAATCTTCGTCGTTTCCGACAAGGCATATTTGTCGAAGGGGCTGTCTCAGAATAGAGATCCATGACAGAAAATGAAGCCTGATCGTCGAAGGGGCGGCATTTATGCCGCCCCTGGACGCCGTTTAGGGCGTCGCTGCGATGGCATTCAGTCATTTTTGCGTCTGATATTCTGTTTTGGGACAGCCCTCTTCTGTAAGTCCATGATCGCCCGGAAGGGAGGGCAAAACCACCGATGAAATGGTCCAAATACGTCAGGCCCTATTTGAAATACTTCATACTCGGACCGCTGTGCATGATCGTCGAGATCGTCGGCGAGATCGTCATGCCCAGGCTCTATTCCCAAATCCTGAACGTGGGCGTTGAAACCCACAACGTGGGCTATATCGTGATCACCTGCCTGCTCATGGTGCTCACGGCGGTGCTGATGATGGGCGGCGGCATTGGCGGCGCCTACTTCGGCGCGAAAGCCGCGGTCAACTTCGCCTCCGATCTGCGCCGGGATGTCTACCACAAGGTGCAGGAATTCTCCTTCGCCAACATCGACAGGTATTCCACGGGCTCGCTGGTCACCCGCATGACCAATGACATCACCCAGCTTCAAAACTTCGTGAACATGATGCTGCGCATGTTCCTGCGGGCTCCCGGCATGCTCATCGGCGCGCTGATCATGGCCATCGTCATGAATCCCCAGCTGGCGCGGGTGCTCGCGGTCACGATACCGGTCATATTGGTGGTGGAGGTCATCGTCATCCGCACGGGCTTTCCACGCTTCACCGCCATGCAGGAAAAGATCGACAGGCTGAACTCCCGCATCCAGGAGAGCCTGACCAACATCCGCGTGGTCAAGTCCTTCGTGCGGGAGGATCGGGAGGACCAGAAGTTCCGCGAGGCCAACGGCGACCTGAAGGACGCCGCGCTGCGGGCGCTGAACGTGGTCATATTCATGCTGCCGCTGATGATGCTTTTGATGAACTTCACATCGCTGGCGGTGGTTTGGTTCGGCGGCAAGCAGGTGATCGCCGGGGACATGCCGGTGGGCGACTTCTCGGCCTTTTTGACCTATATCACCCAGATACTGATGTCGCTGATGATACTGTCCATGCTCTTTATGAACAGCTCCCGCGCGCTGGCATCCTCCCGGCGCGTGAAGGAGGTCATGCAGGAGAAGATCGACCTGACCGACGAAAACGCCGCCCACAGGGACGCCAGGGTCCGGCGGGGCGAGATCGAGTTCAGACACGTGTCCTTCCGCTATTATAAAAACAGCGAGCATCGGGTGCTCAGCGACATTAACCTGAAGATCGAAGCAGGCCAGACCGTGGGCATCATCGGCTCCACAGGCTGCGGCAAAACCACGCTGGTTTCGATGATTCCCCGGCTGTACGACGTGGACGAGGGCCAGGTTCTGGTGGACAGCATCGACGTGAAGGATTACAGCCTCTTCCATCTGCGCGAGGGGGTGGGCATGGTGCTGCAAAAGAACGTTCTGTTCTCCGGCACCATCGCCGACAACCTGCGCTGGGGCGACGAAAACGCCACCGAGGCACAGATGGTCGAGGCGGCCCGCAGCGCCCAGGCCGACGGCTTCATACGCGCCTTTGGCGAGGGGTACGAGACCAATCTGGAGCAGGGCGGCGTGAACGTGTCCGGCGGGCAAAAGCAGCGCCTGTGCATCGCCAGGGCGCTCCTGAAGCATCCGAAGATACTGATACTGGACGATTCCACCAGCGCCGTGGACACCGCCACCGAGGCGTCGATCCGCGCCGCCTTCAAAAACGAGCTGCGGGATTCCACAAAGCTGATCATCGCCCAGCGCATCACATCGGTGCAGGAGGCGGACAAGATCATCGTCATGGACGACGGCGCGATCACCGGCATGGGCACCCATGCCGAGCTGCTGGCTTCCAACAAGGCCTATCAGGAGATCTATTACTCCCAGGTGAAGGAGGACGAGCAAACGGCGGGCGCCGGCGGACAGGGGAAGGGGGCGACGGACTGATGGCGAGAAATCTTGAAACGCTACAAAAGCAGTACAGCCGCGCCGTCGCTGCCAATACCCGTGGCCCGATGGCCGCCACCAACAACTTCAAGGGCAAGCCCGCCCATTCCAGACAGACCATCTCCCGGATCCTCACCTATGTCGGCAAGTACAAATACCGGCTGGTGCTTGTGGCGCTGTGCATGCTGCTGAGCACCGGGGCCAGCCTTGCCGCCGGCTACGTGCTGCGCCCGGTCATCAACCGCATTGCCGACGCCGCCACGCCTGCCGGGGAGCGCCTGGCCTATCTGGGCATGATGCTTGGCGTGATGGCGGGCATCTACCTGATCGCGGTGTTCGGCCAGCTGATGCAGTCGAAGCTGATGATCGGCGTGTCCCGAAACGCCATACAGAACATTCGGGACGATCTGTTCACCCGGATCGAGCGGCTCCCGCTGCGCTTCCACGACAACCAGACCACCGGCGAGCTGATGAGCCGCTTTACCAACGACGTGGACAACATCGGTCAGATGCTGGACCAGTCGCTGATCAGCATGGTGTCTGGCATCATCAACCTCGTGGGCACGCTGGCCATGATGGTGTACACCAACATCTGGCTGACGCTGATCACACTGGTGTTCATTCCCATCTTCCTGGCGGGCAGCCGGTTCATCATCGGCAAGAGCCGCAAGTATTACGCCGCACAGCAGGCTGCCCTGGGCGCGGCCAACGGCTATATCGAGGAATCGGTGGCCGGGCAGAAGGTAGTCAAGGTGTTCAACCATGAATCCGAGTGCGTGGAGGAGTTTGAACAGCTGAACGACGACCTGCGCCACAAGCAGGAGAAGGCCATGTTCTTCGGCGGCATCATGGGCCCCATCATGGGCAACACCACACAGATCAGCTACGCCCTCACCGCCGGCATCGGCGGTGCGCTGTGCGCCCTGGGCCGCTTCGACGTGGGCGGCCTGGCCATATTCGTGAACTACTCCCGCCAGTTTTCCCGCCCCATCAACGAGATCTCCCAGCAGATGGCGACGATCTTCTCGGCCCTGGCCGGCGCGGAGCGCGTGTTCGCGATGATGGATCAGGAGCCCGAGGATCTTGCCGCAGGCACAGCCGAACTGCCCGAGCGCCTTGAGGGCCATGTGGTGCTTGAGGACGTGAGCTTTGGCTACGTGCCGGAAAAGACGGTGCTCAAGCACATCAGCCTGTACGCCAAGCCCGGCCAGAAGATCGCCTTCGTGGGCTCCACCGGCGCGGGCAAGACCACCGTCACCAACCTTCTGAACCGATTCTACGACATCAATTCGGGCAAAATCACCATCGACGGCATCGACATCATGGACATGCCCAAGAGTTACCTGCGCAAAAATATCGCCATGGTGCTCCAGGATACCCACCTGTTCACCGGCACGGTGATGGAAAACATACGCTACGGCCGCCTGGACGCCACCGACGACGAGGTCATTGCCGCCGCGAAGACCGCCAGCGCCGACAGCTTCATCCGCCGCCTGTCCGACGGCTACCATACCATGATCGAGGGCGACGGTGCGAACCTCTCCCAGGGCCAGCGGCAGCTTCTGAACATCGCCCGTGCGGCCCTGAGCAAGGCGCCGATACTGGTGCTGGACGAGGCCACGTCCTCCGTCGATACCCGCACCGAGCGCCACATCGAGGAGGGCATGGACACCCTGATGAAGGACAGGACCACCTTCGTGATCGCCCACCGCCTGTCCACCGTCCGCAACGCCGACGCCATCATGGTGCTGGAGAACGGAGAGATCATCGAGCGCGGCGACCATGAAGACCTGCTGGCCATGAAGGGCAGGTATTACGAGCTGTATACGGGAAAGAGCGAGCTGTCGTGATTGCCAGATGCATACGGGTAAGAACAAGCTGACACGATTATGGAGGCCCGGATTACATGGAAATCCGGGCCGTTTTTCTGCTCAGTTCGTGCTGGTCATCGCACTGCCGCAGCGGGGGCAGAGCGTGCTGCCGCTGGCGCAGGTGGTGCCGCAGTTGGAGCACTGGCTCACGCGGCGGGGCCTCACCGGGTTCACCGGCCCGCAGGCATAGCAGCCGCCGGTGGCGCTGGTGGTCGTGCCGTTGCCGGTCGCGGCGGCTTCGCCCACGGGCTCCAGCGCGCAGGAGGACTGGGGGAACAAGGGCAGACTGAAAAATTCATCGCATACATTCTCGGCGAATTCCTCGCAGGGGGGCACCTGGCAGAAGCCGTAGGTGGGGATCAGTATGTCCACCTCCGCGAGCACCTTCAGCACGACGGTGACGCAGACGGTGATGTCGAAGGCGCAGTTGCCGATGTAAGTGCCGGACACGCAAATCGCGCTCACAAGGCTTTCCAGGGTGAAGGGGATGATGGAGTCGTCCGGGATGCACAGCAGTATGTCCTTATCCACCTTGATGACGGTCTGGCCCATCCACTCCTGGCAGCGCTGGTCCAGGAACAGCACGTCTAGCGGCACGTCCACGGTGCAGCGCACGCGGGCGAACTGGGGCCTGTCGGTCATGCGCTCGACGGTCAGGTTCGAGATGCGGCCCGCGGTGGTGGAGGAGCGGCAGCTCTCGAAGGTCCACGCGCCATAGGGGCGGGGCAGGGGGCCGGGGTTGTTTTCGGCGTTCTGGACGGCCTCGTCGTGGGTGATGGGGATGCTGGCGGGCGGGCATTCGCAGTTGCAGCGGTTGCCCTCGCAGTCGCAGGAACAGGGACGGCCGCTGTTGCCGGGGCAGTCGGGGCCGGGCAGCACCGGCACGATGTTCTCGATGACGATGCGCTTGTCGTCCAGCTGCTCCTGCTGCATGCAGCTGTCGTAGACGTTCTTGACCTGTACGCACACGCGCTGGTTCAAACCGGAAAGCACGTTCCCGTTGACCATGCCCGGACAGGCGTCAGAATGGGCGTTTTTGTACGAATAGAAACTCATATTTATTCCTCCTCACTTTCTGTGGGGGCTGAAATCGCCCGTCACAGTGCATCCTATGCCCGCGGCGCAAAAGGGTGCGCAGAGGATCTCCAGGCTGAGAAATATGACGAATATATATCTTTTATTTCAAATATATGATATATATTCAGGATTATCCTTGAATAGTAAATACATTCGTAATATAATACGGAAAACAGCACCTATGGAGGTTTGCAATGGCTTTCCGCATTATATCGCGTGTCATGGCGCTTGTGCTTGCGGCCATAATGATGAGCGTCTGCATATCGGTCTGCGCGGAGCAGACGACCGTTTACGCGGCGGTGGAGGATGCCATCGTATACGACGCCGAAGGAAACAATATCGCCACCCTTCCGCTGAATACGCCGCTGACGCTGACCGGCGTGAGGCGCGGCATTTGCCGGGTGACGATGAACGGCTATATTGCCTACATGAGCAAATCGGAGCTGAGCCTGAAACCGGTGGCGGCGGAGACTCCGGATGCATCCCCGGGCATCACGGCCTATGTCAAAAAGCAGGGTGCAAAGGTTTACGACGAAAGGAAAAACGTCATTGCGACGCTGGGCATGAACGATGCCGTGACGGTCACGGCGAAGAAGGGCCCGGTCTGTCGGATCTTAACCAGCGACAGGGCGGGCTATATGTATTTTTCAGACCTTTCCAGAAATAAGGTTGAAGCGGAATCCGCCGCGCCCGCTCCGGCGGGCAGCGCCATTCCGCCGGCAAGGGGAACGGCCCGGGAGATGGATTGGTGGGACAGCGACATCCAGAAGATATTCGCAAGGGGCGTCGTCGCTCAGATCACCGACGTGGAAACCGGGCTGTCCTGGCGGGAGCGCCGCAATGGCGGCACCAACCACGCCGACTGTCAGCCCCTGACCGCCGCGGACACCGCGGCGATGAAGAAGGCCTACGGTGGCAAGTGGTCCTGGGACCGGCGGGCGGTGTTCGTGACCATCAACGGGGTGAACTACGCCGCCTCCATCAACGGCATGCCCCACGGGGACGGTTCGATCAAGGACAACAATTTCAACGGACACCACTGCATCCATTTCACCAACAGCCGCACCCACGGCAGCAACAAGGTGTGCCCGCTGCATCAGGCCGCCATACGCAAGGCAATGCTGACGCGCTTGTGACCTTGCCGATGCAACGTCCCGCAGCCAAAATGACCGCACCCCGCAGCCAATATGACTGCGGGGTTTTGCAATTTCAATCGCGTTTGATTACCGCTGTCCGGCGTATTTCTGCCGCACCTGGTTGATCTGCTGCTGGTCGGCCTGCTGGGCGGGATACCAGCCCTTCTGGGACATCTTCTGATAGATGTCGCTCTGCATGCACAGGCTGTCGTTCAGCGCGGTATCAAAGGTCTGCTGCACGTTCTGGGTGGCGGATTCAATCGCGCCGTGCATATACAGGTCGCATACGCCCTTCGTGGTCAGCAGGATGTTTTCCATGATCGACTGGTCGTTCATTGCGCTTTCCTCCTTACACCAGTTGATAGAACTTGCCAAACAGCTCGCGATGCTTGGCCAGCATCTGATTCACGCAGTTCTTCAGCTCCGGGTCGTTCAGCTGGTTCACAGCCTGCTGGCACTGGCTGGTCAAAAACTGCTCATGTCCGAGGGCGTCTTCGATATATTGCAATTCCTTGGGGCTCATTTGCCTCACCTCCTGGGAATAGTGTGCCCGGTTTGACCGGGTTTATACATGATTTTACGGCTTCGCGTGGGGCTTGAACAGCAGCGCGTTCAACAGGCCAAACACCACGGCGGCGGTGATCCCTGCGGCGGTGCGGGTGATGCCGCCCACGAACGCGCCGATCAGCCCGTAGCGGTTCACCGCCTCGATGGCGCCCATGGCCAGGGAATAGCCGAAGCCGGTCAGCGGCACCGTCGCCCCGGCCCCGGCGAAGTCGGCCAGGGGCTTGTAGACGCCCAGGGCCGTCAGCAGGACGCCGGAGACCACGAAGAGCACCAGTATCCTGGCGTTGGTCAGCTTGGTGCGCATGATGAGCAGCTGGCCGATGTCGCAGATCAGGCCGCCGACCACGAAGGCCTTGACAAACATCCAAAATGTGTTCATGGGTCGCTCCTCTCTATGCAGGCGGCGTAGGCGATGCCCGGCACACTCTGCCCCTGCTGGCTGCTGGTGGGGGAGAGCATCGCCCCGGAACCGACCAACAGCAATCGCTTCATTTCTCCCGCTTCCATGCGCTTCATCAGCCAGCCGCAGCTCACCGAGGCCACGCAGCCGCAGCCGCTGCCGCCCGCGTGGGCGTCCTGCGCCTGATAGAACAGGCTCGCGCCGCAATCGATCAGCTTTTCCGGGGGAATGGCGAGCTTCGCCGCCTCCGCAAGCGCCAGCAGCAGATCCCTTCCGATCCAACCCAAATCGCCGGTGGCGATCAGATCGTAGTCGTCCGCCGTGCGGCCGGTGTCCGACAGGTGGGCGGCGAGGGTATCGAATACCGCCGGGGCCATCGCCGCGCCCATGTGGTTGGCGTCGGTGATGTTCAGGTCGATCACCCGGCCCAGGGTGCCGGAGGTGACGCGCAAGACGGCGCCGTCACCGTTTCCGTTCAACAGCGCCGCGCCGCAGGCCGTGGCGGTGCGGGAAGCCTGCGGGGGCTTCTGAGTGCCCAGCTCCAGCGGGAACCGGAATTGCCGTTCGGCGGTGCAATAGTGGCTGGAGGCGACGCAGAGCGCGTTTTCAAGGAAACCGCCGGAGATCAGCGCGGAGCCGATCACCAGCGCCTGCACGAAGGTGGAGCAGGCCCCGTACAGCCCGATGAACGGCATGCCCAGCGTCCGCGCGGCGAAGGACGACGCGATGATCTGGTTGTTCAGGTCGCCGCCCAGCATGGCCTGAACGGCCTCGTCCGGCAGCCGGGATCGGCATATGGCGTCCCTGGCGCATCGGCGCACCATCTCCATCTCGGCCAGCTCCCAGCTCTTTTGCCCCAGCAGATCGTCCGAAAGTACGGTGTCGAACCAGTCCGCCAGCGGCCCCCGGCCCTCCTTCGGCCCGACGATGCTGGCATGGGCCGCGATGGCGGGGGGATTGTCATAGATGAAGGTCTGTTGTCCTGCCCGGCTCACAGCACCCACCCCCGGATCAGCCAGTAGACGACGCCCACGGCCACCGACGTGACAATGCCGTAGGCCAGCACCGGGCCGGCCAGCGTGAACAGGCGCGCCCCCACGCCCATGACCGCGCCCTCCCGCTGGAATTCAATGGCCGGAGCAGCCACCGAATTGGCGAAGCCCGTCACCGGTATGGCCGAGCCCGCCCCGGCATACTGGCCGATGCGGTCGTAGACGCCAAAGCCGGTCAATGTGGTGCCCAGGAAGATGAGGACGCTGGTGGTGAACATTGGCGCGGTGACCTCGCCCAGGTTCAGGCGCTGTGCCCACAGCGTCAGCGCCTGTCCCAGGCAGCAGATCGTTCCGCCCACCCAGAAGGCCCGCCAGTAGCCCCGCAGCATGCGGGAGGGCGGCGTGAGCCTGGAGACCAGCTCGCGGTACTGATCCGGCGTAAAGGGCTGACGGCTCATGGCTGGACCTCCTTTTCATTGCGGATGCTGTACCCTTCCGATCTGGGCGGGAGGCGGATCTCGGTGCTTTTTGACGGAAAATCCGGATTTGTCGAGAGCATGGGGATGTTGCAGCGTTTCATATGCCCTGTCCTTTCTTTTTCAATATTCGTAACGCGCATAGTATGCGCAAACCCGCTATTTTTTATAGATGGCCAAAAATCCGAACATTCCAGCGCAAATTAATAAAATTATTTTGAAATTAGGGCTTGACAACCGGATAATCCTGCATTATAATATCTCCAACTTCACAGAAACCGGGTAGAAAAGAGAAGTAGACGCGATTGCGGTCATCCCAGAGAGCCGCCGACAGTGTGAATGCGGCATGACGGGCGCGTTGAATGGACTTTTCAGGGCCCTTCGGAACGCGCAGGCAAGTATGAAGGGACGGGAATGCGGGCCCGTTATCAATCCGCGCCGTATGCTGGTACGGACAGAGTGGATCGAAAGATCAATGTGAGTGGCACCACGGAAAGTTTTCCGCCTCATATCCCATCGGGATATGAGGCGTTTTTTCATCCCGAGCCAATGTGAAGAATACCATTCAGGAGGTTATCACCATGAAGAAGATCATCTGCACAATCGTCGCGCTGGCCCTGCTGCTGGGCATGGCCGCCATCGCCGAGGGAACGACCTACAAGGTGGGCATTTGCAATTACGTGGACGACGCTTCCCTGAACCAGATCGTTGAGAACATACAGGCCCGCCTCGAGGCCATCGGCCAGGAGAAGGGCGTGACCTTCGAGATCAATTACGACAACGGCAACGCGGACAATTCCGTGATCCAGCAGATCATCGCCAACTTCGTGGCGGATCAGGTGGATCTGATGGTGGGCGTCGCCACGCCCGTCGCCATGCAGATGCAGGGCATGACCGAGGACAACGGCATCCCCGTGGTGTTTGCTGCGGTGTCCGACCCGCTGTCGGCGGAGCTTGTGGCCTCGCTGGATGCGCCCGGCGGCAACATCACCGGCACGTCGGATTATCTGGATACCTCGGCGGTGCTGAACCTGATCTTCGCCGCCAACCCCGAGGCCAAGACCGTCGGCCTGCTGTACGACGTGGGCCAGGACGCCTCCACCACGCCCATCGCCGAGGCTAAGGCCTATCTGGACGAGAAGGGCATCGCCTACAAGGAATACACCGGCACCAATGTGACCGAGGTTCAGCTGGCCGCGCAGGCTGCCGTGGCCGACAAGGTGGACGCCGTGTTCACGCCCACCGACAACACCATCATGACCGCCGAGCTGTCCATCTATGAGACCTTCGCCGAGGCAGGCATTCCCCACTACACCGGCGCGGATTCCTTCGCCCTGAATGGCGCTTTCCTGGGCTACGGCGTGGATTACGCCAACCTGGGCGTGGAGACCGCCAACATGATCGCGGCCATACTGGTGGACGGCGCCGACCCGGCGGCCACCCCCGTGATGACCTTCGACAACGGCACGGCCACCATCAACACCGAGACCTGCGCCGCCATCGGCTTCGAATTCGACGCCATCTCCGAGGCCTTCGCCCCCTTCTGCACGCGGGTTCAGGGAATCGAGACGGCGGAGAGCTTCTAAGAAACAATTGGGAATGAGAAATTGGGAATGAAGAATTGGGAATGGCGGTACAAATTCCTGCGGGATTTGTGATGGTTGAAATTGCGTATGTCAATTCAGGAAATCCGTCAGGATTTCGGCCATTCATTCCCCATTCCCAATTTCCCATTCCCCATTAGCCGCTACCGTTTTATCCCACTGACAGGAGAAATCTAAGCATGTCCTTACCGATGATCCTGGGCCTGGGGCAGACGGCGCTGGAACTGGCGCTGTTCAATGCCCTCACGGTCCTTGCGCTGTTTTTGAGCTATTCGATGCTGAACGTCTGCGACCTGTCCACCGACGGCTGCTTTACCCTGGGCGCGGCGGTGGGCGCGGTGGTGGCCATCGCGGGCCATCCCTGGCTGTCCATACCCGCGGCGATGGGGGCGGGCATGCTGTCCGGTTTCGTCACCGCTACACTGCAAACCCGCATGGGCGTCAACAGCCTGTTGGCGGGCATCATCGTGAACACCGGGCTGTATTCGGTGAACATCTGGATCATGGGCGGCTCGTCGCTTTTGAACATGAACAAGACGGTCACTGTGTTCACGATGCTGAAGGACGCCTTGAAGGGCAGCTTCCTCGGCACGCAGTATTCGCTTGTGATCGGCCTGATCGCGGTGGCGGCGGTGATACTGTTCCTGTCGCTGTTCCTGCGCACGCGGCTGGGCCTGGCGATTCGCGCCACGGGCAACAACCCGGACATGGTGCGCTCCTCGTCCATCAATCCGGCGTTCACCACCACCGTGGGGCTGTGCATCTCCAACAGCTTCACCGCGCTGAGCGGTTGCCTGCTGGCCCAGAGCCAGAAGTCGGTGGACATCAACATCGGCCAGGGCATGGTCACCGTGGCGCTGGCGTCCCTGCTGATCGGCGGCGTGTTTCTGGGCCGCAGGAGCATACCGCTGCGGGCCGTGGGGGCGGTCATCGGCGCATTTGTGTTTCGGCTGGTGTATACCATCGCGCTGCGCTTCAACCTGCCTGCCTTCATGCTGAAGCTGATCTCCTCGGTGATCGTGGTCATCGCCATTTCCGGCCCCTATTTGAAGGGGCAGCTACCGCTGTTTAAGCGCAAGCTGGCGGCGAAATTCGGAAAGGCGGGGATGGAGCGATGAGGCAGGGCAACGAAAACGGCGAACGGACGATGCTAAAGCTGCTGAACGTCAGCAAGACCTTCCATCCCGGCACGCCCAACGCCCGCGTGGCGCTGGACGACGTGACCCTGCGGGTGCGCAGAGGGGATTTCATCTCCATCATCGGCGCGAACGGCGCGGGCAAATCCACGCTTTTCAACGCCATCTGCGGCAGCTTCTATGTGGATAAGGGCTGCGTGGTGCTGGACGGCGAGGATGTGACCATGATGGCCGAGCATCGCCGCGCAAGGGTCATCGGGCGGCTGTTCCAGGACCCCATGCGGAGCAGCGCCCCCGGCATGAGCATCGAGGAAAACCTGGTGCTGGCCGCAGGGCAGGGGGGATGGCTCAGCACGGCGGGGAAAAAGGAAAAACAGGCCCTGCGCGACCGACTGGCGTTGCTGGACATGGGCCTTGAGGATCGCATGAAGCAGCCGGTGGGCCTGCTCTCCGGCGGCCAGCGTCAGGCGTTGACGCTGATGATGGCGACGCTGAGCATGCCGAAGCTGCTGCTGCTGGACGAGCATACCGCCGCCCTCGATCCTGGCACAGCCGAAAAGGTGCTTGCGATGACCGCGAAGATCGTCGAGGAGAACCAATTGACGTGCCTGATGATCACCCACAACATGCAGTCGGCCCTCGATCTGGGCAATCGCACGATTATGATGAACGCGGGACGCATCGTGTTTGACACCGCCGGCGAGGAGCGGGCGGCGTTCACCGTGGATAACCTGTTGGAAAAGTTCCGCGAGGCCAGCGGAAAGAAACTGGACAACGACCGCATGCTGCTCGTGTGAGAATTGGGAATGGGGAATGAATGGCTGAGAGATATGAATATGATACCGCCCTCCATGTCGAGGACGACGGCGGCGCGTGGGTGGCCTTCCCCTGGGACATCCGAAAGGCATTCGGCAAGGGCAGGGTGAAGGTCCACGCGACATTCGACGGCTTCCCCTACGAGGGCAGCATCGTCAATATGGGCGTGAAAAACGCTGACGGCTCCATTTGCTACGTCATCGGCGTGTTGAAGGCGATACGACAAAAGACGGGCAAGGGAAATGGGGATATGATCCATGTGACGGTGGAGGAGAGATAGAAGAAAGCAGGCGCGACGCAAAAGATGAACGAAAACATTATGTACAGGTCCTTCGCTACGCTCAGGATGACAACGATGCGAAACGTATGTCATCCAGAGAAAAGCTAAGGACCTGTACATAGCTATTCAATGAATTCTAATGCTATACGACTGTTGCGATATTCAAGACCGAAGTTGGTATATCGTGCCATTCGATTCAATGATATACTCGGATTTTGTTGTGTAAACTGCTCGTATCTGGTCAATTATACTGTCAAAACCCTTTACGGGTGAATTATCTCCCAGTACGGAGGAAACATCTGATAACAGTCTTTCGACTTTCGGATCGGGTTTGGCAGGAGCAACAAAGGGGAATTGTGCTGTCGGTTTAAGTAAATGCTCCATCTTTCCCTGTAAATTTGAGACACAGCCTATGTGTTTTGCAACATGGTTTTTTAAGTCGGCTTCAACAGAATCCAAATAAGCCTCATCGTAGTTTTGCGATAGCACAATTTCAAGAGTAGTACAAATACCATAGAGATTTATAGCTTGCGTATAGTTTTGAAGATCGTCGCGGAGCTTATCTGCTGCGCCGGCTTTATCAGCCAATTTATTCATATCCCGATAGTAAAATTGTATGTTGCGTTCAGCGACGATTTTCGCATGTTGAATTGTTTGGATGGAAGCAATTCGTTGCTCTGAACAAGACATAATCGAAGTATAGTTCGATGAAATGCCAAGAATTGCCATGGTCTCTGAATATATCTCACATGCTTTATCACTATATAGGAAATCCAAAACCTGATCCAGTTTTGATTGAATGTCACTTAGTTGTTGACTGATCTGACGAAGGTAGTATTGGTTTGTGATTACAGATAAAGTAGAAAACAAATCATACGCCAAATTTATATTATTGAAAGGAAAACCTATCGCTTTGGTCATGGCTTGCAATGCTTCGGGAGAAAACAATGCTGGAAAAACACCATGATTAAAAATGGAAAGAACACTTGAAATTCCATTGGGAAATACAAGTCTGTACGCTTCACTGAGTTGATTGTCAGCTAACAGCATAGGTAAATACTTTATTATACTGTTGATTTGTGAAGGCGTGGAATTGTCGATTTGTTTATATCTTGGGCTTCTGTGGTAATTATCCCTGTTAGTGACTATCTCAATATGAAAAAAGTCTTTTATATTAATCGGGATATGAACGTCTGAAAAAGATATATTCATATTTCCCATAATGCACCTCCAGACAAACGCTTGTTTTATCATTTCTATATGTGACGATAAAAATCCTGCAAATAGCGTCAATCAGCATATAAATATTTATCGATCTTTACTCCAGCGCCAGCAGCTTCACCTGCTCCACGCCGTCGATGGCGCTGAGTTCTCCGATCATATCGTCGATGGCGCGGTTCAGCTGGGACAGGTCGATGGACAGCATGATGGTGGCCTTGCCGTGTATCGGCAGGCTTTGGGTGATGGTCAGTATGTTGGCGTTACAGCCGGAAAGGGCGTTGATGACCTTCGAGAGCATGCCTGCCCGGTGGTTCAGCTGGAGCATCATCGATGCCTTGCGCCCCACGGTCAGCTGGCTGGGCTCCAGGATCTTGTCTTTGTATTTATAGTAAGTGCTGCGGGAAATGCCGGCGGCGTGCACGGCGTCGATCACCTGGCTGTAGGCGCCGGACTCCAGCAGACGCCGGGCCTGCACCACCTTGATGAAGTAGTCCGGCAGCGCGGATTTTTCCACGATCAGGTAGTCGTTCAACATATCGGTTCAGTGCCTCCCATGCGATGTCCTTATATTATAGCCCGCGGACGCGCGTCCGTCAATCCCGGACACGAAAAAAAGCGTGCGGGGAGGTTTACAAACCCGGGATTCTGTGGTATAATACAAGTTGCGGATTCCTGATCGAATCGCGCAGCAGGGGAGGGAAGCAGTTATGCCGCAGAAGGGCGTCAAGGTCATCGCACAGAACCGCCGCGCCCGGCACGATTACTTCGTCCTGGAAACCTGGGAGGCGGGCATCGAGCTCAAGGGCACGGAGGTCAAGTCCATCCGCCTTGGCAAGTGCAATTTGAAGGATTGCTACGCCGCGGTGAAAAACGGCGAGATGTTCGTGCTCGGCATGCACATCAGCCCCTATGAGAAGGGCAGCTACTTCAATACCGATCCGATGCGCCCAAAGCGCCTGCTGATGCACAAATCGGAAATTCGCAAGGCCCACCAGAGCGTGATGCAGCAGGGACTTGCGCTGATTCCGCTGAGCGTGTACCTGAAGGACGGACGCATGAAGGTGGAGCTTGCGCTGTGCAAGGGCAAGAAGCTGTACGACAAGCGCGACGACATGGCCAGGCGCGACGCCCAGCGCGACATCGAGCGCGCGGTTCGGGCCCGGGGATAATCCATCGGAAGGAGCTACAGTTCACGCCTTCCCGACATGCGGGGCCGTATTTTGGTTTCGACGGGGATGCGGAGGGACAGAGAAGCGAGCGGCGGCCCTGTACCGCCTAAAAACGGGAAATTAAAATGAACTGACTACGGCACGAACGTAGCCGTCGCCGCTTAATCGGCGACCGTCGACCCTAAGCCTCCTGCGGCGTAGGCAATCGGCGTCGCAAAAGCAGGGAACCAGCCGTCTTAAGCTTTGCGGGCGGCGGGATTTTATGAAGCTACCAATGCCTGAATCCTGTCTGCGGGAGTCCGGCGGAGGGAATTTTAAAACACAGACTGCGCTCGGAGATGCTCTGGTCTTCTGGTCTTCGGACAGGGGTTCGACTCCCCTCGGCTCCATTCAGTGTGCGGCGGGCGAACTCAATGAGTTCGCCCGCCGCGTTTTTTCGATTATGCGCGATTGTGGACGGCGAACGCCAGGGAGGAGATCGACGTGGAATATGTCCTGCAAACCGACGGCCTGACGAAGCGCTATCGCGGGTTTCAGGCTCTGGACGGCCTGAACATGCGCGTTCCGAAGGGCTCCATCTATGGCTTTGTGGGCAGGAATGGCGCGGGCAAGACGACGCTGATCCGACTGATCTGCGGGCTGCAGCGGCCGACCTCGGGCGGGTTTTCGCTGTACGGCATCCGGGGCGACAGCAAGGACATCGCCAGGGCCCGCCGCAGGATGGGCGCCATCGTCGAAACGCCGGCGATCTACGGGAATATGACGGCGGTGGAGAACCTCAGGCAGCAGGCGCTCATACGCGGCCTGCCGTCCTTCGACGGCATCGACGGGCTTTTGAAGCTGGTAGGGCTTGAAGACACCGGGAAGAAGAAGGCGAGGCACTTTTCCCTGGGGATGAAGCAGCGCCTCGGCATCGCCCTTGCGCTGACCGGCGATCCCGATTTTCTGGTGCTGGACGAGCCGGTGAACGGCCTCGATCCCCAGGGCATCGCTGAAATGCGGGAAACGCTCATCAGGCTGAACCGAGAAAGGCAGATCACCATACTGGTTTCCAGCCACATACTGGACGAGCTTTCCCGGCTGGCGACGCACTACGGCATCATCGAACACGGACGGATGGTCCGGGAGCTGAGCGCGGCGGCATTGGACGCCGCCTGCCGCAAATGTGTGCGCATGGAGGTCAGCGATGTGCCTGCGCTGGCCCGGGTGTTGGACGGCATGGGTCTGGCGTACAAGATCGTCTCCGAAACGACTGCGGACGTGTTTGCGAAGGTGAACGTGACGCGGCTGGTTATGGCCCTTGCGAAGGAGAACTGCGAGGTGCTGTCCATGTCCGAGCGCGACGAAAGCCTGGAGAGCTATTTCATCTCCCTGATTGGAGGCGGCAGGCCGTGATGCAGATGCTCAAAGCCGATTTTTACCGGCTTCGGAAAAGCGCCGCTTTTCGACTTGCGTTGCTGGGCATGCTGGCGCTCGCGGCGCTGTTTATGTTCACACAGGCTACGGCCATGGACTATACCGTGCCGCTGAGTCGGGTCATCTTCCTGCCGCTGAGCATGTTTGGCGTCGCCATGTCGGCCTTTGTCAGCGTATTCGTCGGCACGGATTTCAGCGACGGGTTTATCAGGAACAAGCTGCTGGCGGCGAAAGGGCGAAGCGGCGTTGTCATTTCACAAATCATCGTCTGCTGCGCCGCATGCCTGGCGGTTTATTGCGCGGTAACGGCCTTCTCGGCGGGCGGAGGGATGCTCTTCTTTGAAAACAACGTGGACGGCGCCGTATTCGTCCGGTATTTTTATCCTTGGCCTCGGCATGAGCCTCGCCACCGGCTGCCTTTTTTCCGTCGTCGCCATGCTCTGCGGCCATAGAACCCGCGCCGTCGTGGTCTGTATGGCGCTGGCCTTCGGGATGCTCTTTCTCTGCCTGCATACCAACGAAATACTGGTGCAGGCCGAATACAGGGACGGCGCTCTGAATCCCCGCTATGTGGGCGGTATTCGCAGAGAGATATGCGGCATCCTCCACGATCTCAACCCCTGCGGACAGGCGGCCCAGCTTTCCGCCTGGCAGGTCTGGCATCCGCTTCGGGTGATGCTGTTTGACCTTTTTTCAACGGCCGGCCTTTCCGCTTTGGGCTGCCTGATCTTTCGCGCAAAGGATATCAAATGAGCCTTTTGCGCAGGGCGCTTTGAGGTGGACATGAATGATAAACTATGCTATGATAATGTTGCCTGCGCACAGGCGCAGAAGGTCGATTGATCGGAAGGTGGATTTTGTATGAAGAGCGGTCCAGGGACGTTCTCGAATATCGACGGACAACGCAGGGCGTCCGAATTCATAGACAAGCTGTTTCTGGCGCTGTCTGTGGTGTATTTGATATACTGCATGAAAGGCCTGACGATGTTCAAGCCCGTGATTCCGACTGGGTTTCAGACAAAGCTCATGCTTTTGATGGAATTGACGGTGCTGGCGAAGCTGATTCTGAGGCGACGCGGGGGTCATGAAATCTGGTTGGGACTGCTTCTGGTCGCCACCTGCGCAATGACATTTCTGAGCATGGGCAACCGAAGGATGCTGTTTTGCGCGATACTGGTCTTTGGCTTCGAGGGAATCGACCATCGCAGAATTCTCAAGACCTACTTCGTCGCCGTCGGCGGAACGCTGCTGGCCACGATCATCGCGGGGCTGGCCGGCGGCATTCCCAACCTCGTTTACATCCGTGAGGGCATGCGCAGCTGCTGGGGCACGGCTTATCCCACGGATTTTTCAACTGCGGTTCTGTTCCTTGCGATGGCAATGTGGATCGCGTGGCCAAAGCTGCCGAATTGGGCCATGTTGTTATTCGGCCTGATTCCGCTGGCACTCGCGCTTTTCATCACCGGCAGCCGCAACAGCCTCATGTGCAGCGTGCTGTTTGAAATGATGATAGGCTACCGGTGGTTTGAAAACAGCGTTGTTGAACGCCTCGGGAATACAAGGAAGCGTAAAATCCTTCGCAGGACGGACGCGCTGCTGATGGCAGTGCTGCCGCTGTGCATTGTGGCGTTCTTTTTGCTGGTTTTTCTGTATGCCAAAAATCCCGAGGCCATGGGGCGCGTGGATGCCCTGACGTCGGAGCGGATCAAGCTTACCGTCGAGGGATTGAAGAAGTACGGCATCACAGCCTTTGGCACAAAGATCGACATGAACGGCGGACGCGGCAGCTCTGTCTTTCCGAAGGGAGAATTTTTCTTCCTTGATAGTTCCTACGCCTATATGCTGATGTGCTATGGCTGGATCACGACGCTGGCGGTACTGGGAATATGGGAATGGATGCTGCACAAGGCGATTCGGGTCGACAACCGCCGCATGGCGATGGTGATGGCGTTGGTCGCCGTGCACAGCGTCATGGAGCACCATTTTATCGATGTTTTCGACAATATATTGGTGGCCATGCCGCTGGCAATCCTGTCAGTCGGCGACAAGGAAGAAAAGCAGAATGAGGCGCGAAAGCACATTGCGGCTCTGGGCGGTGTGATCGGGATATTGCTTGTACTGGGGATACTGTGCCTGCCGTGGCTGATGTCCTGCTTGCGCACGATCTATGGCGCAAAAGCATGGCAGGGCGGCGGGGAGAACGCCTATCCGGTGCTGCTTTTGAACCTTGTGCTGGTCGCGATGGTTTCCGCGGGCGCATGGGCGGCGTACAGGCTGTTGCTCGGCGCGATGAAGCGCCGCAGGCCCGAGAGGGCTGCCGTCTGCATATTGGCGCTGTGTCTGGCCGTTGGCGTCGGCATGGGCGCGTGGGGCGGTCGGGTTATCGCAAGGGCGGCGTCTGACAATGCCGAAATGGTGGCAGCAGATGGCGACGCGCTCTCCCGGCTGTCAGAATTCGACGTCTGCGTGGACGTGATGCCGGAGATCTACCGACAGCGCTATGGCAACGTGCGCCGAACGGTGCTCGGCGGAGATGAACTGGCCAGACTCCCGGGCGCCACGGTTTTGATGGACAATCAGCCGGAGCACCGCCTGTTCCTGGACATGGGCTATAAATATGTCCAAATCTCGGACGCGCACGCGCTGTACGTCCAACAGCCGGAAGCCGTGCAGGCTCTGCAGGCCGGCGGCTATACGGTATCGGACTACTACGATACGGCGATACAGCTCGATATGGAAAAGCTAGCAGCGCAGAACAACCTCAGGCTGAAGTCCGGGGGCATCGTGGTGGAAAAAGCAAGCAAGACCCTGACAAAGGGCAATGGCGACGACCTGTTCAGAGGCCGGTATGTCGCTGAATTCAGCCTGTTTTTGCCCAAGGGCGCCAAGGACGCGGAGGGTGAGATTTGCCTGCTGCGCGTTGGCAATGTGAATGTGGAAGAAATTGCCAGCGTCGTCGTTACCCGGGATCAGTTTGATTCGCAGGGCTTTGCGACGGTAGAGGTCCCCTTCAGCTTATTGGACGATTATATCGATGTTGATTTCCGGGTGATTCCCGGAAAGAACCGACAGGTGGGCGTGAAGGGCATTCGCTACTGGCAGACGCGGGAATGAGGCGGCTTTCTCATACAGAAGGGAGGCGACGCCTGTGCTCAGGCGGACGGCGATATGGCTGCTGCTGTGCATGCTGATCGGTGTGGCGCATGCGTCGTCGCTGTGCGTGAACGCTCCCGGCGTGGTCGCGCTGACGGACAACAGGGGCGTCGAAGTCATCGAAAACGGCCGGTTTGAGGTTTTGTTCACGGTTCGGGACGGGGCGCTGTATGCTGCGGGTCGCCGCGGCGCATATCGCCTGTACGACGTCGCAGGTCGACCGCTGGGCGACGTGGAATTTTCGATGATCGACGATGTGGGCGAAGCGCTGCTGTTCCGCCAGGGCGCCTTTTACGGGGCGATGAACGCGGCGGGAGAGATTGTGATCCCAGCGCAGTGGACACAGCTGACCCCGAACGGCGCGGGCGGCTGGCTGGCGCTTGAGAGCGATCCTCTGGACGAGCAGCCGGATGAGATCGTCTGCATTGACGCGCAGGGCGAAGCCAGGCAGACCGGCGTCTATTGTGTCGGCGGGCTGTCCCGCGTGTCCGGGGGCAGAATGCCCTATCTGGACAGCGACGGGCGCTATGGCGCGCTGGATGAAAGCGGCGCGATTGCCGTCGAAGGGAACTGGCTGTACATGGATTCCTTTTCCAACGGCCTGGCGAAGGTCGCGGGACAGGAGGGTATGGGCGTGATCGACAGCGGCGGGCGCGTGGTTATCGGGCCGGTCTTCCGCTGGCTTGAGCGCAGCGCCGCCATGATCGCCGCCTGGGACGGCGAGAACATTGAAATCTATGGTCCCAGGGGCGGGCAGCGCCGCGCCAGATTGCCGGGGCGGGCGCTTGAAATCGCGCTGACGGGGGATTACCTTGCGGTGGTGTACGACGGGCGAACCTGCCTGTACAATGCCTATGGCAGGCTGCTGCGGCAATCCCAGGGAGCGGTGAGCTATGCGCCGGGTACCCGTGGCCAGCTCATCGCCTCCGACGGCTCTTGGGGCGAAAAATGCCAGCAGCTGGTCAACCCGGACGGATCGAAGGCCTCCGGCATGTTCCAGCAGCTGCTTCCGCTGTGCGCCGAACGCTATGCCTTTCTGGAAATGAAGGGCGAGGACTATGAGAGCGAGGTCCTGGGGACGGTCCAAACGGCCTGGGATTACGCGGGCTGCCGTTACGGGCTGATGGATGGCAGGGGCAGAATACTGATTTCCGCCAAATACCGGGAAATACGCGCCCTGAGCAGCGACAGACTGCTGTTGATCGGGGACGACAGGACGCAGATCGCCGACAGAAACGGCGTCGTCATGAAGACGTGGATCACGCCTGAAACGACAGAATCCAGCCGCGAAGCAGCCGAATAATCGACGCGCGCAGGTCGCGCCGGGGGACATCCGACGCGGCGATGAGCCTGCATTCGGCGAGCGCCTGGCCGTCGACGATCAACAGCGCCGTGCCGACGGGCTGACCGGCGCGCACAGGCGCTTCGATCTGCTTTGGCAGGCGGCGTGCAACCGTGACGGATTGGCCGATGGGCACCGCCGTGCGGAGGGGCGCGTCCGCGACGATGTCGACAGACTTGCTCACGCCGCCCGTGACGGGAACGGTATCGATGCGCTGGCCCCGCTGCAGGGCGACCTCCGAGCGGAAGTTTTCAAACCCGTAATCCAGCATGGCGGCGGCGGTGTCAAACCAGGTGGGGCAGTTCAGAACCGCGCCGATCAACGAAAGGCTGTCCCGCTCGGCGCTGAATACCAGGCATCGCCCCGCCTTGCCGGTGTATCCCGTCTTGCCGCCGGTGGCCCCCGAATAGGTCTTTAGAAGCCGGTTTTTGTTCTCCAGAACGCGGCTGTAGGTGTTGCCGACCCAGGGGATGATCTTGCGCCGGGTTCCCGTGATTTTGCGAAAGGCCTCGTTTTTCATGGCCTCCCGCATGACCAGCGCCAGACCCAGGGCGGAAATGCCGTGTCCCTCGGCGTCCAGACCGTGGGGATTGACGAAATGGGCGTTCGCGCCCAGCGCCTCGGCTTTGGCGTTCATCATGTCGGCAAAGGCAGGCACGCTGCCCGCGACGTGCTCCGCCACCGCCACCGCCGCGTCATTGCCGCTGCGCAGCATCAGGCCGTAGAGCATGTGCTCCATGGAGAGCGTTTCGCCCCTGGACAGATACAGCGATGTCCCCGGCACCCCGGCGGCATTTTTGCCGGCGGTGACCATCTCGTCCAGCCCGGCGTTTTCAAGGGCCAGCAGCGTGGTCATCACCTTTGTGGTGGAGGCCATGGGCAGGCGCTTGTCCGCGTTCTGGGCAAACAATACCCTGCCGGAATCCGCGTCTATCAGCACCGCGCCCTTCGCGGCCACGCGAAAGGGCTCGGAGGCGGATGCGGCGGGGACATGCCCGCACGCCGCAAACAGCAAAATAACAGCGATCCATCGTCTCATGGCACAGCCTCCGAATACGACAAACGCGCCCTGTCCAATTGCATTGGTAAGGGGCGCGAATGCTTCTCTTCAAGGATATGCGCTGAGCGCGATCATGTTGACCGCTTCGACGCGGTTTTTATTTTTCCTTCAGCAGCGCGGCGCAACCGGCGGAATAGCCGGAGGCCAGTATGGCGAAATCCAGCGCCGATTGGGGCGGCGCGACGGCGTTTCCCTCGCCGCACACGGACTTTATCACCTGGCCGAAGCGCAGGCAGAAGACATCGTACAGCGCTTCCACGCTCTGACCGTCATCGACGCTCAACAGCTTGCGGATGTCCTCCATGCTGCACGTCTGCTTCAGCGCGACGATCATCGTCAAAAGCGCGATCTGCTCCCGGCTGTATTTCTTGCCGGCAGGCCTGGGGATCAACCTGCTCTTGACATAGTTGTTGATCATCGACGGGGACAGATAGCTGTGTATATCCTTGCCGTAGAGGGGTTCATAGATGCGGGCGATGAAGGTTACCACCTGATCCATATACAGCCCAAGGTCCGGGATCTGTTCCCAGGCCACGGACCGGTACTGTTGGATCGGGCTGAGTATATTCTGGATGTCGCTGTTCATGGAGTAACCTCCTGCAGAGAATCAGAGCGCGTTCGTTTCTTCCGCGGGCTGTACGTACAGCGTATGCTGGTTGGTGTAGATCACAAAGCCGGGCTTTGCGCCGCCGGGCTTCCTGACGAAGCGCCTGAGCGTGTAATCCACCGGCACGCGGGAGCTGGTGCGGCCCTTGGAATACAGCGCGGCCAGACGCGCGGCGTAGGCGATGGTGGCCTCGTCGGGGTCCTCGCCGACGATGATGACGTGGGAGCCGGGCATGTCCTTGGCGTGCAGCCATACCTCGTTGGGCTGAGCCGTGCCGGTCAGCTTGTCGTTTTGAAGGTTGTTCTTACCCACCAGGATCACGCGGCCAGAGGGGGCCGTGAAGCGCATGGGCTTGGATGGGGGAAGCTGCTTTAACTGCCTGCGGTTGCGGTTGGGACGGACGTAGCCGAAGCGCTCCAGCTCCTGCCGCAGCTCGGAGAGCTCGGACTCCTCCTGGCATTTTTCCAGATTGTCCAGCTGCCCCTCCAGATAGTTCAGCTCGGCGCTGGTTTTTTCGATCTGCTCCGCGGCCAGGGTCTGGGCGCTGCGCGCCTTCTGATACAGCTTGAAGTAGCGCTGGGCGTTCTGCCCGGGGGACAGCTTCTCGTCCAGCTCCACCGTCAGCATGGGCATGCCTTCCTCATAATAGTTCGGCACGTCCACCCGCTTCATGCCCTTTTGCGCAAGGTGCAGATTGGCGGTCAGAAGCTCGCCCTTCAAGCGGTATTCCTCCATGCGCTGGCTTCCCAGAAGGGCTTCGTTTTGCAGCGCCAGCTTGCGTTCGCAGCGCTCCACGTTCTTTTTCAGCGCCCGGTGCAGCGCCGCGCTCTTCTGCCTGATGCGCTCGGCCATGTCCCGGCCACGATAGAAGGCGTCCAGCGCTTCGCTGATCGTGGGGTAGGGCTCGGCGCGCATATGCGCACGGCTGGCGTAGGCAAAGGCCACCGCGTCCACAGGCGCGCCGTCGTCCGTAAAGAGTATGGACGGGGCGATCTGCCCGGGAATCGCGGCGAGGTTATCCGATACGCTCCGGCAGGCGGCGCGCAGGTCGATCTCGTCGGAGTGGGCGTCCTCGCTGCCTGTGGCTCGGAAGGCCAGTTCCCGGGCCGTCTGGGTGGACATGCCGCTGACGCACTGGGCGATCAGGCGGTACAGCGGGCCGTTCATGCCCGCCATGGCCGCGTAGAGCGTATCCGCCGACACGCTGTCGTAGGGCAGCTTGCCGTGGGCGGGGGGCAGCTCATAGCGCAGGCCCGGCAGCACCTCGCGCACAGAGGAGATGGCTTCGTTGACCCGCCGGGCGCTGTCGATGATGCGGCCGTCTCCGCCGACGAATATGATGTTGGAATGCTTGCCCATGAATTCGCATATGATGCGCTTTTTCGCGGCGTCGCCCAGCTCGTCGAAGTGTTCGATTTCGATTTCCAGGATCCTGTCGCATTCCAGGGCCCGTATGCCGCTGACGCGGCCGCCGGTGATGTGCTTGCGCATCAGCATGCAAAGCGCCGGGGGCTCCAGCGGATTGTTCTTGCGGGTGGTGGTCAGGTGCGCGCGGGCGCAGTTGGCCGTCGCGGACAGCAAGAGCTGGCGGTTTTCGCCGCCGCTGCGGATGGTAAGTATGATCTCGTCCCGCTCGGGCTGTATGATCTTGTTTACGCGACCGCCGGTCAGCGCCCGATCCAATTCCCGGGCGATCAGGCCGAGGGTCAGTCCGTCAAAGGGCATGGCTGTTCCTCCGAATCGTATCTTCTTTGTTTAGAACATTATAAACCATTTCCACGGATTGCGCAACCGCCGCGCGTGTGATAAAATATTAAGGAGATCCCGCACAATCGAGTCGCACAGTAACGAGATGAATTTTCGTCGATTGCTGTCTGCTGATTTCTTGACTTGCCGCCAGGCTGCGGCATGCGCGATGCTCTCAGGGTTGCCTCGCTGCAATCGGGACGGCGCTTCCTTCGGCCCTGCCGGGAAGCCGTTGCCTGTGCAGGAACGCATACCTCCCGTCGGACCGGAATAGATTGAATCGAAACGGACGACGCAAGGAGGGTTCCAGATGAAATTTTCGGGAAATCAGCGCAGGGTTTACCTGCTCGCGCTGTCGCTGCTGGTCATTGCCGTGGCGCTGGCGAGCACATGGTCGCTGTGGGGGAAGCCTGCGGCAGATAATGAGACGCCACAGAATGCGCCGCAAGCCTCGCAGGGTTTGCAGGCCTCGCAGGAATCGGAGCCCTCGCAGGGTTCGCAGCCCTCGCAGGGTTCGCAGCCCTCGCAGGGTTCGGGTTCCGATCCTGCCGCAGCGCCGGAGGACTCTGCGGCGTCGGCGGACAGTCAGAATGCCCCGGGCGGGGAAGGGGATTCCAGGGTTTCCACCATCGTCTACTATCAGGACAACTACGGCTATCTGGTGCCGGTGATGTGCTCCGTGCCCATGGAGGACGGCATCGCCAAGGCGACGCTGAACATGATGGTTCAGAGCGTGGGCAACGACATGCAGGCGGCCCGCCTGGGGCTGCGCACGGTGCTGCCCGAGAACACGAAGATCGACCTGGACATCTCCAGGGGGCTGGCCCGCATCGACCTGAGCAAGGAGGTCCTGGACATGGCGGATGCCGCGGCGGAGAGCAACATGGTCAACGCCGTGGTGCAGACGCTGACGGAATTTGACAGCGTGGACAGGGTGGAATTCCTGATCGACGGGCAGAAGCGGGAGAAGCTGACCCACGGTACCTCCGTGGCCGGGGAGTTTACCCGGGGCGACATCAACCTGGAGAGCGTCGAGCCCACCATGAGCGAGGTCTCCGTCAAGCCCGTCACGCTGTATTTCCCCGGCGATTCCGGCGCGGTGATCGTGCCCGTGACGCGTATGGTCCATTCCACGCCGGATGTGAATACCGCTGTGCTGGAGCTGGCGAAGGGCCCGAGCAACGCCGATATGCTGGAAAGCGTGGTGCCTGCCGGATGCGGCCTGATCGACGTGACGGTCGAGAACGGGGTGGCCCGGCTGAACTTCACCTCCGAATTTGTCAATCTGGTGCAGAATTCCGACGGCGGACGCATGGCGCTGAAGGCCCTGGTGCTGACCTGTACCCAGTTTGATGGCGTGGATTCGGTGGAAATCTACGTGGACGGGAAGAAGTATGACGCCACGGAGGGCGAGCTGGGCGTTCCGACCTTTATGAACGTGGCCGATTCCATCGTATACGACTATATTCAGACCCAGTCCGCGATGCTGTTTGACTTTGAATAAAACCACATCTACAGGAGGATAACGAATACATGAATACGAATGAACGCGCTTGCGACGAGCTGCGGCTGGTGCGCATACTGCCGGACTATACGGAAATGGCCGCAGGTTCCGTGCTGATTTGCTGCGGCAGGACCAGGGTTATCTGCACCGCTTCGGTACAGGAGGGCGTCCCGCCCTTTCTGAGGGGCAAGGGCAAGGGCTGGGTCACGGCGGAATACGCCATGCTGCCCGGCTCCACCCCTCAGCGCAAGCAGCGGGACGGCCTCAAGAAGGACGGCAGGGGTGTGGAGATACAGCGGCTGATCGGGCGTTCTCTGCGCGCCGCCTGCGACCTGACGCGCCTGGGCGAGCGCACGGTCTACATCGACTGCGACGTGATCCAGGCGGACGGCGGCACCCGCACGGCCTCCATCACCGGGGCGTTCGTGGCGCTGTGCATCGCCGTGGACAGGCTGATGCAGGAGGGCGCGCTGGTGGATTCGCCCATCGTCCGTCAAGTCGCGGCGGTGTCTGCGGGCGTCGTAGACGAGGTCTGTACGCTGGATCTGGAGTACGCCCAGGACAGCCGCGCCCAGGTGGATATGAACATCGTCATGACCCGCGACGGCGCGGGCAGGCTTGGCTTCGTGGAGGTTCAGGGCACCGGGGAAGGGCGCAGCTACACGCGCGCGGAGCTTGACAGGCTGCTGGCCCTGGGCGAAAAGGGCTGCCTGGAGTTGATGGATATACAGCGGGAAGCGCTGGGCAGCCGGAGCGCGGTCATCTGCAAAAAACCCCTGCTGGCGCTGGCCAGCAACAATTTCGGCAAGCTGAAGGAACTCAAACAGCTGCTGGGCGACCGCTACGACGTGCGCTCCATGCGGGAAATGGGCGTGGAGACGGATGTGGAGGAGACGGGGGAGACCTTCGAGGAGAACGCCCTGATTAAAGCAAAGGCCCTGATGGATATTTGCCGATGCGCCACGCTGGCGGACGATTCCGGGTTGTGTGTGGATCAGCTGGACGGAAGGCCTGGCGTCCATTCCGCCCGCTATTGCGGCGTGCACGGCGACGACGAGGCCAACAACCAGCTGCTTTTGAAGGAGCTGGCGGACAAGCCCGCGCCCCATAGGGCTCACTACGGCGCGGCTGTGGCGCTGTGCCGGCCCGGGCGGGAGCCGATCATCGTCTATGGCCGCTGCGAGGGCGAGATCATCGGCGAATACCGGGGCGAGGGCGGCTTTGGCTACGACCCGCTGTTCCTGTCCGATGACCTGGGCGTCACCTTCGCCGAGGCGGATCCGGCGGCGAAGAACGGCGTCTCCCATCGGGCCAGGGCGATACAAAAGCTCATCGCGGCGCTGGAGGCAGAGGCGTGACCCGGCTGGGCATCGTCTCCGACAGCCACGACAGGGGCGTCTGGCTGGAGCGCTATCTGAAGCTGTGCAAGCGGGAAAAATACGACGCGGTATTTCACCTGGGAGATTACGATTCCGACGCCCGCTGGCTGGAGCGGCGGCTAGAGACGCCGCTGATCGCCGTCGCGGGCAACTGCGACATGTTCTCCGAGCTGCCCCGCATGGCCCGCGCCGCCTTCGGCCCGCACCGGATCGTGGCGGTGCACGGGCATCTGCAGGACGTGAAGTACCGCTACGACCAGCTCTCCTACTACGCCGAGGACCAGCAGGCCACCATCGCGCTGTTCGGCCATACCCATAAGCCCTGTGTCGAGCGCGTTGGCGGCGTATTGCTCATCAACCCCGGCGCGCTGATGGACGGACGGTATGCGGAGCTCGTGCTGGACGGGGAAAGGGCTGTGCCGTATCTGAAATCGTTCAGGGATATAAAAGCATAAGGAAACGCCGCACAATGCGCATTGTGCGGTGGCGGCAAGTCAAGAAATTAGCAGGCAGCAGGCGGCTGAAATTCAGCCGTTAATGCGCCATGAGCATTGTGCGGTGTTTCCTTAATGATGTGATTTTTGGTCAGACCTGCTTCCTGACATGCTGAACAAGCAGGATCGTGAACCCTGATGGCGCGATCATTGGCAGCGCTCTGGCGCTGCCGGAATCGACGGAACGGCTGGGCGTGGCAGATTGGGCGCCTGCAGGATGTTCACCCTATAGCTCCGCTACTATCTCCGTTACCCCGACGAGCGCCGCCTCGCCGCTGATCGCAATTCGCCCATTGTCCAGCATCGCACAGTCCAGATAACCGCCGCGCCTTGACGCCTGGTAAGCCCTTATCCGCTTCTTCCCAAGCGCATGTGCCCAGTAGTCCGCAATCTGGCAATGGGCGGAGCCGCATACCGGGTCTTCGGATACGAAGAGCTTGGGGCAAAAGCTGCGTGAAACGCAATCGGTTTCCGCGCCCCGCGCCGTAGCATTCTGAATGCGGCCTTCAAGCCGGGCGAGCAGTGCCTGATCGGGGACCATGGAGCGTACATGCGCTTCCGTCTCAAACACACATATCAAATCCAGTCCCAGCACCGCCTTGACCGGGCGAATGCCAAAGGCCCGTTCCATATCATCTGTAACAGGAATGTCCTTCAGCGCATACGTCGGGAAATCCATCTCGTACAGGTTGCCCTTTTTTCTGACTGTCAGGCATCCGCTCATCGTGTTGAACCGAATCACATCGCCGTCCGGCTCATAGAAATTGAAGATGACGAAGGAGGAAGCGAGCGTAGCGTGCCCGCACAGCGCCACTTCTGTGCCCGGCGTGAACCAGCGCAGACGATAGCCCTCCGGCTCCTTCACGATGAATGCCGTCTCAGACAGATTGTTCTCCATGGCCAGCTTCATCATGGATTCCTCTGGCGGCCACCCATCCATGACGCATACGGCCGCCGGGTTTCCCGAGAAAGGCTGATTCGTAAAAGCATCCACGATGTACTGTTTCATCTGTGATTCCTCAGGCCCTTCCAAGCCTTGTTCCCATCAGAAACGCCTTCTCCAGATCCAGCGGGAACTGCTTTTCCCGCATTTGCTTCTTATGCGCTTCATCAAACCCCGCCATATTGAACCTGCTGTAATCCTTTACTTGCAGGGTATCGAAGCACGGGAGCAATTCGACCCTGCCGTTCAGCGCAGAGAAGCTGTGCGTCAGCTCGTCCGCCTTCGGCTTATACCAGCTGTCGAATATATGCTGCGGTGCATTCATCGTCAGAATGATGCCCACGTCCACTTTGCCCGTGAAGTAATTGGAATAATCATCGTAGGACAATGCGCAGAAATGCAGCCGTTCGATCAACGCGTGTACCTGACTGGTGACGTCCCCCAGGTAGATTGGCGAGCCGATGATCAGCGCGTCGGCGGCAAAGAGCCGGTCAATCACCGGGGAGAGGTCATCCTTCCAAAAGCAATGGCAACGTGCTGCACCCTTTCGCTTACAGGCCATGCAGCTCCGGCATCCCGTGTAGTTCAAATCGTACAGGTCGATGTATTCCGTTTCCGCACCGACAGATTCCGCCCCCTTCTTCGCTTCCTTCAGCATCGTGGCCGTGTTCCAGTTTTTCCTGGGGCTACCGTTAAGAATGATCGTTTTCATGGGCTCTCAAACCTCTGCTTTTTTCTTTCCCGGATGTTCCGGCTTCTGGGTATCCTCCGGGATCGCCCGTGACCGTGGGAACCGATCAACGCAGGGAAGCTTGCCGTCCCGGGCGAACCCGCTGACCCACAGCCCGGAAACATTCCGCTTATAGGGAATATTCCGCACTGACAGGTATCCCTTCGTGGGTTGCCTCCTCGCTGTACGTCATTATACATTATATGCGAATATCAGAAGAAAAGCAAGGCTGCTGAAATCTTATGCTGAGGACTCGATGCTTCCGATATGACAGGGAAAACGGAACGTTTTCCGGCTCGGCGGCTCCCGAAGGGCAAGGCGCCGACAATCGTGGGCAGACGGCTGAATCGAATGGCTGCCAGGGTCTGTTGAAATGGGAAACGATATGAAAAAGAGAATGTCCTTCATTATCGTCTCCCGGGGTAAACAGTATCACGGAAAAGGGAACCGGAGGTCGCGGTCAGGGCGACTTCTCACGATTCCCCTTGCATCAATTAAACAAAATTCAGAAACACACTCTAAGCCTACTGATCAAACCGTTCCAGGAAGTCCTCCTCTATATCCCGCTTCCAGTTAGCACTCAACGGTGCACAGGCCCGCACCTGGCTGACTGCCGCGCTGACAGAACTGTAATTCAGTGCCTGGCCGGCGGAATCGTTCAGGAAGGTTACTGCCCTGTCCTCGTTGATGCCGAAGTGAGCTGCCGTCTCCACCGCGTCGATGTTCGCCCCGAGGAACAGAAATTCCCAGCCGTATTTCGTCTTCTCCTTTTCCACCATGGCCTTTACTTCATCGCTGCTGTAGAGGTGGCTGGCGTTTTCCATGCCATCCGTCATGATCACGAAGATCGTGTGCTCCGGCACATCCTCTTCCCGGGCATACTTGTGCACGTTCCCGATGTGGTGGATCGCACACCCGATCGCATCGATCAGCGCGGTGCATCCGCCTACCTGATACTGCCGAGCCGTCAACGGTTCGAGGCGCTGCACATCCACTCGGTCATGGAGAACCGTGCTTCTGTTCGAGAACAGAACCGTGGAGACCAGCGCCTCGCCGCTTTCCTTCTTCTGGCGCTCGATCATGCTGTTGAAGCCGCCGATGGTGTCGGCCTCGAGCCCGGCCATGGAGCCGCTCTTGTCCAGTATGAACACCATTTCAGTCAGATTCTTTTTCATGAATAATCCCTCCCGTTTGTTGATGGCTCTATTATAGCCGCGAACAGGAGGGAAAGGGTCGCCTGGCGTGCGACCTTTATTTCATGCCGCTTCCCAGAAGCGGCTGGTCGAAGTCAAACAGCGTACTGTTGATCTCAAAGATGTTGTACTGCCGCTTCTTTATGAAATATTCAACGATGATGTCGAACTTGCTGCTGTGGGAAATGGCAAAACCGGCCTTTTTCAGCAATTCCGACGTCTCCTGAAGCGACAGCTCCAGGGCGACGGCGAAAGCAAACACGGTGGGCTTGCTCGGCCTGTAATCGGGATTGGACCGGATTTTCGAGAAAAGCCTTTTGTCGATATTTGCCTTGTTATAGCACTGGGCATCGGTCATGCCCTTTTCGTCAATCAGGTGGAGCAATGACTCGGAAAAGCCTTCGTCAGCCTCCTGCAATACCTTCGCCAGGTCTGGCGCAGGGCGGTTGCTTGCCATCGGCAGGCCTGGAGACGCAAACAGCTCTTCCTCGTAGCGCAGGGCCGCTTCCTCGTCCACCTGCCACAGCTCACGCCTGCGTATCTCAGTATTCCTGTGATAATGACTGGCAGCGTAAACATCATCTATGTATTCCTGGACGTCGCTGAAGCGTTCCTTACTGGTCAGGTATTCCGTGCGGCCAAACACCACCAGGTAGATGAGCGCGTCGTTTTCAAAAAGGAATCGTGAGATCACATCCTGCGCAACCGACATGGCCTCATCCTTTGGGTAGCCGTAGGTACCCGCAGAAATCAGGGGGAAGGCGATGCTCTTGCAATTGTGATCCCTGGCGAGCGCAAGGCACTTCCGATAGCAGGATGCCAGCAGGTCTTTTTCTCCGTGGTTGCCACCGTGCCATACTGGACCCACGGTATGAATGACATACTTTGCCGGAAGGTTGTATCCCCTGGTCATGATGGCGTCGCCGGTCTGACAGGACCCGATAGAACGGCACTTAGCTGCGAGAGCGGGACCGGCGGCTTTATGAATCGACGCATCGAGGCCGCCGCCAGGCAACAAGGCCCGGTTCGTCGGGTTGACGATGGCGTCAACCTTCATTTTGGTAATATCGTTTCTTATGATTTCAAATGGCATCATTATCCTCCCCAGGTTTTGGTATCGATCATCAATGGCAGCCTGTCCGCCATACTTTCTTGCGTCAGGGAGTCGCCGGGACGCTTCGTGCGGTAGCTGCGCACGGCCCTCCTGCCCGCGTTGGCCCCCTGCTCAGCGAATGGCCAATGACTCAGGCCGCACCTTTCAAAAGCTGCATGGCCTGATCGAGGGGAATGAAAATTCCGGCATCCCTCTGAAGGGCAACGATGCTCTGAGGCTCTTCGTCGCCAATCGTGACGGAGCCCTTGGAGGTCCGTTTGCCGTCGGAGGGCGCAATCTTTATGACGGCGTCTCCCTTGGTGAGCAAAAAGCCTTCCGCCTGGATCTCGCAATTCCAGTCGTAAAGCACCGCATATTCCGCCGCGTTGATCAGGAGCATAAACGGCGTGCGCTCATAGGGTTCCTCGGAAAGGGTCAGGGTCTCATAGGAGAAGGTATAGCGCAGGGTGTCCACATCCTGCATGATATACCAGATCAGATCGGTGGTGGTGATATCGGTCTGCCTCAGCGCCTGGTCCATAGCCTGGTTGGCGCACTCGTTCAACAGGGCCTTGGCGCCATCGGCATCGCCCTGAGCCCACAGGCCTGCCGCCTGCTCCAGCGCTTCCCGATACTTCCCGGCCCAGATGGCTTCGTATTCCTGCCACATCGCCTCGACGCCAGAGCCGAAGTGTTCGCGATCCTGAGCTGCGAGGGCGTTCAGCGTCTTAAGGCGGCAGGCAGCCGCCCCGGTATCATAGTCATACGTCGGCATCTGATAGGTATAGGCCTCCGGCGCGGCACTCAGGCAGTTGGGCAGCGGAATGAAGGGCGCGTAGTTCGCATTGGAAAAACACTGCCAGGTCTCCACCGCGATTTCTGCCGGCAAATCGTGGTGGATCTTCTGGACGTGAACCTGCGAGGCGGTTTCCGATGCCAGGATGCGAACCTTCCCGCCGGCCACCTCGGCTTCGTAGGGGCTGCCTTCAAACCGATCCCGGAAGATATCGATCACGGCTTGGGTGCTGACCTTTTCATCCGGCGCGTAGAGCAGATCATATTTTCGGTAAGTATCGTACTCTCCCGCCGTGGACGGCGCCAGCAGGTTGTGAATGCGCCAGGTTCGGAGATTTGCATAATCATTGAGCCGCTTTTCCCCGGAATAGGTACTGAACAGATTGAGCGCGCCATCCTCATTGTAGACGGCAAAGCCCTTTTCCGCGGGGAGGGTCTCCAGGGCGGCCGATGAGATGACCTCGTCAAAGCCCGTCAGGGTATCCAGCATGAACTCGTTTCCGAAGCCCGCAACAAGGTCGGTGGGCAGCCTGACCGCCGCATACTGGTGACCGGTGTAGATTTCCATATACCAGCATTCTTCCTTATCCGCCACCATGAAAATATTGGGTTCAGCCGAGCCCTGGGTGTCGATGATCCGGGCGATCCGCTCGATGCCCTCCCGGCTGGAGCCGCAGCAGGCCGCGACGATGCCGGCTATATTGTCCTCAGAGAGGCCGTCGTCCACATAGGGATCGGCTTCCAGGGCTTCCGGGCAGAGATATCCGGTAATCGTGGCGGTGACCGCCAATCCCTTCTCGTTGGCAGCCGCTGAATCCCAGTGATGCCCCTTCTCAAAGGCAGCGGGGCGCGGCACCGAGACATAGCGATAGGTTTCATCCGGCAGCGCGTATTGAAAGCCGTTTTTCCCCGTCACTGTTCGCCCTGCTTCGTTGCTGGCTTCTGTGATGTTCAGATAGACAAAAGTCGTGGTCGGGTGGGTATCCGCGCAGCGGGCGATGATGGTCGTCCCGTCCGCGCTGATCCCTGCCGACATAAACCGCAGAGCAGTTATCCTCCGGCTCCCGATAAACTGTCGGCGCCTCCGCAGCCGCGCAGGCCGGCAAAGTGGCGATGGCCAAACTGAACAGAAGAGCCATGATGCGTGTGGGTTTCATACCGTAAACGCCTCCTTCGTGTTTGGTCGGTTGGGTGGTGCGCGCCCCAAAGGGGAAGATCTCAGCCTGTTCCCCGATGCCCTCGGGCATGGGGCCGGTGGCGGGGCAATGGTGAGCTGCCTGGAGTTGAAGATCAACCTCGCCGCCTCACAACTATGGGAGTACGGGCCGATGGCACCGGGAAATGATGGGCGCATCGATGGGGTTCAAGGCATTCTTCTTCCCACGATTATGTGTGTATTTCTATTCGCCGCGTGTGGTCCGAAATCCTTTAATTCTTTAAAATTTTCTTTACATTCCGCCGGACAGGGACAAACTGCGATCAGAAGCGTTTCATTGGAAACCAAGTATGAGCAGGCCCTGTGATTCTTCATAAAATCTGATTAAGGAGATACCGCACAATGCCCATGGCGCATGAACGGCTGAAATGCAGCCGACTGTTGCCTGCTGATCGGAAACGCACTCTAAGCGGTTCTATCCGGTCATATGAGGCAGGGGAGGCACAGAGGGATGGGCGTGCAGCAATGAAGGATGCGGCGCAGTTACAGGTGCGGTCAGGACTGCCAAAGGGGTGGCAAGGCGGCAAACCCAAAAGGTTGCCGGTCCGACCTGTAGGCCGGACTGCCGAAGGCTCAAATCAGAGATTTGAGGCGCGGCACCGTTTGGCGGGGGAAACAGGTCTCCCGTTAATTACTGTTCGCCCGGGGATGAATGGTGAAACGCGATACCGGCCCGGGATGACTTATCCCCATTTTCCCTATAGACATTTCTTTGCTCAACTGATATAATAATCTCGTGACGGGGGCAAAGAAGCGGATGAACGGACCAGAGCGTGAGAATGGAATCCGTGGCCGCTTACGGCATGAGGGGCTGCATCAGAAAACGACATATTTCCGGGTCGCTGAGCAGCACTCTTTGCTGTCATCGTTATCCATGGCATGGAAAACGCACATGCGCTGCGCCGTGGTCCATAGGATGACCATCAGCCGCAGGACCAGGGGCAGCGGGCTTGAAGCGCATGCCTTCCGAACTATTACGGGGTTCAGCCTGTCGAGCCGTGAGGACGCGATACGTCTGGATATCCGGAAGCGTACAGCGTGACGCGAAAGATACCTGAGCGGGCAGATTTTGAATACTGCCACCGGGTCCGATTCAACGGTGGCGCGAGACTGGCGCATGATTTGGATTCCTCGAAGATGGAAAGGAAGTGTATGAATATGCGGCCAACGCTTCAAATGATCCAGAACGCCGCGGTTGTGTTGCGCGATGTCGCGCGGCAGACCCCCGTCCTGCCCTTTGGACGGTTGGACAACCATCTGTTCGTCAAGGCGGAAAACCTTCAAAATACGGGTTCCTTCAAGATACGGGGCGCCTATAACAAGCTTCGCAGCCTGACGGAAGAAGAGGCCTCGAAGGGCGTCATCGCCTGTTCTGCGGGCAATCACGCCCAGGGCGTGGCCTTTTCAGCGATGCGTCTTGGAATGCATGCGGTGATCTGCATGCCGGACTATGCGCCGACCGTGAAGGTGGAGGGCACCCGCGGCTATGGCGCCGAGGTCGTTTTGGTCCCGGGTAACTATGACGACTCCGCCCGCGAGGCCGACAGGCTGTCGGCGGGAAAGGGGTACACTTTTGCCCATCCCTTCAACGATCCGTTTGTGATCGCGGGACAGGGCACCATTGGGCTGGAGATACTCTCGCAGATGCCGGACGTTCAGCAAATCGTGGTGCCGGTGGGCGGTGGCGGGCTCATCAGCGGCGTCGCCATCGCGGTAAAGTCCCTGAGACCGGATATCAGGGTGATCGGCGTCCAGACGATGAACGTGCCCTCCATGTACGCGTCCTTCGGCTTTGGCGAGGTGGAGACGCTGCAGGACAGAACGACCATTGCCGACGGTATACATGTTCTGACGCCGGGAGATATGACCTTCGAGATCGTTGAAGCGTACGTGGATGACATCGTGACGGTCCGGGAGTCAGAGATCGAAACTGCCATCGTCCAGCTGCTGGAGGGGCCGAAGCTGATGGTGGAGGGCGCTGGCGCAACGGGCGTCGCGGCATATCTGTTTGACAGGATCGATACGAGCCTTCAGACCGTAGCCGTCGCCTCAGGCGGGAATGTGGACATGAGTACCCTGGAATGGATCCTCACCCGGGAGTTGAAGAGAAGGGCCTGAAGCTGCAGGCGCATGAACCGATGGGCTGAATGTTTGTTTGTAATTGACAAAGATGTGATGATATGCCTCTCAGGGCAAAACGCAACAGCCGTGGGTGCCTTTTCCGGATCGCAGCCGCGCCACGGCCGGGACGGGTGCCGGTGCGTAACCTGGCCTGGCGTCGTTGCGAAAACGAAAAATGCATCCCACAGCTTGTCCCGTTTTATCTTGAGTATTTATAAATCATAGATCGGCGGCTGATCCATCACCCATAATGCGATCCCGAATTCGGAGCATTTTCATATCCAGCCTTGCGCTTTCTTCCGCGCACGCTTCCAACTCTTTCGACAGCTTTTCAGCGGTTTGAGGGTTGAGATTCTTTTTATAGCGCAGCTTGTGCTCGAGACTTGCCCAGAAATCCATTGCAATTGTCCGCATCTGAACCTCGACGAACATGTCCTTTTTTCCGTTTTCTGTATAGACCGGTGTTTTGACAATGAGGTGCAGGCTACGATAGCCGCTCGGCTTTGGATTCTCAATATAATCCTTGCGCGCTACCAGAGTGACATCCTCCTGCGCGAGGAAGCATTTCTCGATTCTGTAAATATCGTCGATGAAAGAACAGATCACCCGTACACCGGCGACATCCTTTAAGTTGTTTTCCACTGATTCAATCGAGACGGGCAGATTCAGCTTTTCCAGCTTCCGAATGATGCTGTCAAGCGCTTTTACTCTCGATTTGATGGATTCGATGGGGTTGTGTTCTCCCTGAATGGAGAGCCGGTTGTTGAGAATATTGAATTTAGTTTCCACTTCCATGACAGCGCACTGATAGTCCATCAACATGCTGTATACGGGATCAAAATCTGCATGAAGCTGTTCAAGATATTGATCGATACTGTTATGTGCCAGCGCGTGTTCGTCTTTTCCGGAAGCGGTGGGGCTGATGATACTGCTGCTGTTCATGCGCATAAACCTCCCTGTGTTAGCGTGTACAATGCGCGGCCGGAAGGCCATCAGGAAGCCCTTCAGCGAATCAGGCAAGCCCATCAGCAGATGGGGGATTCGGGCGCAGCCGACGGGAATGAAAGATGTCGAACCCTTCCGGAAACGATTGTATCACTTCCGACGCGTTGTGTCTACAGGAATTTTGACGGGATCCGGCTTATTATGGGCCTGGGCACGGCAAGGAATATGTGGTATAGTGATATGGAGACGGCGGGAAGGAAATCCATGACGTCAATGCAGAATAACACCCTCCGTAAACCCGAGGCGGACGATTGCTCAGTGGCTGGTCATCGATCCTCCGGATAGCACCCTTTGGAACGGCAAGCCGGAATCCATTTTACACGATATTCTGTAACGTTATCCGGATTCGAACGTCTGACTGGAGAATATCGGAATATGGAGATGACGGTTCCATGAAAGACGTTAAAACGGCAAAGACCTTTCATTTGAGCAGATTGGGCTGGTATCTGCTGTTGATTGCGGCACTGTCCGCCTTTTGCTATGTCACGCTCAATGTCTGGCTGCAGCCGTACTCGATCGCATATCGCGAAACGGGAAAAATGACCGGGGGATACTTCCTGTATGCCGCAACAGGGCTGCTCTTTTCAACGCCAACACCGTTTATCGCGGTCCTGATTATCTCGCTCTTCATCGATAAAACCGGCCTCAGGCAGATGTTTCGCGATATCTTTCGCACGGATAATGTTCCAAAGACGATCCTGATTACAGGCGGCTTTTGCCTGTTTGCGCTTCTCTATGCGATCCTGTGTGGAACGCCAAACGGCGCGCCATGGTATATGTTTCCCCTTGGTTTTCTCATCATGATACCGTTTGTCGGCATTGCTGAAGAAACCGGCTGGCGCGGGCTATTGCAGCCGGAATTGGATAAAAGAATGCCGTATCCGTATTCGGTCCTTGTAACTGCGGCGATCTGGTTTGTCTGGCATTTCCCTGTGTTTATTGACCCGACTTCAAACCATTACGGAGACAGCGTTTTCGGATTTGGAATCACGATATTCATCTGGGCGTTTGCCCTGGCAGCGATATACAAGGCGACAGGGAGCGTGATGGCCTGTGCGCTCTATCATGCCTTCATAGACACGATCGGCGCGGTCTATGACTGGAACGCCCTGTTTGACGGCTTTCCCGGAAGCCTGTCGGCAAATGTATATCGGGTTCTGTGGCTGGTTTCAGCTGTCGTCCTCTGGATTGTCGCCGACAGGCAAGAGAAAATGACAAAAAGGGGAATGTCAATATAGATTCCAGGTCAGAGGTGAAAGAATGATGAGGATCATAAATGTGGGAGACCGTGTCATGAACACCTGGATCTATGAAATCCCGGACGGATATGTCATGATCGATACGGGCTATCCCGGCAAATTGAAAAGTGTGGAAAAGAGAATGAAGCGGCACGGCATCCAATGGTCGGACATCCACTGCCTGTTTCTGACCCATGCCCATGACGATCACGCGGGGTTCCTGAACGAACTGATGCAAAAATGCCCGCACATTCCGGTGATCGCCAACCCGGACAGCCTGCCGGTCCTCCGAAAGGGCCAGAATCCGTTCGAGGGAGGCTGCAGTACCGTTAAAGCATTTCTCTTTTGCAAGTGCATGGCCCTGTGGGGCAGGGGAAGGCATCTGTTTCCGCCGCTTTCCGTGGCCTTTGAAGACCGGATCCTGTGGATCACGGAGGAAACCAGGGAGGCTTTGGAAAAACAGCTCGGCGGCAGGATTCTTTTTACGCCGGGGCACACGGGCGATTCCGTTTCTCTGAAGGTGGGTCGGGTGATCTTTCCGGGGGACGCGGCCATGAATGGTTTTCCCAGCAGCCATCGGATAACGATCTGGGTGGAGGACCCTGTCGCATTTGGCCGCTCCTGGGATCTTATGATCGCTGAAGATGCGGACATGCTGTATCCAGCCCACGGGAAACCCTTCGCAAAGGAAGAGCTTGCTCGATTCAGGCCATCTGTAGACAGAATAAAGCTGTATTCCTTGGAATAAGCCCGGAGTGTGTTTCAAAATGCACTTCAGGCATTTTGGAAACACGCTCTGATTCCGGGGTTGTAAAAATGAGTGAAACAGTGTTATAATGCATCCATCACGACTCCGGAGGACCTCTATGGCTGTTAAAAACACGAAGCGGCGCGAAGAAATACTGACGGCCGCCTACAGGATGTTCAGCGAAAACCAGTATGACCAGGTGTCGCTGAGCGACATCGCGAAGGCGGTGGGCATCAACAAATCGCTGCTCCAGCACTATTATACCCAGAAGATCGAGATCGTGAAGACGATGCTGGGCGAATTACTGGAGACCTCGTTCACTTATATGGAAAAACTGACCTGCCGGGAAGATGAGCTGTTCCAGCGCATATCGGACTTCAACATGCTGTTCTTCAAGGGCGTGGCCAATAACTATACCCTGCGGCAGTTCATCCTCTCTTCCGTCCGCCATTCAGAGTGTCTGGATGCGTGGGTGGATACCATATGCAGCTGGCTGCGCTGCTATTGCGGTGAAGCGACCTTTTCTTTTCGCCAGCTGAAGACGGCCCTGGTGTTCGCCATGGGCGGCACGATGCACCTTTTCATCCACCAGGATGAGTTGGATATAGACTATCATCGCTTTTGCAGCGTTCACATCCGGGCAATACTCGCCCTGTTGAATTACGACGCGCCGAGGATCGAAGGCATCATTGAGCAGACCGACAGGCGCATCGACCAGATCGACGTCGCGGCCTTTCTCAACTACTGCGAAGCGAATATCCCCTGGCTTGTCCTTTGAACAATTCCATACAAGACAATGGAAACATGCGCTGCGCGTGTTTCTTTTTTTGACTTTTTTACAGCGAGTCAAGATATTAGTATTGACTAATACATAGTCAAAACTGTAAAATATACATGAAAACTATACGCATATACTATACGTGATTCGATAACAGACAAGGAGGAGTATTCCATGAGCACGATCAAGATCAAACAGGACAGCCTGGAATACACGCTGGATCGCGGCTATGTGGCCAAGGTTGACACGAAGAAGTGCGTCAACTGCGGCACCTGCCGTGAGAACTGTCCCGTTGAGGCCATCGAGGAGGCCCAGCGCTGGATCTGCCGCGTGTGTCCCGAGTGCACCGACCAGCCCGTGATGCGGCTGCAGGACATAGACGCGTTCTGCACCAAGCAGTCCTGCACCACGGCCTGCCCCCTGGGCATCAGCCCCCAGGGCTACATCGGCCTTGCCCGCAACGGCAAGGAAGAAGAGGCCTTCCGCATCATCTGGGAGAAGAACCCGCTGCCGTCGGTCTGCTCACACATCTGCCATCATCCCTGCGAGCAGGTATGCAAGCGCGGCGTGCTGGTGGACGATCCCATGGCCATTCGCGGCATCAAGCGCTACCTGGATGAAAACGTCGAATACACCCGCCCGAAGTATCCGAGGCTGCACGACGAGCGCGTGGCCGTCATCGGCGCAGGCCCTGCCGGTCTGTCCGCGGGTCATTTCCTCTCCACCCTTGGCTACGATGTGACCGTCTTTGAGGCCAACAACGAGCCCGGCGGCATGCTGGTGCGCGCCATCCCCGAATTCCGACTGGACCGTGACGCCGTGCGCAAGGACATCGAAAAGCTCGAGGAGGCCGGTCTGCGCATCCGCTGTGCGACCCCGTTGGGCAAGGCGCAGATCAGGGAGCTGCAGAAGCGTTACGACGCCATCGTGGTGGCCGCCGGCACGCCCCATGGCAAGGAGATCACCTGGGTGCCGAAGTGGAACTACGACGCCGTGTACACCGCCATCCAGTTCATGGACTTCGCCAACAACGACCAGAACACCTACCGCATGCCCCACCAGAACTTCGTGGTGGAGGGCCGCGAGGGCGTCGTCATCGGCGGCGGCTCTGTGGCCATGGACACCGCCCGCACGGCGCTGCGCCTGGGCGCGAAGAAGGTCACCGTGGTGTGCCTGGAGGAGGGCGAATATGTGCCCGCCCACAAGTGGGAAAAGGACGAGGCCGCCGAAGAGGGCGTCGAGTTCATGGAGGGCTACAGCCCCAAGGCTTATACCGGCCGCGTGAACACGCTGGAGGGCATCGACCTGGTGAAGGTCACCAACTTCAATAAGGACGAGAACGGCAAGATCAGCTTTGAGACCGACGACAATCAGCTGGTACATCTGAATACCCAGTTCATTATCGTGGCCATCGGCCAGTACGCCGATCCCATCTTCCCGGAGTGCAACGGTGAGGACGTGTTCTATGCGGGCGACATCGCGGGCGGCGCCTGCTCCGTCATCGACGCGCTGGCCAGCGGCCGCAAGGCGGCCTTCGACGTGGACGCCGCCATCCAGCAGCGCGCGCTGCGCAATGCGGAAATCGGTCACAAGCTGGTGGCCGGACCGATGGAGGAGAAGATCTATCCCTGCAACCGCCGCAAGACACGCCGTCACGAGCGCCCGATGCAGGCGGTCGAGGACAGGCTGCAGAACTTCGACGATGTGGAGATCACCTATACCGCCAAGCAGGTCAGGCAGGAGGAGCTTCGCTGCCTGGGCTGCGGTTATGCTTTGATCAATCCCGAGAAGTGCATCGGTTGCGGCGTGTGCCAGAAGCTGTGCCCGCAGGGCGATGTCATTTCCATGGTGAGAAAGTAAGGAGGGCAGCGAGATGAAGAAGATCAGGAGAACCGCGCTGGTGGTCGGCGCTGGCCCCGGCGGCAGCACCGCAGCATACTATCTGGCCAAGAACGGCGTTGACGTTCTGTTTGTGGACAAGGAAACCTGGCCCCGCGACAAGATCTGCGGCGGCGTGTACGTGCCTGCGCTCTACCCGATGCTGAAGGAGATGGGCGCGTTTGATGAGATGATGAAGTACCAGGCGTGCTCCATCACCGAGTTCCGCCTCATCGACCGCGACGAGGACTATGTGGACATGAAGACAGAGCCGGCCATGATCGCCACCCGGCGCTTCACCGACGACCAGATCCGCCGTGCGGCCATCCGCCAGGGCGCGGACTTCATGGAGAATTACGAGGCCACCAGCCTGATCATCCGCAAGGGCGTGGTGAAGGGCGTGCACGGCCTGTACCACAACCAGGACATGGACATCGAAGCCGACATCACCGTTATCGCCAACGGCTCCCACAGCGAGCTGACCCGTCAACTGGGCCTGTTCCCGGACGATCCCGACCTGACGATGTACTGCTTCCGCGCGTATCTGGACGGCGTGGAGGGCCTGGCCCCGCACATGGCCGAGGAATACTACGTGCCCAAGGGACTGACCGGCTGGAGCCCGATCTGCACCACCTGGCTGAATCCGCATTACGGCGGAAAACAGGCGGTTCTGGGCCTGACGATCACCGAAAAGGCGCTGCGCGACACCGGCTGTTCCGCCATGGAGTTCTACGAGTACTGGCGCGACAATACCCGGTTCGGCCATGAGCGACTGAAGAACGCCACGCTGATCGACAAGTTCCGCGGCTGGCGCCTGCCTGGCTCCCGAAAGCTGGGCAACGGCGTGGTGCCTGGCGCCATCGCCATCGGCGATTCCATCGGCGCGGCGGAGTGCGCGTTCGAATACGGCATCCCCTCCGCCATGACCGGCGGCATGATCGCGGCCAATGTCATCGCCCAGTGTGCCGCGAAGGATGATTTCTCCTTCGAAGCGACCAGCGTCTACCAGAAGCTGGCTGAGGACGCCCTGAATCCAAGCCTGGGCTTCAACGCCCTGTTCCGCGACGAGCTGCTGAACAAGGAAGATGTGATGAAGGACTTCTTCAAGTATGTCAAGGCCCAGAAGGACTATCCGAACATCATGTTCGGCGATACCGCTGCGAAGTACATGATGGAAGTCCTGCACCTCGACTTGGGCGGCAACAAGAGCAACCAATAAAGAGGGGGCGGCAAATCGCACTGAGTTAGAGAGTGTTTTCATAAGGAAATACCGCATAATGCCCATGGTACATTAACGGTTGAATTTCAGCCGCCTGATGTCTGCTGATTTCTTGACTTGCCACCAGCAGGCCTTCGAAATTTGCAGTCTGCAATCGACTAAAAATTCATCCCGTTACTGCATGGCTCGATTATGCGGTATTTCCTTAAGCCCTTGCAAAGCGCCTATAATCATGATATAATTTCTTTAACTCATATTACAAAGCAAGAGGTTCCTTTGTCATGCACATAAAAATAGCGGAAACGATCATCAACGCTGAAAAAGAGAAGCCCGAATTAATGAAGCTAACCATCCCGATCCTGATCGAAGCAACTCTGCATATGATGTTGGGCTTCGTGGATGTATTCATGCTCAGCCGGTATAACGATCTGGCAGCCTCCGGCGTCAACGCCGCCAATCAGGTGATTGTCGTGCTGTCCATGGTGTTCTGGTGTTTTCCAGCTCGGCCGGCATCCTGATTTCTCAGTATTTGGGAGCCAGGCAGAAGGAGAACGCCTCCCGGGCGGCAGCGATGACGCTGGCGCTCCATCTGTTTTCCGGGCTGCTGATCAGCCTGCTGGTGTTTTTCTTTAGCAGTCCGATGCTGCGCTTCATCGGCGCTGAAGAGAAAGTATTTGAATTCGCTTCCGATTACTTGACGCTTGTGGGCGTTTTCCTGTTCCTGCAAGCCATGTACGACTGCATGAATGTTATCATTCGCAGCCATGGGTTGACAAAACCGCCGATGATATTCGCCACGGTGATGAATATTCTCAACACCCTGCTGAATCTTCTGCTCATACCGGCCATGGGCGTAAAGGGCGCGGCCCTGGCCACGGTCATCGGCCGCGCGACAGGGGTCGTGGGGATGGCATGCTTTCTGTTCACAAAAGTCGAAAAGCCTTCCATCCTCCGTTTGCTCAGGCCCTTCCCCGGCAGGGAGCTGCGTCAGGTATTCAAGCTGGGCGTTCCCGCCGCCGCGGAAACATTCCTTTACCAGCTGTCCCAGCTGATCATAACCGCTCTGGTGCTGTGGCACCTTTCGGAAAATGAGCTTATAACGAAAACCTATATGTCCAACATCGCCATTCTGTTCCTGATCTTTTCGTCGGCTGTGGGCCAGGCGGCACAGATTGTCGTCGGGCATCTGGTGGGCGCCGGAAATTTCGACGAGGCAAAAAAACAGGGCTTTCGGGCTTTCCGTATGGCTGCCGTCATCTCCGAAGCTACCGTGCTGCTTGCGCTCATTTTTCGGGTTCCCATCATCTCCTGCTTTACCACGAACCCGGAAGTGATCCGCTATACAAAGCTACTGTTCATCATCGAGCTGTTTCTCGAGCTTGGCCGCGCCTGCAATCTGACCATCATTCCCTGCCTCCGCGGATCAGGCGATGTAAAGTTTCCCACGATGTGGGCGATTTTCTCCAACTTGCTCATCGGTTTGGGCGGCGCACATCTGCTGGCCATTAAATGCCATATGGGCATTTACGGCCTCTGGATCGCCATGGCGCTGGATGAGGTCTTTCGCGCGGTCGTCATGCTCATTCGCTGGAATGGTTCCCAATGGAAGAATAAGCGAATCGCCACGCAGGAACAATAGCCGCAAGGCAACAAATCCAAAGGATTTGTTGGTCTGCCCGTCAGGCAGACTGCCGACATCACGAATCATAGATTTGTGATGCGGAACCGTGAAAAGCGCCTTGAAATGCCGTCAAATCCATCCCAAACTGCATCTCCCCGCATTTAGAAATACACTCTGGTCATATTCCTTCTCTTCATCCGTGAATCATTCGGGTGTTCCAATCAACACCGCAGTCGTGCGTGGCCCCAGCGTGATACCGGACGAGTCATCGTGCGGGCGCTCCTCTCCGATATCCGTGGAAATGCCATATGCTTCAAAAGCCAGCTTCCACCGGAAACCCTGAGGCAGCGTGGGCAACATGAAGCGCTGCTCTTCCCAGTATGCGTTTACCGCAACATAGATGAACGCATCCTGTTCCGTGCCATATCGGGCATGATCCTCCGCATACATGTAGCCGAAACTCAGACCGGGAGCATGTTCGTCCAGATTCCACGCCAGTGTGCCGTGGAAAGAGAGCTCAGGATAGCTGGTACCGTTATGAGAAAAGTCATAGCTCTCCGCCCGAAGCACGGGATGGGCTTTACGGAAAGCGATCAACCGCCGGACATAGTCATAAAGATCCCGGTGCGTTTCCATCCTATTCCAATCCAGCCAGGATATTTCATTGTCCTGGCAGTAGGCGTTGTTGTTGCCGAATTGTGAGTTGGCAAATTCGTCGCCGGACAGCAGCATTGGAATTCCCCGGCTTGTAAGCAGCACGGTCAGCATGTTCTTCATCTGCCGCAGACGCAAGGCATTGATCTCTGAGTCATCCGTATCACCCTCCACGCCACAGTTCCAGCTCAGGTTGTCGTTCGATCCGTCGCGATTGTTTTCGCCGTTGTCCCAATTGTGCTTTTCATTGTACGATACCAGGTCGTAAAGCGTAAACCCGTCATGGCAGGTGACGAAGTTGATGGAGGCCGACGGGCCGCGTCCGCGATACAGGTCATCTGAACCGCGGATGCGTGACAGTAACTCCGGCAAGCATTCCGCGTCGCCTTTGATGAATCGGCGCAGGCTGTCGCGGTACATGCCGTTCCATTCCGACCATCGCCCAAAGGCGGGAAAACGGCCTACCTGGTACAGGCCACCGGCGTCCCATGCCTCGGCGATCAGCAGGGTTTTACCCAGGATTGCGTCACCGGCGATGCTTTCAAGCAGCGGCGGATTGACCATCGGCACGCCGTTTTCATCCCGACACAGTATCGAGGCAAGGTCAAACCGGAAGCCGTCTACGTGGAACACCGCCACCCAGTATAGCAGGCAGACGAGAACCACATTTCGCACAATGGGGTTGTTGCAATTCATTGTATTTCCACAGCCGCTGAAGTTGATATATCCACCGTCCGGGGTCAGGAGGTAGTAGGTTCGGTTGTCGATGCCCCTGTAGGAGATGCAGGGGCCGTTCTCATCGCCTTCTGCGGTGTGATTGAAAACGACGTCCAGAATGACCTGGATACCATTCTGATGGAGACATCGAATCATATGCTTCAACTCGTCTGCCTCCATGCCAAAGGGTGCAGAGGCCGCATAACCCGCTTTTGGCGCCAGGAAGCTGATAGTGGAATAGCCCCAGTAATTGAGCAGACGTTTTCCATTGACCTCACGGGTGTTCTCGAACTCATCGAACTCAAAAATGGGCATGAGCTCCACACAGTTGATACCCAATGCCTTGAGATGGGAAATCTTCTCCGTGAGGCCGGCAAAAGTCCCTTTGTGGCGCACGCCACTGGACGGATGGCTGGTAAAGGAACGCAGGTGCATCTCGTAGATGACAAGGTCGCAGGGCGCAATCTCCAGCGGCTTGTCGCCCCGCCAGTCGTAGTCTTCCCGGATGATCTGCCCTCTGTGCTGGAAGGGATTGGTGTAATCAGGCTCGGCGCCCCATACTGACCTTCCGGAGACCGAACGTGCGTAGGGATCCAAAAGGACACGGGTCTTGTCGAAGCGATACCCATTTTTAGGATCATAAGGGCCGTCGAAGCGATAGCCGTATTCGACGCTTTCGATATTAAGCCCGTATACCATCATGGAATAGACATTCCCAATACGGAAGGAGTCGGGAAACGGGATCTCCAGGAAGGGTTCCCTTTGTCCATGGTGGTATAGCACCAGGGTACAGGATGTCGCTTCCTTTGAGAAAACGCTGAAATTCACGCCTTCGCCCAACAGCGTGGCCCCCGAAGGGAACACGTGCCCTGGGCCGTATGCGAGTTCACCGATTTGGATGGTTGGGGACTGACTGATTAGCAGCATGGTGATCTCCTCTCGTGTTTATGGGAATGTTATGATGCTTTTTTGTAATATCGGTCTGGATTGATTTGCCTGTCAATCACAGTCGTCACGCCTTGTTCAGGAAACCTGTCCTGCAGAACAACGCATTCGTCTCCGCTACGCCCAGCTCCTGCGCGATATATCCGAGATAAGATCCGCAGCTTTCCGTCTTCCATGCGGTGGCGACCGCCATGAGCGCGGGATTCGCCTGGCCCATCATGGGCAGATGCGTTTCCGTTCCCGGCATTGCGATTGAGGTGCTCAGGGGATTTTTCCTTTCGCATACCGTGCTGATGACCGCATATGCGCATCTGGCTGTCAGGCAGCCCCGTCAGTTCGATGCCATTTTACGTTGGCCGGAACATTCGCCGTACGCCTTGTATGAACGCATAAATCCGGCGCGCGGAGGACGCATGTACGGTCAAACAAGCGCCATGACAGAGTTTTTGGGAATCGGTCGTGAAATAGCGGAAACTAGAGTGTGCTTCTAAAATGCCTGAAGCGCATTTGGCTGGAAACTGCGTTGCAGATACGGCGTCAACGGTGCCGCGCCTCAAATCTACGATTTGAGCCGTGGCAGTCCGCGCAGCGGACTCGGAAAT